>CAYOQB010000069.1:0-26354 GCA_964406035.1 uncultured Solibacteraceae bacterium | reverse complement strand
ACAACCTGTTCCAGAGCTACGGTCCGCAGGCGCCGCGCCACATCCTGAACGTGTCGGCGATCGTCGACCTGCCTTGGGGTGTGCAGTTGGGCTTCATCTCGGCCTTCAACACGCGCTCTCCTGTGATGGCCAACGTGCCGCAGGTGGACATCGACGGAGACGGCATCACCACCACGCCGATTCCGGGCGTCGACTTCAACTGCTTCAATCGCGGCTGCGGCAAGGCCGAGTTGGAAGCGGCTGTGGCCGCCTGGAACCAGCGGTTCCCCGCCGGTTCGCGCGATGCCCGCGGGCAGGCGATCCCGCAGCTGGTACTGCCGGCGAACTACCAGTTCGGCGACAACTTCAGCTCGCAGGACATCCGCCTCACCAAGACGTTCACCTGGCGTGAGCGTTACAAGCTGGCCGTGTTCGGCGAGATGTTCAACGTGTTCAACGTCGCCAACCTCAGCCAGTTCAACTTCAACCTGGATGCGCGCAACCCCAATCCGGCTGCCCAGACGTTCTCGTTTGGCCAGGCCAATCAGCGCGTCATCCAGACCTTCGGTTCGGGCGGTCCGCGCGCCCTGCAGTTGGGCGCGCGCATCACGTTCTAACCGCGGTTGTCCTCGTCAAGCCCGGCCGTCTTCGGATGGCCGGGTTTTTTCTTGCTTGTTGAAAAGCAACGGCCTCGCTAAACTAACACAAACATGCGTATTCTCGTGGTGGAAGACGAAAAGCGGATCGCCGACTTCCTGTCGCGAGGCCTGGAAAGCGAGCGCTACGCCGTTGACGTGGCTCACGCCGGCCTGCCCGCGCTCGACTTGCTCCACCATACCGACTACGATCTGATCATCCTGGACCTCGGCCTGCCTGACATCGACGGCCTCGCCGTGCTCGAGAAGATCCGCAACCGCAAGACCTCGCCTCCGGTGATGATCCTCTCCGCCCGCGATTCGGTGGACGACCGCGTCAAGGGGCTCGAGCTCGGCGCCGACGATTACCTGGTGAAGCCGTTCGCCTTCGTCGAACTGGTGGCGCGCGTCCGCGTGCTCCTGCGGCGAGGCCAGCCGACCCCGGAACGCCTCCAGGTGGGCGACCTGACCCTCGACTGCATTCGCCGCAAAGTGACCCGTGCCGGCGAGAATATCGAGCTCGCGCCCAAGGAATTCAGCATCCTCGAATACCTGATGCGCAACCGGGGCCGGCCCCTCAGCCGCACCATGATCGTCGAGCACGTCTGGGACATGGACTACGACGGCCTGACCAACATCGTCGACGTCTACATCCGTCACTTGCGCACCAAGGTGGATGACCCGTTCCCGGCGCGCATGATCCACACCGTGCGCGGCATCGGATATATGCTGGAGGCATCCGAGAAGCCGAACGAACCGCGGTAACCGAGTGCTGCCCACCGTAAAGAGCCTTCGCTTCCGCCTCGCGCTGGGATACGCGCTGTTCTTCAGCGTGCTCCTGGTGGCCCTGGGCCTCATCTTTCGCGCCAACCTCGCCGCCATCCTGGACGCGCAGATCCGGGAAACCCTGGAGGAGGAATGGGGCGCGGCGAAGGGCTACCTGCGGGTGGAGAAAAGCAAGCCGGTTTGGTATAGCGATCCCAACGATCCCGAGGAAGCGTTCGTGGTGGAGCACTTGCGCCACGTGTACCTGCTCGCCGACGAGCACGGAACTCCACTGCAGGTGTCGGAGACCTATCAGAAGCTGGGCGTCGACCTGCCGGGCGAGATCCGCGCGGCCCTGAAGTCGGGCGCGCCGGTGTTCCACGAGCGAGCCGGCAGCGGCGGCGTGCCCTATCTGATTCGCGGCGGCGTTCTTCGCGACGAGGGCAAGCAATATTACCTGGCGATCGGCCGCTCGCTGGCGAATCACGGGGAAACCGTGTCCCGGTTCACGCTCAACTACTTTGCCCTGCTGCCGGTGCTGATTCTCGTCGCCAGCTATCTCGGCTGGCTGCTGGCCGGGCGCGCGCTGGAGCCGGTGAACTCGGTGGCGCTCGCCGCGCAGCGCGTCGGCAGCGATAACCTTTCCCTCCGCATCCCCTCCCGCGGCGCGGGCGATGAACTCGATAACCTGATCGACCGCTTCAACGAGATGGTGGGACGGCTGCAGAAGTCGTTTGAGCAGACCCGCCAGTTCGCCACCGACGTTTCGCACGAATTGCGCACTCCGCTCACCGCGATCCGCGGCCAGTTGGAGGTCGCGCTGCTCACCGCCCAAACCGCCGACGAGTTTCGCGAGTCGCTCGAAAACGCCATGCGTGACGTGGAGCGGCTGACCAGCATCGTCAAGGCTTTGCTGCTGCTGTCCCAGGCCGAATCCGGACACCTCGCCCTGCAGATGCGCAACCTCAACCTCAGCGAGATCGCGCAGTTCCTGGTGGGCGAGTTCGAGGTCCCGGCCGAGGTAGGCAAGGTCTCCCTCACTTGCCGCGTGCAGCCCGGCTGCGTCCTCCAGGCCGACCGCATCCAGATGGAACGGCTGCTCTCAAACCTGATTTCAAACGCGCTGAAGTACACCCCACATGGCGGCTCCGTTCACGTGTCGCTGGAGCCCGACGGCGATTTCGTGCGGCTCTCCGTGCGCGACACCGGCATCGGGATTCCCGCCGAGAAGCTGCCGCACATATTCGACCGTTACTATCGCGTCCGCGAACGCAGCGACTCTTCGTCCCAGGGGCTCGGCCTCGGCCTCAGCTTCGTCGCCTGGATCGTGAAGGCGCACGGCGGCAAACTGGAGGTCGACAGCGCCGTCGGCCGCGGCTCGACCTTCACTGTCCTGCTTCCCAGGCGGCAGGAGGCTGCCCCGCCGGCCGTGGCCGCCGCGAAAGAGATACACTCGTGATTGCCGGTTCGTACCCAGACCGGAACAGGGGATCGGGATGGGCCTGGAAATCACGGATCGGATCAGGGAAGGCGTTGTCATCCTCAGCCTCCGCGGCAGAATCGCGGTCGGCGAGAGCACCAAGTTGCGGGATCGCGTCACCGACCTGCAGCAGGCGGGTCACTTGCGCCAGATCTTCGACCTGGCGGAGATCGATTACATCGATTCCACCGGGCTCGGCTCCATGGTCATTTGTCACACCGCGCTGACCAAGGCCGGCGGCGGGCTGAAGCTCCTCAACCTGAACAAAAGAAACGTCGAATTGCTGGTCCTGACCAAGCTGCACACCATTTTTGACCTGTACAGTGATGAGCAGGACGCGGTAAACAGCTTCTTCGCGGACCGCAAAGTGACGCGATTCGACATCCTCAGCTTCGTTCAGGAACATGCCAAGGATTCCAAGGAAGAGCTGTAAGCTCTAGTTCAGCAGAGGTTTAGCGTACCGGAACACGGTTTCGGCGACCTTCCGGTTGCCCTCGGCGGTGGCGTGAATCCCGTCGGATTGCATGTATTTTCCGTCCAGGGTGGCCACTCCTTCGAGGAAGAACGGGATCAGCGGGAGCTTGTACTTCTTCGCCAGGTCCTTGTAGATGTTCTCGAACTCGCGGATGTACCGCGGGCCGTAATTGGGAGGCAGGGTCATCCCGGCAAGCACCACTTTGATGCCGGCGTCGCGCAGCCGGGTTACGATCGCCTCCAGATTCGATCGGGTCTGGTCCAGTGGCAAACCGCGCAAGCCGTCGTTGCCGCCGAGCTCCAGAATCACCAGATCGGGGTTCAGGTTCAGAACGGACTCGATCCGGTTCAGCCCGCCGGCCGTGGTCTCGCCGCTGATGCCGGCGTTCACCACCCGCCAGCGGATTCCCTGCGAATCGAACTTCTTCTGCAGAAAGTCCGGATAGCTGAGCCCGGCTTCCACGCCGTAGCCCGCCGTAAGGCTGTCGCCGAACGCAACCAGGGTCGGCCTGCCATCCGCTTTCGCTGGCGCGGCTTCCGAGGACGGACCCCCAGGATTCAGCGCCTGCGAGGGAGGAGCGGCGGATTCAGCGGGCGCGGCTTCCCGGCTCCCGCAAGCTACCAGGAAAGCGGCAGCACCAAAAAGGAGAAAACGATACATCTAATGTCATCATAGAGAATAGATGTCCAAATCGAAACAAGCCATTGCCGTACGGAGCCTGACCAAGGTGATCGACACCGGAACCCATCGCGTGGAGATTCTGCGTGGAATCGACTTCGAGGTCCCGGCGGGTCAGTTTCTGGCGATCATGGGCGCGTCCGGCTCGGGCAAGAGCACTCTCCTCGGTTTGCTGGCGGGCCTGGATTCCGCCTCCACCGGCACGGTGGTGCTGGACGGCGTCGACATCACCGGCCTGGGCGAGGATCAACTGGCGCTGGTGCGCGGCCAGAAGCTGGGTTTCGTGTTCCAGAGCTACCAGTTGATCCCCACTCTGACCGCCGAGGAGAACGTGCTGCTCCCATTCGAGCTGGCCGGCGGCGGCTCCCGCGAAGGCCTGGATCGCGCGCGGGAACTGCTGACCAGCGTCGGTCTCACCGACCGCCTGGATCATTACCCGGTGCAGCTCTCCGGAGGCGAGCAGCAGCGCGTGGCGCTGGCGCGCGCCTTCATGGTCAAGCCCCCCATCCTGATGGCCGACGAACCCACCGGCAACCTGGACTCGGTGAACGGCCGCCACGTGCTCGATCTGCTGATCTCGCTGAACCGGCGGGAACAGACGACGCTGGTGCTGGTGACCCACGACAAGCAGCTCGCCGCCCACGCCGACCGCATCATCACGCTGCGCGACGGCCTGATCGTCGCCGACGAAGTGCAGCAGCCCGCGGGGGTGATGCAGCAATGAACGGCAGCTTTCCGATCTCCACCGCGGCCAAGATCGCCTGGCGCGAGACGCGAGCCTCCTGGACCAAGTTCGCCTTCGTGGTGCTCGCCGTTGCGGCGGGCGTCGGCTGCCTTTCCGGAGTTCGCGGCTTTTCCGAATCGTTCCGAACCATGCTGCTCAAGGAAGCGCGCGTGCTCATGGCCGGCGACATCTCCGCGAGGATGTTCCAGATGCCCGCGCCGGAACAGATCGCCGTTCTCGATGAGCTGCGGGCCAAAGGCGTGGAACGCACCCAGATCACCGAGACGGTGTCGATGGCGCAGGGCGATCCCGAACGCCCGCCGCTGCTGGTGTCCATCAAGGCCATCGATCCGGCCAGGTATCCCTACTATGGCTCGGTGAAGCTGTCGCCGCCGGGCGACCTCCGGCAGGTCCTGACCCCGGACACAGTGGCCGTGGCCGAGGACCTCCTGGTCCGGCTGAACCGTAAACTCGGCGAAACCGTCCACATCGGCGGCAGCGACTACCGCATCGCCGCGATCGTGCAAGCCGAGCCGGATCGCATGTCGGGCAGCCTGAATATCGGCCTGCGCCTGATGATGACCCGCGAGGCCTTCGAGCGCACCGGACTGGTGCGTCCGGGCAGCCGCGCCGCGCAGCGGTTTCTGTTCAAGCTGTCCCCGCAATCGCCGCCCGTCGAGCAGGTTCGCGATCGCTTAAAGAAAACCTTCCCCGAAGCCCAGGTAATCGACTTCCGGCAGACCCACCCGATCATCACCCGCGGGCTGGACCGCTCCACCATGTTCCTGAGCCTGGTGAGCCTGATCGCGCTGATTGTCGGCGCCATCGGCGTGGGCATGGCCATGCACGCGCACCTGCAGCAGAAGATGGACAACATCGCGGTGATGAAATCCATCGGCGGCCGCAGCGGGCAGATCATGAAGATCTACCTGATGCAGACACTGCTGCTCGGATTTCTGGGCGGAGTGCTGGGCGTGATGGTGGGACTCGGCGTGCAAGTCGCTTTCCCAGGCCTGATCGAGAAGTATTTCCAGATGCGGCCGGAGTTCCGCTGGTCGAACCTGGCGGCGCTCCAGGGCATCGTCGCCGGAATGCTGACGACGCTGCTGTTCACCTTGCCGCCGCTACTCTCCATCCGTCGCGTCCGCCCGGCGATCATCCTGCGTCGCGACACGGCGGAGGTCAAGAAGAGCTGGCGCGAGCGCCTGCTGGAGAACCGGCCCGCGATCGTCGCCGGTGCGCTGATCCTCTTCGGCATCGGCGGTATCGCCGCGTGGGTGGGTGCGTCCGCCCGCATCGGAGGCTACTTTGTCGGCGGACTGGTCGCCAGCCTGTTGGCGCTAAGCCTGGTGGCTTGGGCGATGATGCGGTTCCTGAAGGGCTGGCTGCGCAACGCGCCGCGATCGCTGCCTTCCTGGCTCCGCCAGGGCATGGCGAATCTGTACCGGCAGGGCAACCACGCGCAGCCGGTGCTGGTGGCGCTGGGCCTCGGCGTGATGTTCACGCTGACCATCTACCTGGTGCAGGACTCCCTGCTGCGCGACCTGATGCGCACCGCGCCCCCGGGGATGCCCAACGTGTTCCTGATCGATGTCACGCAGGCGCAGGCGGCAAGCGTTCGCGAGTTTCTGAAATCCCAGCCGGGATTGGAAGGCACGCCGGAGCTGATCCCCAGTGTCGCGGCCAAGCTGACCAAGGTGAACGGAACGCCCGTGAATCAACTGGACCTGAAGGGCTGGAATCGCCGTTTTCTGCAGACGCGCTCGGTGATGTTTGAGCGTGCGCTTCCGGAGCAGACCACCGTGCTGGAAGGCAAGTGGTGGGACCCCTCCACCACCGAGCCCGTGGTTTCCATCGCGCACGAGGCTTCCAAGGACCTGGGAGTTCACCCCGGCGCGAAGCTCGAATTTTTCTCCAACGGCCGCACGATTCAGGCCACCGTTCGCGCCGTCCATCGCACCGACGCGATCCGCGTCAGCGCGGCCAACGAGTTCGTGTTCAATCCGGAGCCGCTTCGCGACTTGCCGGCCATGTACTACGGCGGCGTGCGCATGAAGCCCGACGCCGTGGGCGCGCTGCAGCGGGCCTCCTATGAGAAGTTCCCCACCGTAACCGTGATCAACATTGCCGATGCGCTGTCCATGGTCCAGGAGGTGGTGGACCAGATCGCGGTGGTGATTCGCTTCCTGTCGGCGTTCGCGATCCTGGCCGGCGCGGTGATTCTGGCCGCGAGCGTCGCCGGCACCCGCTTCCGCCGCATACGCGAGGTGGTGATCCTTAAAACGATCGGCGCCCGGCGGAAACAGATCGCGCGGATCTTCTCCGTGGAATTCCTGGCCCTGGGCGCGGTCGCCGGTCTGCTCGGCAGCCTGCTGGCCATCGCGTTCTCCAACGTACTGATGAAACGGCTGCTCGAAGCCGAGCTGCACTTCGATTTCGTGGCGCTGCTGATCTCGGTGGCGGCAACGGCCCTGCTGGCGAACGCGGCCGGCTGGCTGGCCAGCTTCCGCATTCTGGGCCAGAAGCCGCTGGAAGTGCTGCGCGAGGAGTAAAACCGGACTACTGATCCGTTCCTCCCCCGGTTCGCGCAGTATTCCGTGGGGGAAGAATCCATGCCAATCGAGATTCGCGAGCTGCAAATCCGGGTCAACGTCGGGCCGCTGAACGCCGGGCCGGAGCAGGCCTTCAGCGGGGACCTCAACACCTTGTACCGGCAACTACCCGCCCGCGTTCGATCCTCGAAGCTGAAGGCGATCGCGATTCAGGCGTCCAGCCGCAGTGTTTTCACTGAGTTCACGGATGGGAAGGGCGATACAGTCGCCATCCTGATCGGCCTGCTGCTGCCCGCGGTGCAGAAAGTTCGCGAGGCCGCCAGCCGTCCGGCGATCCTTGGTCCGCTCGCGCAACTGCTTCGTCCGGACGGCATCGTCATCGTGTAGCCGTCTCCGCCGACTTTCTTCCTAACCTCCCGTCGCCTCGCTCGTATATACTGCAGAACAATATGTGGCGACGCAATATATGCGGGAGCCGGACATGAAGCCGCAACAGGATGTCCCGCGCGGCCTTCCGGAGATGCTGGTCCTGAGCCTGGTGGAAGAGCGCGCCCGCCACGGCTACGAGATCGCCAAGTTCATCGAGGTCCGGTCCGAGGGCGAGCTGCAATACCACGTGGCCTCGCTCTATCCGATTCTGTACCGGCTGGAGCAACGCGGCTGGATCCAGGGGCGCTGGGTGGAAAAACCCGGCGAGCGCCGCCGCCGTTTTTACCGGATTACCGCCGCCGGGCGCAAGGCGCTGGATGCACAACGCCAGTCCTGGAGGGACTTCGTCGACGCCATCGAAAGGATCGCCCCATTCCGCCATGCCTGACCTGCCCGCGCCCAACTGGAACCGTTTCGTCCGGGAGCGCCTGCCGGCGCTGCCGGTCGCGCCCGCTCGCGAGGCGGAGATCATCGAGGAGCTTGCCGGGCAGTTGGAGGAAGCCTACCGGGAGGCTCTGGCTCGCGGCCTGAAGGAAGCCGCGGCGCGGGACGCGGCCGAACGTCAGTTCTCGCCGGAGGAGGCCGTAAAGCTGGCGCGCGAGATTGCCGCCGCGTCGCCCGCTCCCCGCCCGCCCGCGGTTGCCGGCCTGGCCGGCGGCGGGGCGCGCCCGTTCTCGGGGATCGCCGCCGATGTGCGCTTCGCGCTGCGGCAATTGTCGCTTCACCCATGGTTCGCCGCATTCGCCGTGCTGCTGGCGGCGCTCGGTGTGGGCGCGAACACCGCGATTTTCAGCGTGGTGAATGCCGTGCTGTTCCGGCCGCTGCCCTACGAAAGACCGGAAGGGCTGGTGGCGATCGAAACCCGCGCGGTTGCAGATCCTGCCATCGAACCCTGGACCAGCTACCAGGACTTGATCGACCTGCGCGCCCGCACCCGGTCGTTTGAAAGCATCGCCGCCATCTCGCCGGTTTGGAACGTGGTGATCCGCGCCGAGGGCGAAACCGAGAGGCTGGAAACTTTGTTCGCCACCGCCAGCATCTTCCCTCTGCTGGGCGTCCGCCCCCGGCTGGGGCGCGTCTTCACGGAGCAGGAAGACCAGCATGGAAAGCCGGCGCCGGTCGCGGTGCTCAGCCACTCTTACTGGATGCGCCGGTTCCGGGGCGACCCGGGCGTGATCGGCCGGACGCTCGCCATCGAAGACCGTTCCATCACCGT
Organism: uncultured Solibacteraceae bacterium; assembly: GCA_964406035.1. Lineage (GTDB taxonomy): Bacteria > Acidobacteriota > Terriglobia > Bryobacterales > Bryobacteraceae > JAIEPW01. The sequence goes on along the minus strand of CAYOQB010000069.1, from coordinate 17,421 downwards.
TGTCGGGGTGCTGCCGGAGACCTTCCGCTACCACGGTCTCACGCCCGGCGCTGCCCAGGGCGAGATCGACTTGTGGATGCCGCTCACTGCCAATCCGCTGACGGCCCGGGGGCGGGTGAATCGCTTTCTCAAGCTGGCCGGCCGCTTCCATCCGGGCGTGAGCGCGGAGCAGGCTTCCGCGGAATTGGATGCTTTCGCCAAGGCGCAGGCGGCGCAGTATCCGGATTCCAATCGCGGCCTCGTCACCTCCGTCCGTCCCTTTACCGACCTCGCTACCGGCCGGGTGAGGACCGCCTTGCTCGTCTTGCTCGGGGTCGTCGGACTCGTGCTCCTGATTGCCTGCGCCAGCCTGGCCAACCTGCTGCTGGCGCGCGCCGCGGGACGCTCGCGGGAGATCGCCATCCGCATCGCCATGGGCGCCTCGCAGGCACGCGTGCTCCGCCAGTTGGTCACCGAGGGCATGGTGGTGGCGGCGCTGGGTGGACTGGCGGGGGCGGGTCTGGCTCATGTCATGGTCCGCTTAATTCTGCGGTTCTCCCCCGCCACGCTGCCTCGCAAGGAAGAAATCGCCGTGGATCCGCAGTCGCTTGCCTTCCTTTTGTCCGCGTCCATCCTCACCGGGCTGGCCGCCGGGCTGGCTCCGGCGTTCCAGGCCTGGCGGGGTGCGATTCATGACTCGCTGAAGGACGGCGCGCGTTCGACTCCCGCCGGCGCGCGGCGGCTGCGCGCCGCGCTGGTGGTGGTGGAAGTCGCGGTTTCCGTGATTCTGCTGTCGGCCGCGGGACTGCTGGTCCACAGCTTCGCCCGGATGCTGGGTACCGATCCCGGATTTCGCACGGCCGGCCTGGTGACCCTAAGCATGCAGAATCCCCCCTCCGTGGCGACCCCCGCGCAGCGCGCGACTCTCTACCGCTCCCTGGAGGAGCGGATTGCCGCGTTGCCTGGCGTTCAGGGCGTGGCCGCGGTCAGCCGCCTGCCCCTGATGGGCGTGAACCTCGGCACCATGATCCACATTGAGGGGCGGACCTTCGCGGCGGGCGAGCAGCCCGAGGTCGAGTACCGGCGCAGCACACCCGGCTACTTCGCCACCATGGGAATCCCGATCCTGCAGGGCCGCTTTTTCGAGGAGCGCGACTCGGATCCGCGAAGTCCGGTCGTGGTGATCAATGAGGCTCTGGCCCGGAAGTTTTTCCCCGGTGAAGATCCGGTGGGCCGCCGCATCGCTATCGGGCCCGCCACGAACACGCCGAATTGGATCACCATCATCGGCGTAACCGGCAGCGTTCGTCATTCCGGGCTGGACCTGGAAGCGCCGCCGGAGGCGTACCAGCCCTACGCTTACAGCCCCTTGACCGCGCCGATCCTGGTGGTCCGCGCGCCGGAGGAGCGCCTGCCGGAAATCCGGGCCGCCGTGCGAGCGGTCAATCCGGAAATCGCGGTGTACAACGCCTACTCCATGTCCCAGTTGCTGGATCGCGCCGTCACGCCGCGCCGGTTTCCCATGCTGCTGCTGACCGGGTTCGCGGTGCTGGCTTTGGTGCTGGCCGCCGCCGGGCTCTACGGGGTCATCGCCCAGGGGGTGGAACAGCGGACGCGCGAGATCGGCGTCCGCATGGCGCTCGGCGCGGCCCGGGGTGATGTACTTCGCATGGTGCTCGGCGACGGGCTGCGGCTCGCCGCGGCCGGGGTTGCCGTGGGATTCGCCGGAGCGCTGGCGCTCACGCGCCTGATGGCCACCATGCTCTACGGTGTCAGCCCGCACGACCCGCTGACGTTTACGCTGGCGCCTGCGGTGCTGTTGCTGGTGGCGATCGCCGCCTCCGTGATCCCGGCGGCTCGCGCCTCCCGCATCGACCCGGCGGTGATCCTCCGCGGCGCCTAGTTCGCCGGTGCGTGGCATACTGAGTCCGTGACCTGGTTTTCATTGGTTTTCGCGTTCGCCTGCACTCTTTCCGCCCAGACCACCATCCGCTGCGGCAAGCTGATCGACGTGCGCACCGGCGAGGTTCGCCACAACGTTGTGATCACGGTGGACAAGGACCGGATCGCAGCCATCGGAACCGCCCCCACCGCCGCCGCCATCGATCTCTCGAAGGGCGCCTGTCTTCCCGGACTGATCGACGCCCACGACCACCTGACCTCGGATCCGTCGCAGAGCGGCTACGAAGGACTGGGGACTTCGGTTCCCCGTCAGGCGATCATGGGCGTCAAGAACGCGCGCACTACGCTCCGCGCCGGCGTCACCACGGTTCGCAATGTCGGAGCCGAAGGGTTCTCCGACATCGCCCTGCGCGATGGGATCAACGCCGGGGACATCGAAGGACCGCGCCTGCTGGTGTCCGGACCGTCACTCGGCATCACTGGCGGGCATTGCGACAACGCACTGCTCGCGCCCGAGTTCAAGCATTCCGCTGAGGGTGTCGCCGACGGCCCCTGGGCGTTGCGAGCCAAGGTCCGGAACAACATCAAGTACGGCGCCGACCTGATCAAGATCTGCGCCACCGGCGGAGTTCTGTCGAAAGGCGACTCCGTGGGCGGGCCGCAACTCACGGAGGAAGAGATCCGCGCCATCGTCGAGGAGGCTCACCAGCACGGACGCAAGGTCGCGGCGCATGCCCATGGCACCGAGGGGATCAAGCGCGCGATCCGCGGCGGCGTCGATTCGGTGGAGCACTGCTCCTTTATCGACGACGAAGGCATTCGCCTGGCCAAGGAACGAGGCACTTTCCTGGTGTTCGACATTTATAACGACGACTTCATCCTGCAGGAAGGCCTCAAGGTCGGCATGCTTCCCGAATTCATCGAGAAGGAAAAGCTGGTGGGCAAGACGCAGCGCGAGAACTTCCGCAAGGCGTACCTGGCCGGGGCGAAGCTCGCCTTCGGCACCGACGGCGGCGTGTACCCGCACGGTGACAACTGGAAGCAGTTTCCCTACATGGTCGAGTTCGGGATGAAGCCGATCGAAGCGTTGCGGGCCGCCACTCTCGTTTCGGCCGAACTGCTGGGCCTGGGCGGAAAGACCGGTGTGCTGGAAACGAACCACCTCGCCGACATCATCGCCGTCGAAGGCGATCCGCTGGCCGACATCCGCGTGATGGAGAAGGTCCGCTTCGTGATGAAGGACGGAAAGGTATACCGCAACGATTGGGGACGGTAGCGTTATGACCACCGCAGCACGGGAACTCCGCGGCTCACGCAACCCCTTCTACACCGAGGAGCACGAGGCCTGGCGCAAGACTCTGCGCCGCTGGGTGGACCAGGAAATCGCCCCGTTTGTCAACGAGTGGGACGAAGCCGAGACGTTCCCCCGCGATCTATATCGCAAGGCCGCCGAGATCGGACTGCTGCGCCTCGGCTTCCCGGAGGAATACGGCGGCATCCCCGACAAGGATCCGTTTCTTGCCATCGTCACCACCGAGGAATTGAACCGCCCGGCCTGCGGCGGCGTGGCCGCGAGCCTGATGAGCCACTCCATCGGCGCCCCGCCGATCGCCGCCGCCGGCACCGCGGAGCTGAAATCGCGAGTCCTGCCGCGCATTCTCAGCGGAGAAAAGATTTCCTGCCTGGCCATCACCGAGCCCTCCGGCGGGTCTGACGTGTCGGCGATCCAAACCTCGGCGGTGCGCGACGGCGAGGACTACGTCGTGCGCGGCTCCAAAACGTTCATCACCTCCGGCATGCGCGGCGACTACTTTACGGTTGCCGTGCGCACCGGAGGTCCCGGCATCGACGGCGTGTCGCTGCTGTTGATCGAAGCCGACCGCCCGGGCTTTGCGCGCACGGAACTGAAGAAGATGGGCTGGTGGGCATCGGATACTGCAACGCTGTACTTCGATGACGTTCGCGTGCCCGCGGGTAATCTGCTGGGCGAGGAGAACCGCGGGTTCCGGCTGATCATGAACAATTTCAACTCGGAACGCCTGGGCATGGCCGCGGGGGCGAACATGAATGCGCGCGTCGCATTCGAGGAAGCGCTCGCGTACGCACGGGAGCGGCACACGTTCGGGCAGCGGCTGGCCGATCATCAGGTGATCCGCCACAAACTGGTGGAGATGGCTCGCGCCGTCAACACGACTCAGGCGTATCTCGAGATCACGGCGTGGCGCATGGCCCAGGGCGAATCGCCCGTCGCCGGTCTGGCGATGCTGAAGATCCAGGCCACCCAGACGATGGAGTTTTGCGCGCGTGAGGCGGTCCAGATTTTCGGCGGCGCCGGCTACATCCGCGGCCATAAGGTGGAGCGCATCTACCGCGAGGTCCGCGTGAACGCGATTGGCGGCGGGTCCGAGGAGATCCTGCGCGACCTGGCGGCGCGGCAGATGAAGATCTGACTCAGGCGGGCTCGAAACCGGCGGCGCGGATCGTCTCGCGCGCCCGTTCCAGATCGCCGGGCAGCACGTACAGAAAAGCTCCCACGCGCTCCGTTCGGAAGATCATGCCGCCCACATAGGTTTCGGTTTCCACCGCGTAATCGATCCGCGCGCCTTCCAGCAGCGCCTCCACCGCCAGGGCATGCTTCAGCTTCTTGCCGATGTACAGCAGATCCAGCTCCTGCTCGCCGAAGAACTCGGGATCGCGGCGCATGGCGCTTAACGGGCGCGGGCTCTCTTCAGGAAGGTCTCGTAGAACTCGTCGCCCTCGGTCTTCTTCAGATAGTCGCCGAACTCGTTGCCGACCTTCTCCAGGTGCTTCCACAAACCCGGGTTCTTGCGCAGCTCGCGGATCTCGCCGAGCAGCGGGCGTACTTTCTCCCACACGATCACCAGCTCGCGATTGGATTGATAGAAGAGCTCGGCGTTCAGAATGCCGCCAGTGATGAAGGAAGCTGCCATGTCCCAGTAGGTCACCACCATGCGGAAGTTGGCGTCCATGCCGGAGCCCTGCGGGGCGATTTTGTTGAGCTCGTCCACCGTGGCGGCGCGGAACTCGCTCATCATCCATTGCCGGGCCTGGCGCATCCGCTCCTCCCGCCGGAGTTCATAAAGTCGCAGCACCAGGTTTGCGTCGTCGTAGGTCGCTTGAGCCATTACTCCTCAGTCTACTGAGAATTCCTCCAGTCCGGCGGCACCACTAGTTTATGAGGGCTGTGGCGATGGACGCGGAGGAAGTGCTGCACTGGCTGGCGCTGGTTCTGGTTCCGGGGCTGGGACCTCGCAAGGGCGCGGAACTGGTCAACCGGCGGCGGGGCGTGCGCGGCGTCTTCCGGTCCTCCCGCTCCGAACTGGAGGCGGAAGGCGTCTCCGGGACCGTCGCCCAGACCATCGCCAGCGGCTGCACCTTTGAGCTGGCGGTGGAACAGCAGCGCCACATCGCCGCCGCCGAGGCGGAGGCGATCACCCTTTCGGATCAACGATATCCAAGCCTGCTTCGGGAGATCTTCGACCCTCCGTTGATTCTTTTCTGCCGCGGCCGCATCGAATTGTTAGACACCGTCATGCTGGGGGTGGTGGGTACCCGCCGCCCTACAGCCTATGGCACTATGGCGTCCGAGAGGCTCTCCGCTGACCTGGCGAAGGCCGGGTTGACCATCGCCAGCGGGATGGCCCGCGGCGTTGATACAGCGGCTCACAGGGGCGCGCTGGGGGCTCACGGGAACACCCTGGCGGTGTTCGGCTGCGGTTTGGATCACATTTATCCGTCCGAGAACCGCAAACTGGCGGTCGAGATCGGGCAGAAGGGCTTGCTGGTCACCGAGTTTCCGATGGGGACCCCGGCTTACCCTCAGAATTTTCCTATCCGAAACCGGATCATCAGCGGTTTGAGCTCCGGCGTACTGATTGTAGAGGGGGCGGAGTATTCCGGATCGGCGATCACGGCGAAGCTCGCGCTGGATCAGGGTCGCGAGGTTTTTGCCGTGCCGGGGAACATTACCTCCAAGATGAGCTGGGCGCCTAACCTGTTGATTAAGCAGGGTGCTAAGCTGGTGCAGGAGTGGAATGACGTGGTAGTGGAGCTGCCCCCGGAACAGCGGCGGAGGCTCTCGGCGGAGCGGCGTAACCAGTTGAATCTATTAGAAGAAGCGGGTCCGGATCTGAACGATGCCGCGCGCCGTGTGCTGCGCGCCTTGAAATTGGACCAGCCGGTGCAACTGGACGTGCTGATGGAAGCGGGGCGTCCTGAATCCCTGGACACGCTTTCCTCATCCGAGATCATTGCAGCCTTGTTCGATCTCGAACTGCAAGGGCTGGTCCGGCAGTTGCCGGGCAAGCAATTTATCAGGGTTTGGGCCGAGTCCTAGCAGCGCCTCCCCGGCGGGGTGGACAGCCGGGCTCGGAGGACCGTGGTAAGATTCGGGTTGTTCGGAACCCTCATACTCAGAACGTAATCTTTAAGAACTTTTCACTATGGCGAAATCGCTGGTAATCGTCGAGTCGCCCGCCAAGGCCAAGACGATCGGCAAATATCTCGGCAAGCAGTTCCTGGTGAAGGCCTCACTCGGTCATGTGAAGGATCTGCCCAAGAAGGACCTCGCGGTGGACGTCGAAAACGACTTCCGGCCGCGCTATGAGGTCATCGAGGGCAAGAAGAAGCTGATTTCGGAGTTGAAGCAGGCAGCCAAGGGCGTGGAGAACGTGTATCTGGCGGCTGACCCGGATCGCGAAGGGGAGGCCATCTGCTTCCACCTGCAGGAAGAGCTGGAGGACAAGCGTCCGAAGAATGGCGGTCCCGCGTTCTACCGGGTGATGTTCAATGAAATCACCAAGAACGCGATCGAGAAGGCGTTCGAGAAGCCGCTGCAGGTGAACCTGAACCTGGTGGACGCGCAGCAGGCGCGCCGCGTCCTGGACCGGCTGGTGGGCTACAAGATCTCGCCGCTGCTGTGGGACAAGGTCCGCCGCGGGTTGTCCGCCGGACGAGTGCAGACTGTTGCCCTGCGCCTGATCGTGGAGCGCGAGCGCGAGATCCGGGCGTTCGTCAAGCGCGAGTACTGGACGATTGACGTCAACCTGAACGCCAAGAAGCCGCCGGTGCTCTCGGCGCACTTCCTGAAACGCAACGACGAATCCATCGAGATCGGGGACGAAGCCACAGCGAACGCGCTTGTGGACCAGATCCGCGACTCCGAGTACGTCGTCAAGAGCGTCACCACGCGGGAGAAGCGGCGCAATCCGGTTCCTCCGTTCATCACCTCCACCCTGCAGCAGGAAGCGGCTCGCAAGCTGCGCTTCAGCGTGAAGCGCACGATGATGCTGGCGCAGCGGCTGTATGAAGGCGTGGAAATCGGGGAAGAGGGCGCGGTGGGTCTTATCACCTACATGCGTACCGACTCCACCCGCGTCTCCGCCGATGCGCTGGCGGAAGTCCGCGGCATGATCGGCGAGCGCTACGGCACGCAGTATCTGCCGGAGACGCCGAACTTCTACAAGTCCAAGAAGGACGCGCAGGACGCGCACGAAGCCATCCGTCCGACCTCCGCCCTGCGCTCGCCGGAATCGCTGGAAGGCGTGCTGGCCGAAGACGAACTGAAGCTGTACCGGCTGATCTGGATGCGCTTTGTCGCCTCCCAGATGCGGCCGGCCGTTTTCGATCAGACCACCATCGACGTCAATGCCACGGGCAAGGACGGCAACCTGTATTTATTCCGCGCCACCGGCAGCGTCCCCAAGTTCGACGGCTTCCTGCGGGTCTACGAGGAAGGCAAGGACCAGAAGGACGAGGACGACGAAGAGCTGAAGCACAAGCTGCCCAAGGTGGAACAGGGCGAAGTGCTGAAGCTGAAGTCGATCGAGCCGGAGCAGCACTTCACCGAGCCGCCGCCGCGTTTCACCGAAGCGACGCTGGTGAAGGAGCTGGAAGCGGACGGCATCGGCCGGCCTTCCACCTACGCGTCCATTCTCTCCACCATTCAGGAACGCGAGTACGTGAAGAAGGAGGGCGGCAAGTTCGCGCCCACCGAGCTGGGCATGGTGGTGACCGACCTGCTGCTCGAGAGCTTCAACGATCTGTTCGACATCCGCTATACCGCGCGGATGGAGGACGAGCTCGACGAGATCGAAGACGGCAAGATGGACTGGCGCACGGCCATGGGCGAGTTCTATCAAAGGTTCCAAAAGGACCTGGAACACGCCGAGCAGCACATGACCGACATCAAGCGCATGGAGAAACCGACCGACCTGGTCTGCGACAAGTGCGGCAAGCCGATGGTCATCAAGTGGGGCCGGCATGGCAGCTTCATCGCCTGCACTGGCTACCCGGATTGCTCCAACACGCGCGAGCTGACCGTGGATCTGCCGGATGTCGACAAGGCGGACCTTTCCGAGCAGGACGCCGAGGAGTACTGCGACAACTGCGGCCGCACCATGGTGCTGAAAAAAGGCCGCTTCGGACAGTTCCTGGCCTGCTCCGGCTACCCGGACTGCAAGACTACCAAGCAGTTGGGACAGCCGCAGAAGCCGGCGGATCAGCCGCTGGACGAGGATTGCCCGCAGTGCAGCTCCAAGCTGGTGAAGAAGTTCGGGCGATTCGGCGAGTTTATCGCCTGCTCCAACTATCCCAAGTGCAAGTTCGTCAAGCAGAAAACGATTGGCGTGAAGTGCCCGAACTGCAGCGAAGGCGAGATCGTGGAGCGGAAGTCCAAGCGCGGCAAGACGTTCTTCGGCTGCAACCGCTACCCCGAGTGCGACTTCGTGGCCTGGGGCAAGCCCATTCCGGAGAAGTGTCCCGAGTGCGGCGGCAGCTACCTGATCGAGAAGTATCTGAAGGCGGGCGCCTTCGCGCAGTGCCCCAACAACGAATGCAAATTCAAGAAGCCGCTTGAGGTGCAGGCGACAGCCTAGGCGCGCATGGCGGCGACTGTCGATTACGGTCTCGACGACCCGAAACGGGTGCGGACGTACGCGATCCGCGCCGCGATGCTGCTGGCGTTCGCGGTCGCGGTGTATTTCGTCAACCTCCAGGACGCGCCCCGGCAGGGAGCGGCGATCAGCGGCATCAGCGCCCTGGCGGGAATCGGCTTCGCCGGGGCCGCGTGGTGGCTGTACCGCTCCAGCAAAACCGGAAAATTGAAACTGCGGGACGAGATGATCGCCGCGTTGGACTTGAAGGGCGACGAGAAGGTCCTCGACATCGGCGCCGGACGCGGGCTGCTGGCGATCGCCGCCGCCAGGAAACTGAAGTCAGGCAAGGTGACCGCGGTGGACCTCTGGCGTCCCGAGGATCTCTCCGGGAACTCGATGGACGCGCTGAAAGCCAATGCGCAAGCCGAGGGCGTGAAGATCGACACGCAGAACGCCGATCCGCGCAAGCTGCCGTTCAAGGACGCCAGCTTCGACGTTGTGCTCTCCTGCTACGCGCTGCACCGCCTGGACAGCCAATCGCAGCGCGAGCTTGCCTTGCGCGAGATCGCCCGCGTGCTGAAGCCGGGCGGGAAGGCAGCCATATTCGACGTTCACCACGCCGGAGAGTACGCCGCCGTGCTGCAAATGCTGCGAGTGCAGGTCACCCGCGGGGATCGCCGCTGGCTGTGGTGCGCGCTCGGCGAAATCCTCCGCGCCGCCAAGTAGATTCCTCTTCCCCTTGCATGATCCTGCCGGATACGCTCCAATAAACGCTGGAGGTTCGAAAGAACTATGAAGATTTTGGCGTTGACGGTATTGTTCGCGGCGGGTTGCTTCGCGCAGGATGCCGCGAATCCGCTGATGGCCGGTTCCAAGTCGCTGTATGAGCAGGTGAAGAACGTCCTCATGCGCACCGCGGACAAGATGCCGGAGGAAAACTTCAGCTACAAGCCCACCGAGGGAGTCCGCAGCTTCGGTGCGATCCTCGGCCATGTCGCGGACGCGCAGTACTTCTTCTGCGGCGCGGCGTCGGGCCAGCGGGTGGCGCCCAAGGGCGTCGAGAAATCGGCGACCACCAAGGAAGCGATCATCGCCGGTCTGAAGGAATCCTTCGCGTTCTGCGACGGGGTCTATGCCAAGATGACCGACGCCAACGCGGCCGAAATGGTGAACCTGATGGGCCAGCGCACGAAGTTGTCGGCCCTCGACTTCAACGTTGCGCACAACTACGAGCACTACGGAAACCTGGTGACGTACATGCGCATGAAGGGCATTGTTCCGCCTTCCAGCGAACCTCGCCGCTAAGAGAAGTCAAAGTCCTGAAATCCACCGGGCCGGATACCCTCCGGCCCGGTTCGTTTTCTCAGTACTCGCAGACCGCGCTGTGGACTTCGTACTGCTTCACCGCGCTCTTGGGACCGGTGGCGTTGTGGCAATCCTGGCATCCCGGATTCGTCAGCACCCGGCGATGCTTCAGCGTGTCGCTCTTGTGCAGGCTGTGGCAGCCGAGGCAGGTCAGGTCCGAACCGTCCAGCATCACTTCCTTGACGTTGCGGTACACGTGGCGGTCGCCTGGATTCAGCGTCGCGTCCTCCGCCTTGGACCAGTCCACCTGGTAGTCCCGGAACAGGTTATCTCCCGGAACGAAGTTGTTGGCGTAGGGTAGCCCGGTGGAGCGGGACTTGGCGAAGTCGCGCAAATGGCAGGCGGCGCATGTCGCGGTGATCGCCTTTGCGTCGGAACGCTGCTTCTTCGACAGGAAGATCTTGGAGGTGTCGCTGGTGTGCTCCAGATCCACGACGCCATGGCACACGTAGCAGTCGTGGCCGATTCCGCTGGCCGCCTTCGTCGCGGGATCGACGGCGGTGGCGTGGCAGCCCGCGCAACGGCCCGCGAATTTCCCCGAACCCTCCCATTTGGCCGCATCCGCGTTGACCATCGCCGACACCTTGCGTTCCGGGGTCAGGTCCATGCGCACGTTCAGGATGTCGTACTTGCCGTAGCCGTCCTGCTTCAGGAAACGGACATGCTTGCGATAGCCGAGCGTGTGGGTCACCTGCTTGGCAAGCGGGGCGGTCCGCGGATCGCCGGCCAGCAGCTCCAGCAGAGCCGCCGCATCTTCCCGCTGCATCATGGTGGTGCGGTGCGCATTGCGTTGCCAGGCGTTGCCGATTTCGCTGCGATGGCAGAACAGGCATTCGTCACCCTGCGTGTACTCGGGGACCGCCTTGCCCACATGATCGGATCCCCACGCGGCGGGGTCGGGCGGAGTTTGCGCGGCGGCCATGCCGCCGAGCAGCGCGGAAGCGATCAGCAGTCGCGTCATTCGTTCATTTTATATGGCTGGTCGCTCCGCTCCAGATCGGAGAGATTCCACACCGATTCAGCGGCTACTCACAATAATTCGAAACGAGCCTGGTGGGCGCTTTGTCTAAGGTCTGTCGATCGCCCGCCGTGCCGATGGCTCGCAACCGGAGTCTCCCGCGGCGGACTCTGATGACGGCTTTGCTGCATCCGGAGAATGACGTGAGTCTTCGCCCTCCAACAACTTCCGTTCTGCCGGTAACGCTTATTTTCGGACTTTGCGCCTGCGGGCCGACGCAGAATGGCAACGGCGCCGGGTCGGCGCCGCGCGGCAACGTCGCGGCGGTAATTTCTTCGTCTCAACCTGACGACGGGCAATGGCTGATGCCGTCCAAGGACTACGCCGCCCACCGTTTCAGCGGGCTGGATCAGATCAACACCGGCAATGTCCGCAACCTGCGCCTGGCTTGGACGTTCTCCACCGGCGTGCTGCGCGGGCATGAGGCCGCCCCGCTGGTGGTCGGCGACACGATGTACTTCGTCACACCTTACCCCAACATTCTGCATGCGATCGACACCAGGAGCGGCGCCAAGAAATGGGATTTCCGGCCGCAGCCCTCCTCGTCCTCGCAGGGAGTCGCGTGCTGTGACGTGGTGAACCGCGGCGCGGCGTACTGGGACGGCAAGGTGATCTATAACACGCTGGACGCTCACACTGTCGCCGTGGACGCGAACACCGGCAAGCAAGTGTGGAAGACCAAGCTGGGCGAGATCAACCGCGGCGAGACCATGACCATGGCTCCGCTGGTGGTCAAGGGCAAGGTCCTGGTGGGGAACTCCGGCGGGGAGTTGGGCGTTCGCGGATGGCTGACCGCGCTGGACGCCGGAACCGGGCGCATCGCCTGGCGGGCGTACAGCACCGGACCCGACAACGAAGTTCTGATCGGTCCGCGCTTCCAGCCCTTCTATCCGCAGGACCGCGGCAAGGACCTGGGCGTCACCACCTGGCCTCCCGACCACTGGAAAATCGGCGGCGGCAGCGTTTGGGGATGGATCTCCTACGATCCGGAACTGGACCTGATTTACTACGGCACTGGAAACCCCGGCCCGTGGAACCCCGAGATCCGCCCTGGCGACAACAAATGGACCGCCGGAATCTTCGCTCGCGATCCCGACAACGGGGAAGCCGTGTGGGCCTATCAGTGGAGCCCGCACGACTTGTACGACTACGACGGAGTCAACGAAAACGTCCTGCTGGAACTTCCAGTAAACGGCCAGAACCGCAAGGTGCTGGTGCGCCCGGAGCGCAACGGTTATGTGTACGTCCTGGATCGCGCCACGGGCGAGGTGCTGACCGCGGACCCGTTCGTTTACAGCACGACCTCGAAGGGCTTCGACTACAAAACCGGCAAGATGATCGAGAACCACGACAAGGCCACCGGATTTGGCCGCGTGGTCCGCGAGATCTGTCCTTCCGCGCCCGGAGGCAAGGACTGGCAGCCGTCCTCCTGGTCGCCGCGAACCAGGCTCCTGTACATTCCCCACAACAACCTGTGCATGGACATGGAAGGCCTGGAGGCCAACTACATCGCCGGTACTCCCTATGTCGGCGCGTCGGTGAAGATGTACGCGGGTCCGGGCGGCAATCGCGGTGAGTTCACCGCATGGGACCCGGTGCAACGCAAGAAGGTCTGGAGCATCAAGGAAAAATTCCCGGCCTGGAGCGGCGCGGTAGCCACCGCCGGCGACATCGTGTTCTACGGCACCATGGACCGCTACTTCAAGGCGGTGGACGCGCGAACCGGCGAGGTCCTGTGGCAGTTTCGCACCGGATCCGGCATCATCAGCCAGCCCATCAGCTACCGCGGGCCGGACGGCAAGCAATACATCGCGGTCGCGGACGGCGTCGGCGGCTGGGCCGGCGCGATCGTCGCCGGCGGCCTGGATCCTCGCGATGAAACCTCCGCGCTCGGATTCGTGGGCGCCATGCAGGACCTGCCTCAGCACAGCAACAAGGGGGGAACAATCTATGTGTTCTCGCTTCCTTGAGGTTGCCTGTGTACTGCCGCTGATTCTGCTGGCCGGCTGCCGCGAGGAGCGGCGGGTCACCCGCGGCGTTCCTCCCGGCGGAGCGGCGTTGCGCGGCGTGCAGCAATCGGAACTGCAGCCCGGTCCGGCGGAGTACGTCGTTCCCGCGCGCAACCCCGTCGGCGGCAACGCCCACGCGATCGCCGAGGGCCGCATCCTGTACAACCAGTTCAACTGCTCCGGCTGTCACGCCAACGGCGGAGGCGCCATAGGTCCGCCCTTGATGGACGACGAGTGGATCTACGGCAGCGAGCCTCGCAACATCTTTTCGGTGATCGTGGAGGGCCGCCCCCAGGGCATGCCCGCCTTCGGCGGTCGAATTCCCGAACACCAGGTCTGGCAACTCGTCGCATACGTCAGGTCGCTGTCGGACCTGAACGAGCAGCCCGGCCCCCGCACCATGGGCGGGCAGATGCGACAACAGTCGCAGGCGGATCGCGAATGAGGACCGCCAGGCTATCCGCGGCGATGGTGGCGTGCGCGCTCCTCACCGGATGCGAAGGCATCCAGTCCATCCTGCATCCCACCGGCCCCCAGGCGCAGCGGATCGCCGGGCTGTGGTGGACCATGCTCGCGGTATACAGCGCGGTTCTGATCGCCGTGAGCGCCCTGGCGCTCATCGCGGTGCTGCGGGGACGCCGCCGCCGCGAGGACGCTTCGCTCTCCCACCGCCAGCAGCGCAACCTGGTGCTGATGGGCGGCGCAATTGTTCCCGCCGTCGTGCTGCTCGGCTTCCTCGTCTACAGCGCCGCCGTGAGCCGCGCCATGGTTGCCGAGCCGCCGGACGCACTGCAAATCGAAGTGGTCGGCCACCAGTGGTGGTGGCACGTGCACTATCCAATGCGCCAGCCGAACCTGAGCGTCAGCACCGCGAATGAGATCCACATCCCGGCGGGGCGTCCCGTTTCCATCCACCTCAAGTCTCGCGACGTGATCCACAGCTTCTGGGTCCCCAACCTGCACGGCAAGACGGATCTGGTCCCCGGCCACGTAAACCGGACCTGGATCCAGGCGGACACTCCGGGAGTCTGGCGCGGCCAGTGCGGCGAATACTGCGGACTGCAGCACGCCCACATGGCGTTCCTGGTGATCGCGCACGCGCCCGCCGATTTCGACCGCTGGCTGGAGGCCCAGCGCCAGCCCGCGAAAACACCTCCGGACGAAACGGCGGCGCGCGGCCGCGAAGTCTTCCTGAACGGATCCTGCGTGCTCTGCCATTCCGTTCGCGGCACCATCGCACGCAGCGCGTTCGGCCCCGATCTGACGCACCTGGCGAGCCGCCGCACGCTCGCCTCCGGAACCACGCCCAACACGCGAGGCCACCTGGCCGGCTGGATTCTGGACCCGCAGGTGATCAAGCCCGGCACACGCATGCCGGCGAACCACCTGGATCACCACGACCTGCATGCGCTGCTCGCGTATCTCGAATCCCTGGAATGACACCATGCCGGCTCACCCGGAAGTGATCGGACGCGATGAAGGCTCCCGCAGCCGGGAGGAGATGCTCGACCGCACCTGGCTGTCTCCTCCCGGATTCCCCGGCTGGTTCCTTCATGTCAACCACCGCTCCATCGGCAAGCGCTTCATCGTTACCGCGTTTATTTTTCTGATTCTGGGCGGAATCGAAGCCCTCATCATGCGCCTGCAGCTCAGCCGGCCGGGCAACACGCTCCTCTCGCCGGACCTGTACAACCAGTTCTTCACGATGCACGGCACCACGATGATGTTCTTTTTCGCCGTGCCGGTGATGGAGGGTTTCGCCATTTACCTGACGCCGCTGATGATCGGCTCCCGGGACATGGCCTTTCCGCGCCTGAACGCCTTCGGTTATTACGTGTACCTGATCGCGGGCGTCGCCTTGTACGTGTCGTTTTTCCTGGGAATGGCCCCGGATGCAGGCTGGTTCGCGTACACGCCGCTGTCCAACCGCGAGTACTCGCCGGGATTGCGGATGGACGTGTGGGCGACCATGATCACGTTTATCGAGCTGTCCGCGCTGGTGGCGGCGGTGGAACTGATCGTCACGATTCTGAAGCTGCGTGCTCCCGGGATGTCGATCCACCGCATGCCGCTGTTTATCTGGGCGATTCTGGTGGTTTCGTTCATGATCGTCTTCGCGATGCCGCCGGTGATGGTCGCCAGCCTGATGCTCGCGTTGGACCGTACGGCGGGAACGCATTTCTTCGCGGTCTCCAACGGCGGCGATCCCCTGCTGTGGCAGCACCTGTTCTGGTTCTTCGGCCATCCCGAGGTGTACATCATCTTCCTGCCGGCGCTGGGGATGCTGTCTTCGCTGGTGATCACCTTCAGCCGCCGTCGCGTGTTCGGCTACACCCCGCTGGTGCTGTCGCTGGCGGCCACCGGGTTCATCGGCTTCGGGCTGTGGGTGCACCACATGTTCGCCGCGGGTCTGCCGCAACTGGGCGCGAACTTCTTCACCGCCGCCAGCATGATTATCGCCATTCCCAGCGGCACGCAGATCTTCTGCTGGATCGCCACGCTGTGGGGCAGCCGTCCGGAGTTCAAGCCCCCGCTTCTGTTCGTGCTCGGCTTCTTCGGAATCTTCGTGCTCGGCGGCTTGACCGGCGTGATGATCGCGTCGGTGCCCTTCGATCTTCAGGTGCACGACACGTTCTTCATCGTGGCGCATTTCCATTACGTGCTGATCGGAGGCGCGGTGTTCCCGCTGCTGGGCGCCGCGTTCTACTGGTTTCCCAAGATCACCGGACGCATGATGAACGAGCGGGCGGGTCACTGGAGCTTCTGGCTGGCGTTCATCGGTTTCAACGTCACCTTCTTCCCGATGCACAATCTGGGGCTGATCGGGATGCCGCGCCGGGTTTACACCTACCTGGACGGGCTGGGTTGGAATGACCTGAACATGTTGGCGACCGCCGGCGCGTTCGTCTTCGCCGCCGGGATCCTGGTCTTCGTCGGGAACGCAATCTTCAGCATGAGATCGGGGCCCATCGCGGGCCGCAATCCGTGGAACGCCGATACGCTCGAGTGGTCCATACCCTCTCCGCCGCCGAACTACAACTTCCGCGAGATCCCGGTGGTGGAAGGCCGCTACGCGCTGTGGGACGCCTCCGGCGCCAACCCGCACGTCACCGGGCTGCGCGATGACCGGCGCGAAGTCCTGGTCACCACCGTGCTGGACGCCCAGCCGCAGTGCATCAGTATCCTGCCCGGACCCTCGCCCTGGCCGCTCGCGCTGGCGGTCTCGGTGTCGGTCGCCTTCATCGGCATGATCTTCCACATGGCCTGGGTTCCGGTGGGTTTCGCGCTGACGTTCCTCTCCATGGTCGGCTGGCACTGGCCGCGGCAGCACGTTCGCAGGCCGCCCTGGGAGGAAAAGGAGCGGCCGGATGATTAGGAGCAGCACATGAGCCAGGCCCATGTGATCGACGTCAGCCGGTTGTCGCCCTACAACTTCGGCTCGCAGGCGCCGTTGTGGTGGGGCTTCATCGGCATGATCCTGGTGGAAAGCACCGTGATCGCGGCGCTGATCGCTTCTTACTTCTATCTGAAGATGGGCTCGATCGCCTGGCCCCCCGCCGGGACGGAGATGCCGAAGCTGCTGCTTCCCACGATCAACACCGCGATCCTGATCGCCAGCAGCTTCGCCATGCATATCGCCGACAAGGCGATCGACGCGGGGCGGCAGCGGCGGCTGCTCTGGGGGTTGCTCTCCGGCATCGCGCTTGCCGCTGTGTTCCTGGGCATCAAGACGTACGAGTACAGCAGCCTGGATTACCGCTGGGACAGCCATTCCTATGGCTCCATCGTGTGGGCCATCAGCATGTTCCACGCCGCGCACGTGCTCTCCGTGGTCCTGAAGACGATCATCGTGGCGTACCTCGCCTGGCACGGCTATTTCAACGCCCGGCGGAGGCTGGGCGTCACTGTGAACGGAATCTACTGGCACTTCGTGGTGATCGTGTGGATCCCGCTGTACCTGGTTTTGTACTGGAGTCCGAGGTTCCTCTGATATGGCCACGGCACTCGATGAGCGATACACGTCGCGACGCGGGCTCGCGGAATTGTGGACCGGGTTCCTGCTGGCGCCGCTCGCCTGGGCGCTGCACCTGTCAGTGAGCTACTTCCTGGCGGATGTCGCGTGCGAGGGGGGATGGCGCCTGCTGCTGCCCGGCGCGAGCGTTCTTCTCGGCGCAGCAGCGCTCGCCGGAGCCTGGTTCGCCTGGACCAGTTACCAGCGCACCGGTCGCGAATGGCCGCACGGCGACGACGG
>CAYOQB010000068.1:0-26516 GCA_964406035.1 uncultured Solibacteraceae bacterium | reverse complement strand
TACTGCGCGCCCACCTGAACCGACATGCGTCCCGCCACTTCGCTCATCGGCGTCAACAGCGGCAGCGAATTGTCGTGCTCGCGGATGGTCTCGTAGGCGATCGCCGTGGTCTTCGATTTCACCAGCGCCGCGGTCAGCTCCGGCAGCGGAGCCAGATGGAGATACGTGAACAGCAGCAGATCCTCGCGCAGAAATCCATACTCGGAAGCCTGCGGCTCCTTCACCTTGATCACCAGATCCGCTTTCTTCCAGGTCTCCTCCGCGGTGGCCATGATCTCGCAACCGGCATCCACGTAATCCTGGTCCGTCAGCGAACTGCCGACCCCCGCCGAAGTCTGGACGATCACTTTGTGACCGGCCTCCGTCAGCGCCTTGGCGCCCGAGGGCACCAGTCCGACGCGCTTCTCCTGATCCTTCACTTCCTTAGGGACGCCGATGATCATATGGTTTGGGTTCTCAGTTCTGAGGTTTGTTGTCTGCCATGGTGCTGCGTTCCGGACCCAGCCCCAGCGCGATCAGCGAAAGCGAACTGATCTTGCCGTCGTCCCGGAGGTTCTGGTCGCGCTGAAAGCGCTTGAGCGCTTCGATGGAATCCGCGCTCCAGATGCCGTTGGCCTGCCCTTCAAAGTAGCCCTTGGCCGCCAACGCGCTTTGAATCTCGGAGATCCGCTCCGCGCTCGGCTGCATCGGTCCGCTGGGACGGCGCACCACGGCCGGACGGTTGCGCGACGATCGCGAAGTTTTCCTGGGCGTGGATTTTGCCGTTTTCCGCGCCGGAGCCTTCGCGGGAGCTTTTGCCGCTGGCTTTGATGCACTCTTGGCAGCCGGTTTTTGCGGCGCCGGAGCGCCGGTCAGCAGCAGACCGGGAGCCAGGAAGCAAATTGCCAGGATCGTGCGCAAAGAATCATAATACCAAGCCCGCAACGGCCGGCAGAACCGGTTTCGCCCCGATTCTTTACCTGCACGCCTCCGCCGGGAAATGCGTCTGAGGGTAGTGAGGGGTATTGTGCCACCTCCCGCGCGCCATGTCTGTCATCGACCAGTTGCAGCAGCTCATCCACGACCCTCCCCCCAGCTATCTGTTTGAAATCTCAGAGCTTGGCATCGCGGTCGCGAACATCGAAGGCGCGCCCCGGATCAATTTCGAGCCGCTGCCGGCCGGTATCCTGGAGATCTCCCCCCTCGCCGACAACGTCCGCAATGCCGACGCGCTCACCCGGGCAGTCCAGAAGCTGGCCCCCTTGAACGGCCGCCGCAACCACCCCTGCGCGCTGATCCTGCCCGACTTCGCCGCCCGCGTCAGCGTGCTCGACTTCGACAGCCTGCCGCGCGATGAAAGCGAACAGCTTTCGCTGGTGCGCTTCCGGCTGAAGAAAACCTTGCCCTTCGACATCGATTCGGCCATGGTCAGCTACTTCGTCCAGCCCAACCCCGACAAGGGCCGCGTGGACGTCGTGGCCGCGGTGATGTCGCTGGAGATCGTGGCGCGATACGAAGCGGTGTTCCGCGCCGCCGGGTTTCATCCCGGCTCCATCACCACCTCCGCGCTTTCCATGCTGAATCTGTACCGCGAACCGGGAACCTCCGTGATCGCGAAAAAGTGCGGCAGGACGCTGACCATCGGCGTGATGCGTTCCGGGGTCCTGAAGCTGATCCGCTGCCTGGTGTTGGAACGCCCGGACGAGCCGGGCGAGGTGCTCGCCGCGCTGTTCCCGACGCTGGCCTACGTCGAAGATCAGTTGGGCGCTTCCGCGGACCGGCTGGCGCATTGCGGTTTTGGACCAGCCGGGCTGCAGCCCGTCGTCGCCGGACTGGAAGTGACCTCCATCAGCTCGCGCTACGGCGCGCCGGGCGAGGCCAACGCCGGGTTGCTCGGCTACCTGGAGGGAATCGGCGCGTGAGCATTCGTATCCCCATCAACCTCGCCAGCGAGCCGTTCCGCCGCGACCGTCCAATTCTGGCGGCGTCCATCGCCGTCGGTGTGTTGCTGGCCGGGATGCTCGCCATGCTCAGCTACCTGGTCTGGAGCGAGCGGGTGCGCCTGGCCGAAACACGCGCGGTTGTGGACCAGTTGTCGCGTGACGCGGCCGCGGTTACCTCCGAGCTGTCCCGGCTTGATGCCACGCTGCGCGAGCCTCGCAACGCGGAGGTGATGCAGCGCGCCCTGATGTTGAACACCCTGCTGGAACGCAAAGGCATCAGTTGGACCGGGATCTTTGGCGACCTGGAGAAGGTGATGCCGTTCAATGTCCGTTTAATCCAGGTGCGCCTGCCGCAGATCAACGCCCGCAACGAGGTTCTGCTGGATATGATCGTGGGCGCGCAGCAGCCGGAGGCGGTGCTGGAGTTTCTGAAACGGCTGGAAGGCTCGCCCCTGTTCGGGCCCACTTCGGTTCATGCTTCGCTGCCCCCCACCGACAATGAGCCGCTGTATCGCTACCGAGTGAGTGTGACGTATGCCCAGAAGCTTTAAGCTGCCGTTTGCGGCGGACACCAAGACCACGGTCCGCGCCATCCTCGGCGTTCTGCTGCTGGCCAATGTGGGCATGGCATTCCTCATCCTGTTCCCGCCCGGCGGCTCCGCCGATCAACTGGAGCAGCAGTTGATCAGCCTGGAGTCGCGGATCAGAACCGACCAGGCGCGGTTGAACCGCACGCGAGCCCTGGTGCAGCGCATCGAGAAAGGCCGCGAGGAAGGCGACCAGTTTCTCGACCAGTACTTCCTGGGACAGCGCGTGGCCTACTCCGCGATCCTCGCGGAACTGAACACCACCGCCAAACAGGCGCGCATCAAGCCAAAGGAAGCCGCCTTCCAGCTCGAGCCGGTGGAAGGCTCGGACCGGCTGAGCATGATGACCATCACCGCGAATTTCGAAGGCACCTACGCCGATCTGATGACCTTCGTCCGCTTCTTGGACAAGAGCGAGCGCTTCATGATTATCGAAACCCTGCAAGCCGCGCCGCAGCAGAACTCCCAGGTGCTGGATGTCCGCATGAAGCTGGACACTTTCGTGCGGGACGATTCCACGGCCTTGCTGCCGGTGGGAGATCCGCGATGACGCTGGGAGCGGAGCCGAAGAAACTCGCGATTCTGCTGGCGCTGCTGGTGGTTGCCGTGGCGGCCTACTGGTGGAGCTCGCAGGATGAAACGCGGGCGCCCGCGGCGCAGGCGCCCTTGGGATCGCCCAGCGCGGCTGCCGCGCCCGCCGCGCGCCCCGTCGCCGCGGCCAAGCCCCGGCCCCGCCAGGCCTCCAACGTCCGGACGCTGGCGGAATTCAAGCCGACCCTGAAGGTCCCCGAGGGTGTCGATCTGACCACCGTGGAACCGACCTTGAAGTTGCAGGCGCTGGCCAAGGTCCGCGAAGCGCCGCTTGCCGGCGGTTCCCGCAGCCTGTTCGACTTCAGCAGCGCTCCGCCGCCCAAGCCGGCCGATATCCCGGCGGTGAAACCCATCAAGCCCGCGCCGCTCGAATACGGGCCCAAGAAGCCCGAGCCGGAACCCGCGAAAGTGGAGCCGCCCAAGCCTCCGCCGCCGCCCATCACGTTGAAGTTCTACGGCTTCCAGACGCCCCGGCCAGGAATTAAGAAAGCCTTTTTCCTGGATGGCGAGGAGATCCTGATGGGCTCGGAAGGCGAGATTCTCAAGAAGCGCTATAAGATCGTGCGGATCGGCGTAAACTCGGTAGTAGTGGAGGATACCCAGCACCAGAACCAGCAGACGCTGCGTCTGGAACAGGAATCGACCAGCGGATGAAGCGCAGGAAACAAGAGCGCGGATACGCTTTGCTCATGGTGCTGCTGATCGCGGCAGGCATCGCGCTGATGCTCTACGCCCAGATGCCGAGGGTCGCGTTCGAGCGCCAGCGCGACAAGGAAGAACTGCTGATCGAACGCGGCGAGCAGTATCGCCGCGCCGTGCAGGTGTTTTTCGTCAAGTTCCGCCGCTTTCCGCAGGACATCAAGGAACTCGAGGATTTCCAGAACTACCGTTCCCTGCGGCGCCGCTACACCGACCCGATGACTGGCAAGGATGACTGGAAGCTGCTGAACATAAACGGCGCGGGGATGCTGACCAATTCCAAGGTGACGCCGCTCAAGGATCCGCTGCAGGGTGGGCCGTTGTCGGCCGGATCGGGTTCCGGCGGCGCCGGTTCGGCCGATGGATCGGCTCCCCAGGTGAACCAGGCCGCGCTGCAGCGTCCCAGCGATCGTTCGCTTCCCGGCGCGCAGAGTTTCGGGCAGACCGGCGGCAATCCGAACTTCGCCCCCGGAGGCCAACCCGCTCCCGGGGATCCCAACTATCAGCCGCAGCCGCAGCCCCAGGGCTTTCAGCCTCAGTTTCCCGGCCTGCCTGGACAAATTCCACCGGGCCAGCCGGGATATGTTCCGCCGATCCCGGGTCAGCCGGGACAACCCGTGAATCCGAATCAGCCGTTCCAGCCGGGGCAGCCGTTCCCGCAGGCGGGACAGCCGCCGTTCAACCAGCCGGGACAGCCCTTCCCGCAGCAGCCTGGACAACAGCCCTTCAACCAGCCGGGAGGTCAGCCGTTTCCCCAACCGGGCGGCCAGCCGTTCAACCAACCCGGGCAGCCGGGGCAGCCGCCCTTCAATCAACCGGGACAGCCGTTCCAGCCGGGGCAGCAGCCGACGTTCCAACCGGGAGGCCAGCAGCCCTTCCCGCAACCCGGCGGGCAGCCCTTCAACCAGCCGGGATTCCAGAACCCGAACGCGAATCCGATTTTCCGGCCGCAGATTGGCGTGGGAGGCTCGGGTCCCGGCGTCACGCCCGGACAAAACCAGGCGGTCAACACCATCGGAAGTCTACTCACCACCCCTCGCCAGCCCCCGCAGGGCGGCAGCTTCAGCTTCAATCGACCCAACGAAATGGGGCAAGGCGGGATTGCCGGCGTCGCCAGCAAGTACGAAGGCACCGGCATCAAGGTGTATCGCGAGAAATCGAAGTACGACGAGTGGGAGTTCGTGTTCGACCTCCGCGGCGCGCAGCAGGGGAACAACCCGAACACACCGAATAACCCGCTCGGTCCAAATAACCCGCTCGGTCCGACTACCCCTCCCATTGGGCAGGGACCCGCTCCCCGCACCCCCCGGCAGTAGCAATCTACTCCACGAACTCTGGTTTTGAGGGCGCCGCCTCCGACCCTCGCAACGGCAGTTCCTTCATCGCCAGGTTCAGGACCACCGTCACCACCATCACCGCCGTGCCCACCCAGAAAATGACCTGCAGCGAGTGCACCAGCGCCTCATGCATGTTGTCGACAAGCTTGGCCAGCAGCGCCGCGCCCCCGGGATACTGAGCGAACGCCTCCTCCAACTGCGGGCGGATCTGGATCAGCAGCAGCGGATTGTCGAACGGCTTCAGCGCGATCGCGGGCAGGCCCTTCGGCGCCGACGCCGCGAATCCCTGCCGGTACAACGACAGCATCACCGACCCGAACACCGCCACGCCCACCGTGGAACCAATGGAGCGGAAGAACTGCGTGGATGCCGTCGCCGCGCCCATCTGTGCTCGCGGCGCGGCGTTCTGTACAGCCAGCGTGTAAATCGGCTGCATCACGCCGAGCCCGATGCCCACGATCACCATGTTGCGCACCACTTCGAAATTCGTGGTGTGCGTGTTCATCACCGCCAGCAGACACATGCCGATCAGCACCAGCACCGCCCCGCCGATGCCCAGCGGCTTATAGCGTCCCACCCGCGTGGTGTACTGCCCGGCGAAAATCGAGCCGGCCACCGCGGCCATCATCATCGGTGTCAGCAGCGTTCCGGAGCGTGTCGCGCTGACGTCCATCACGCCTTGCATGAACAGCGGAACGTAAACCACCACGCCGAACATACCCATTCCGAGCACAAACATCGCGATCGAGCAGGTGGCGATGATCGGATTGCGGAACAGATCCAGGGGCAGCATCGGCTCCACCGCGCGGGACTCCACCCACACGAACGCAACCAGCATCGCCGTCGCGGCGAGCAGCAGTCCGTAGACGCGTGGCGCGCTCCAGCCATGCTCCGCTACCCAGGTCAGCGCCAGCAGCAGCGGCACCAGCCCGGCGGTCAGCGTGATCACGCCCGCCCAGTCAATCACCCGCTTCACGCCCTGCGGATGAAAGTCCGGGAACGCCCACCAGATCGCCGCGACCGCGACGATTCCCACCGGCAGGTTTACATAGAACGTCCAGCGCCAGGAGAACGAATCGGTGATCCAGCCGCCAAGCGTCGGTCCGAAAATCGACGCCATGCCCCACACGGCGGCGAACAGGCCCTGGTATTTGCCGCGCTCGATGGGCGAGAAGATGTCGCCGATGATGGCGAAGAGAAGTCCGACGATCATGCCCGCGCCGATGCCCTGGATCCCCCGGAACAGGATCAACTGGTTCATGCCGTCCACCCCGGGAATGGCGATCTGGCCTGCCGCGCCGCACAGGACGCTGGCCAGGGTGAACAGCAGGCATCCGCCCAGGAAGAACATCTTCCGGCCGTACAGGTCACTGAGCTTAGCGAATACGGGAACCGCGATGGTGGAGGTGAGCAGATACGCGGTGGTCACCCAAGGGTAACGGTCAAAGCCATTCAACTGGGTGATGATGCGCGGCATCGCCGTGCCGACAATGGTCTGGTCGATGGCCGCCAGCAACAGGCTTAGCATCAGCCCGGCCAGGGTGGCATAAAGCTGTTCCTGGGTCAGGCGGACGTGTCCTGAGGTGACGTATTGGGGGTGGGATTCCACCCATAGATTGTTTCAGGATCATCGGGGCTCCGCAAATGGAGCCTCGTTCTAGAACGCGTGGCTGTTGTGAATCCCGTTGGCCTGCAACACCACCGCCATCTTTTCCAGCGCCGATTTGTGAATCTGCGACACGCGGCTTTCATTGATGCCCAGCACGCCGCCGATCTCCTTCATCGTCATCTCGTTGGTGTAATACAGCAGCACCACTTTCTGATACCGCTCCGGCAGCGTCTTCATCGCCACGCCCAGCGCGCTCTTCAACTGCTCGCGGGAGCAGATCGAATCCGGCTGTGTTTCGGGGTTAGAGGGGAAATCCGGGGCGGGCAGGTCCTCATGGTCGTTGCTGCGCGCCGAGGCCGAGATTAGGCCGGCGTTCCGCAGGTCGAGCATCATCTGCCGCCAGCGGTCCACGTCGATCCCCAGCTTCTCCGCAACTTCGGCTTCCGTCGGATTGCGCTGCAGCGTAGCCGCTAGATCTCGCTTGGCTGCCTCCACCTGCTTGTGGCGGCGGCGCAGGTCCCGCGACGCCCAATCGAGCTGCCGCAGGCTGTCCAGAATAGCGCCCTTGATGCGGTGCTTGGCGTAACTGGAGAAAACCACCTGCTTTTCCGGATTGAACTTTCCAGCCGCGTCGAACAACCCCAGGATGCCGGCGTGAACCAGATCGTCCAGATCCACGTGAACTGGCAGATTCTCGTGAACGCGCACCGCAATCGCCTTCACCAGCGGCAGGTGCTCGAGCACCACCTGGTCGCGCACCGCCTTGGAGACTTCGGGCTTGGCCGCGGCCGGCAGCCTCCGGCTCGGTACGGGCGCCGGCATCTCGGTGATGGTGATTGCTTTGGCGGCGGCAGCTTTGGCTCTCATGTAGTTCTCTCCAAACCCTTTTGTAATCGCCCGATCCCCGGTTGCACCACGTTGTTGGGCGTTGCCTCTATCGGTGCAAACGCTGAGCCACTCCTCAGGATTTTCCTGGGACGCTCCGGGCGCAGGCGCGCCGAGATACACCTATCATGTTGATAAGGAATGAGTTGTGCGGAGGTCGCGAAAGGTCCCGATGCCCGCTGGCGAGCCCCGCCACCGCTAAAGCGCGGTGCCGGCGAGCGTCGAATCCCGTAGTGGCACGTGCAGGACATAAAACCCGTACCGTTTTGGCACTCTCAATCCCAAACTGGAATTGCCGTACCTCGGCCGAAGCGCATCGAGGCTACAGAGTGAGGGTAAAGGTTCCTGGTCTAGACGTACATTTGGAGAATTCCCCTATCAGGCGTAGAGAAATCCCTGACCGGATGAGATTCGCCTTAGTCCTTTCGTCCCTGTTGCAGGTGGGCGATCCAGGTTTTCACGCCGAGTCCCGCCAACAGGATCCATACCACCAATCGGATGTTTCCCTGCAAAGAAACAGAGGCTACGATCGCCAGCATGGCGTAGACCCCCAGGGCGATCTGGAACCTGCGGCGGGCCGCCTGGGGTGATTCTTCGCGCAGCATGATGGTTAACGGCCAGGAGGATTATAAACGAACGAGAACTGCAACCGCACCTGATCGCCCTTGAAGTCGGCGGGAAGCGGCGGAAAGGGCAGTGACGCGCTGACGCCGGTCACCGCCGCGCGGTCCAGCGCCTCCGTACCCGAAGGCGTCGCGATCACCAGCTTCGGTACCCGGCCGTCGCGGGCAATGATGAATTGCAGCACCACCCGGCCCCGGCGGCCCAGCCGGGCGCTTTCCGGAACCACCGCCAGCCAGTTCAAGCGGACCATCGCCAGCACCCGCGTCAGGTACGGCTTGAAGTCCACGCCCAGCGGATCGCTCATCAGCTCCACCGCGCTCGCCACCGGCTTGGTCGACGAAGGCAGGCTGCGCAGGGATCCGGGAGTACCCAGATCCTCCATGTCGCCCACCGCGACGCCGCCCGCTGCTCCCGGCCGGGACGCGGCGCGTGCCGCCTCGGTGACGTCCGGCTTGGGCGGAAGCAGTTTGGGCGCCGAGCCGCTCTGGTTGCGCATGCCCGTGGGCGAGCCCGGAGTTTCAAAGGCCAGCTTGGGCTTGCGCTCCTCGGTCTGAATCTGCGGCAGCGCCGGCAGGGGCACTTCCGCCGCCTGTGGCGTGGTTCCCAGACCTTGCGGGTTCAGCGCCACCTGCGGGGGCGCTTCAATCGCCGGAGCTTCGGGCGGCAGCGGCCGCGGAACCAGCGAGGGAGGCGGGGTCGCGGCGCGCATCGGCGACGCTTTCGCCGCCGGCGCGTTCTTTGCCTGGAGACTCGCCAAATCCACTTCCTTGCTGATCTCGCCTTTGTTTGGAGCGGTTTGCGTCAGATCGCGGATTTGCGGGGCCACCAGCTTCACCGCCTGACGCACGTCCACTTCGACCGACACCGGGCGTCGCGGCGGGTCCGGAAATGTCGAAATCCAGGCGAAAATCAACGCAAAAACGCCATGCGCCACCGCCGAACCGATGGCCGCGCGCCGCGGGTTGGGTGCGAAATCCGGATCGTGCCAGTCCAGCGCGCGCTCCAGGTGCAGCACGGGTGCGCGTTCGAGATCGGCGAGACTTGCTGCCATGAGTGCCGCTGTAGGGACGTTGCCCGCAACCAGCCCGTTGCGGGACTTAGCCTCCCGCCAGGGTCCGAGCCACGATCCGGGCGTGTTCTTCAATCTTATCAAGAATTTCGGATGCTACCCGCAGCGCCTGCGATGCGCCAATTCCATCCACCCGGGGCGCGCGGCGGTCCCGGACCGATTGGAAGAAATCCTCCAGTTCCAGCCGCAGCGGCTCGTCCTTTTGGACGCTTAACGGCGCAAAACCGATCTGCCGGGCCGCGCCTTCGGTGTTGGAAACGGAGAAGACCACCCCGTCCTGGCGCGCGTAATCAATGGATAAGTACTGTCCTGGCTGGAAGATACGGAGCTTGCGGACTCTTTCCGTGGAGACCCGGCTGGCGGTCAGGTTGGCGACCGCGCCGCCCGGAAACGCCAGCCGTACGTTGGCCAAGTCCACCTTGGGCGACAAAATCGAAATGCCGGCCGCCCGGACCTCCTCGGGCATCTTCCCGGCCATCGCCAGGACGATTTCCAAGTCGTGGATCATCAGATCCAGGACGACATCGACATCCAGGCTGCGCGGGCTGAATTCGCTCAGCCGGTGAACCTCAAAGAACAGGGGCTTGGTCAGCACCTTCTCCAGCGCCTGCACCGCGGGATTGAAGCGCTCCAGATGCCCCACTGCGAGAATACGCTCGTACTTTTTCGCCGTTTCCACGAGCTGCCGCGCGGATTCGAGGTCGGCGGCGATCGGCTTCTCGATCAGCACATCCAATCCCAGCTCCATCAGGCGGCAGCCGATTTCCGCATGTGTGGTGGTTGGCGTGGCCACGATCGCGGCATCGGCGTGCTCGGCCACTTCCAACAGGTTGCGGAAAGCCGGGCATTCGAATCTCGCGGCGGCATCGGAGGCGCGTTCCGGATCGGAATCCAGCAGGCCGGCGAGCGTTGCCAATGGCGACTCGCGGACGACTCGCAAATGATTGCGTCCAAATGCTCCCGCGCCAATCACCGCCGTTCGGATCTGGGACAAAGGCCTGCTCCTTCGCCCTTGGTAAGGGCTGTCTGGTTCAGGATAGCGGCAAACTGGGGTAAGTCGTCATCCTCCACCCTACTGAAAGGCTATATCCCCTCCGAATTCTGGGTAGAGGACCAGTGTCTCACTGCGGGAATATCCGGGTTGTCGGATTGGCGGCGGCCGCGCTACTGTGCGCAGCTTTCCCGCCCGGGGCATCCGCGCAGCGTTACAACTTCCGCCTGTACGGCGAGCAGGAGGGGTTGGCGAACCTGTCGGTTCAGTCCATTCTGCAGGATCGCGCCGGCTTCCTGTGGGTGGGCACGGAGAACGGCCTGTACCGCTACGACGGCAGCCGGTTCATGCCCTATGGCAAGGATCAGGGTCTGAGCGGATCCGTGGTGGGCGTGCTGCATGAATCCGCGGACGGGACGCTGTGGGCCGGAACGCCGACGGGGCTCGCGAGACTCAACGGGGATCGCTTCGAGGCGGTGACGCTGGACGGAGCGCGCGAGGTCCGGGGCCGCCATGGGATCGCTTCGGATCAGGCGGGGACGCTGTACGTCGCTACCGAGCGCGGACTGGCAGTGGGCAAACGCCAGAATGGCGCGGCCGTGTTCCAGTTGCTGGGGGCAGCGGCGGGACAGACCGGTCCGGAGGCCTGGTCGGTGGCCGTGGACGCGGTGGGCGGCGTGTGGTTTGGCTGCGGGGTCAGCCTGTGCCGCAAGAACGGAGCGCAGGCGCAAGTGCTCGGCGCGGAATGGGGTTTGCCCAAGGAGCGCTGGCAGGCGATCGCCACGGATCTGGATGAGACGTTGTGGGTCCGCGGCGCGCAATCGCTTTACGCGCTGGCCAAGGGCGCGCAGCGATTCTCCCGGATCGCCGGCGTGCCCACCGCGACGGCCGCCGGAGGCCCGGCGCTAGCCCTGGGCCCGGATGGCAGCCTGCTGATCTCAAGTGACCAGGGGATCGTTCAGAAATCGGGCGAAACCTGGACGCGCATCGACGAGCACGCAGGCTTGCCCGCCAACGAGGTGTCCACTCTGTTCCAGGATCGCGAGGGTTCGGTGTGGATCGGGACTCCGGGCCTGGGGCTCGCACGCTGGGTCGGACATACCGAATGGCGCACCTGGACAGCGGAAGACGGGCTGGGACGCCAGCCGGTGGGGGCCATCGTGCGCGACAGTTCCGGCCGCCTGTGGGTCAGCCAGAAGCTGCGCTTGTTTCGCGGCCAGGAAAGCGGCGGCAAAGTGCAATGGCAGGGGCGCGACCTGCCGCAGCGGGTCGAGACCGCTGCTTCGGGGGTTGGCGGCGACCTGTGGATCGGCGGCGAAACGGGCGTGGCGAGGATCGATTCCGCAGGCGGCGTCCACTGGTTCGGCGCGGCCCAGGGGCTCCCGGCCGAGCCGGTGGTGGATGTGGCGCCGGATCGCGCCGGTGGAGTGTGGATCGCGACGCGGCAGGGCTTGTACCGCGGCGCCGGCGATCGGTTTGTCGCGGTGCTGCCGCACGGCTCGCAGACGTTTTTCCGCATCTTCGTGGAGAAGCCCGGAGTGGTGTGGGTGGCCGGATCGGACGGGCTGGCGCGCTGGGACAACGGACGGGCGCGCAACATCGGAGTGGCCGAGGGGCTGCGCGACGCGGCCGTGAGTGACGTGATCGCGGACGGCGACGGCGGCATCTGGGTGGCGTATCGCAACGGCCTGGGCGTCTCCCGGCTGCGCCTGCAGGGCGATCGCGTCGACGCGGATCACACCACGGTTCGCAACGGATTGCAAAGCGACCGCGTCGTGTTTCTGGGACGGGATCAGCGGGGATGGATCTGGGCCGGCACGGACCGCGGCGTGGATGTGTTCGACCGCGACCGCTGGCGGCACTATTCGCGATCGAGCGGCCTGGTGTGGGACGACTGCTCGCCGCACGCGTTCCTAGCGGATGCCGACGGCAGCGTATGGATCGGCACGCGGCGCGGCTTATCGCACTTCCGCCCCCGCCTGACGCCCTCGCCCGGGGTGCCGCCGCCGGTGGTCTTCACCAGCGTCGCACTGGGGACCCGCGAGTTCGACGCCCAGGCCGCGCCCGCGGTGGAGTATCACCAGAATGCTTTCGTCGCGCGCTTCGCCGCGCTGACCTTTCTCGAGGAGAACGCGGTGCAGTTCCGCTACCGCCTGGCCGCGCTGGAATCGAAATGGACCGAAACCTCGCGGCGGGAGGTGAATTACGCGGGCCTGCCGCCGGGGAACTACACGCTGGAAGTGGAAGCTCGCAACGCGCAGGGGATCTGGAGCGCGGAACCGGCGCGATTCCGCTTCCAAATCCAGGAGGCGTGGTGGCAGCGCTGGTGGTTCCGGGTGCTCGCCGGACTGGCCCTGCTCGGCTTAAGCCGCCTGATCTGGCTGCGGCGCATGCGCCGCCTGGAAACCGATCGCACCCGGCTGGAAAGCGCGGTGGACCAGCGGACGGCGGAATTGATGCGCGAAAAGGCGCGCGTGGAAAGCGAAAAGCACATCGTTCAGGATCAGAAGCGGGAGATCGAACGGCTGCTGCTGGAAGCGCAGCAGGCCAGCCGCATGAAAAGCGAGTTCCTGGCCAACATGAGCCATGAGATTCGCACGCCCATGAACGGCATCATGGGCATGACCAACCTGGTGCTGGCCACGGATCTCTCCGATGAGCAGCGCGACAACCTGCAACTGGCCAAACTCTCGGCCGACTTTCTGCTGCAGATCCTCAACGACATTCTGGACTTCTCGAAAATCGAATCGGGCCGCCTGGAACTGGATCCCATCAGCTTCAGCCTGCGCGAGGTGATCGACCAGACAACGCGGCTGCTGGCGGTGAACGCCTCGGAAAAGAGTCTGGATGTGCGCGCCACCATCGAGCCCGATGTCCCCGACCGCATTCTGGGCGATCCGGGACGCCTGCGGCAGGTGCTGGTGAATCTGCTGGGGAACGCCATCAAGTTCACGGAGCGGGGCACGGTGCGGGTCAGCGTGCAGACTCTCGCCCTCGAGGAGCAGGGCGTCGAGTTCCAGTTTTCGGTGAGCGATACCGGAGTGGGGATACCCACGGAGAAGCAAAGGATCATTTTCGAGGCCTTCCGTCAGGCGGACGGCTCCACGACCCGCAAATTCGGGGGGACCGGGCTGGGCCTGGCCATCTGCACGCGCCTGGTGGAGATGATGGGCGGGCGGATCTGGGTGGAAAGCGAAGCGGGCCGCGGCAGCACGTTCCACTTCACGGCGCGTTTCGGATGGCCGGCGGCGACCGGCGCGATCGAGACCTCCTCCCTTCGCAACATGATGGCGTCCATGATGGGGGCCGAGCCTCCGGCGGCGGGCATGAAGATCCTGCTGGCCGAGGACAATCCGGTAAACCAACGCCTGGCCGTGCGCCTGCTCGAGAAACGCGGGCACTCGGTGGTGGTGGCGAACACCGGACGCGAAGCGCTGGATGTGCTGAGCGCGCAGCCGTTCGACCTGGTTCTGATGGACGTCCAGATGCCGGAGATGGACGGGCTGGAGGCCACCGGCCACATCCGCACCCACGAACGCCTGCACGGCGGCCACATCCCGGTGGTGGCGCTGACCGCGCACACCATGAAGGGCGATCGCGAGCGCTGCCTGGCGGCGGGCATGGACGCGTTCGTGGATAAGCCGATCGACGCCGGCAAGCTGTTCGAGGTGATCGATTCGTTCACTCCCGCGCGGCGCGCGCTGCCGGGTTGACCCGGCTCGGAACCGGCGTATAGATTAGGAACCTGGCAATGCTGATCCCGGTGCGCCCCTATAGCCGGATTCCCGCGACTTTGCCGGGACAAAAGCCCCGCGAAGTCCTGGCCCAGTTGTGCTGGTGGAGCGACAAACCGGAATCCAGCCGCATTCTGGAGCCGGAGAAGGCCGGCCGGTTCCTGCTGGGAGCGCGGCAGCAGTCGCTGTTTTATCCCCGGCTCCGGGCCCTGTTCCGAAGCCGCCGGCCGGGGCTGAATGTCGAACTGTTATCCGACGACGGTGTGTGGCGTCAGGCCGTGGACGCGCTGGCCCGCCGCGACCTGCTGATCGTGCTGCACGAAGTGGAAGTGGAGCCGATCGGACATAGCTGGGACGCTCCGGTGGCGCCGCGGCGCGCTGCCGCCGCGCCCGCGCCGGCCCCGGGGCCCGTTGGCGAATCCCCGGAGGATACCTTCGGCGATGTTCACGATCCGCTCGGCCAGGTGGCTGCCCTGAGACACGCGTCCCGGCTGGGTGCTCCGTTCTGCGAAGAGTGCGAGCGGGCTCGCCGCCAGGTGCAGGCGCCAGCGGAGTTGCCGGTGTTTTCGACGGATCTGGACGCGGTGCTGCAGGCCCGGACCTTGCGCGAGGCGGCGGCCGCCGGCATCCCGCTGTGCGAGGAATGCGTTCGGGCAGCACGGCAGCAGCCGGTGGCGGGTCCCGACCTGGATGCCGTGCACCAGGCGCAGGCCTTGCGCGAGGCCGCGCTCGCCGGCAACGCATTCTGCGAGGAATGCGCCCAGCTTGCGGCAAACTGATCCCGCATCGCCGCACGCTACACTGAAAAGTTCATGCGGCAAGTGATTCGACCCGCGCGCGGCGTCAGCGGCGCGCTGATGGTGCCTGGCGACAAATCCATTTCCCATCGCTATGCGATGCTGGCGGCGATCGCCGAAGGGCGGTCGAAAATCTCGAATTACTCGAGCGGCGCGGATTGCCACTCTACTCTGGCCGTGCTCGAGTCGCTGGGCGTCCAGGTGCTGCGCGAAGGCCGCGACATCACCATCGAAGGCGTGGGCTTGCGCGGGCTGAAACCCCCGGCCGGCGACCTGGACTGCGGCAATTCCGGCTCCACCATTCGCATGATCAGCGGCATCCTGGCGGGTCAGGGCTTCGCCTCGCGCCTGACCGGCGACGAATCGCTGTCGCGGCGGCCGATGCAGCGGATCATGGAGCCGCTGCGGCTGATGGGCGCGTCGATCGAGGCGCGGGAAGGCGGCTTCGCGCCGCTGCTGGTCCGCGGCGGCGAGCTGCAGCCTCTCGATTACACCCCGCCTGTCGCCAGCGCGCAGGTGAAAACCTGCGTTCTGCTGGCGGGCTTGTATGCCGCCGGAGAGACCATCGTCCGCGAAGCGGTGCGGACCCGCGATCACACCGAACTCGCGCTGCGAGAATTCGGCGCGGAGATCCGCGTGGAGCCCGGACTGGCGGCGGTGAAGGGACCCGCGGTGCTGCAAGGCAGGGAACTGCGCGTTCCGGGCGACATCTCCTCGGCCGCGTTCTTCCTGGTGGCGGCGCTTCTGTTTCCGGACTCCAGCCTGACCATCGCCGGCGTGGGCATGAATCCCACCCGCTCCCTGCTGCTCGATTTTCTTACCTCGATGGGGGCCAGGTTCAAGATCCTGCAGATCGGGGAAAGCGGAGGAGAGCTGCTGGGCGACCTGCAGATCCGCGGCGGGCCCGTGCGCGGCGGCGAAATCAAGGGCGCGCTGACGGCGGCGTTGATCGACGAAATCCCGGCGCTTTCCATCCTCGGGGCCGTCAGCGAGAATGGGTTGCGGGTCCGCGACGCGCGGGAGCTGCGAGTGAAGGAAACGGATCGCATCCGCGCCATCGTGGAGAATCTCCGCCGCATGGGCGTGGAGGCCGAGGAGCGAGAGGACGGACTGGAGATCCCCGGCCGGCAGACGTTGCGCGGCGCGACGGTGGATTCCTTCGGCGATCACCGGATCGCAATGGCCTTCGCGGTGGCGGGGCTGGCGGCCGCGGGAGAGACCATCGTGGAAGGAGCGGAAGCCGCCTCGGTTTCCTTCCCCGAGTTTTTTGATACTCTGCGGCAAGTCACGGACTGATGGCTACCGACTCAACCAGGCAAACGGATCTCTCGGCGGAATGTCTCATTCACGACCTGAACAACGTCTTCCAGACACTGCTGGAGGCCGCGGAGCTGCTGAGTTCCGACCCCAAATGGGAGCATTTGTCGGGAACGATCTTCCACACCATCGAGCGCGGCCGCGGCATCGTCCAAAGCTTCAACTCCAAGGACCGCGTGAGCATCGACCTGGCCGGCGTTGTGGATCATGCCGTACAGTTTGCCCGCGATTTCGCGCAAACGGTGCAAGGCTGCCGCCTGGAATTCGTCACCAGCGTGGACAGCGGCCTGAGGATCCAGGGCCAGCCCTGGGCCTGGGAGCGGGTGCTGATCAACCTGTTCCTGAACTCGGCCAATGCCATGCCCGAAGGCGGCGTGATCGAGGTCAGCGCCCGGCGAGTGCCTGGTTTCGTTCAAGTGGAAGTTGCCGATCATGGCAGTGGGATTGCTGAAGAGATTTTGCCGGAAATCTTCCGGCCACGCTTTTCCACTCACGATTCGCGAGGTCTTGGTTTGCACATTGTGGAGACAATTGTCAGGGATCACGAGGGCGAGGTCACCGCTTCCAACCGCGCGGACCGGCCCGGCGCCCGCTTTACGATCCGCGTCCCGGTGGAAGGCGTTCTTGTGAATCGCGCTACCGCCTGATGCCACTGATGCCCATTCCCGCGTTTCTGCTGGCCACCGCCCCCGGCGGGGAGAACATCCCGCTGATGATGCTGATCGTGTTCGGATCGGCGAAGCTGCTGGGCGAACTGGCGCACCGGCTGGGGATGCCGCCCATCGTCGGAGGAATCATCGCCGGTATCGTGCTGGGCCCCAGCGCTCTGGGCTGGGTGCCGCGGAGCGACATCCTGGTATTCCTGGCCGATCTGGGTGTGATGTTTTTGCTCTTTCAGGTGGGGCTGGAGGTCCGCTCTTCCGAGCTGCTGAAGGTCGGGCCGGTCGCCTCTCTGGTAGCCATTCTGGGAGTAGTCGTGCCGTTCGCCACCGGCTGGCTGATTTTCTTCCTGTGGGGCTTCCCCATGCTAGAGAACTTCTTCGTGGGGGCGGCGATGGTGGCCACCAGCATCGGGATCACGGCGCAGGTGCTGGCGGCCAAGGGCTTGCTGGACCATGTGGCCAGCCGCATCATTCTGGCGGCGGCGGTGATCGATGATGTGCTCGGGCTGATCGTGCTGGCGCTGGTCTCCAGCATGGCCAAGGGCGCGGTGAATTTTCTGGAGCTGGGGTTGACGGCGGCCATCGCCATCGGCTTCACCATTGTCGTGGCGAAGTGGGGGGCCAGAACGATGGTCCGTCTGGTGCCGCGTGTGGAATCGCGGCTGGTGGGCGAAGGCCAGTTCACCCTGGCGATGGTGCTGCTGTTCGCGCTCGCGCTGCTGGCGCAATACGCGGGGGTGGCGGCGATCATCGGCGCGTTCCTGGCGGGTATGGCGCTCTCGGAAAGCACCACCCATCGCGTTCACGATTTCGCCGCCGGCATCTCGGAGTTGCTGACGCCGTTCTTCCTGGTGGGTATCGGCCTGTCCCTGGATCTGCAGGTGTTCAGCTCCCGCGACACGCTGATCCTGTCGCTGCTGGTGCTGGTGGGCGCGGTGCTGTCGAAGCTGATCGGCTGCGGGCTGGGCGCGTGGAAACTGGGGTACGGCGACGCGTTCCGGATCGGCGTCGGCATGGTCCCGCGCGGCGAGGTCGGCCTGGTGGTGGCGCAGATCGGCGCCAGCCTGGGCGTGATCGAGCAATCCGTTTACGGCGTGGTGGTGTTCATGGCGCTGGCCACCACGATCGTGGCCCCGCCGCTGCTGAATCTGGCTTACAAAGGCGTTACTCCGGGCACGCCCATTCCCGAGCCGCGCATCGGCTGAAATTTCTGCAGCAGCGGCCGCGTCTCGTCATCATTGGAACGGTTGTGCACAAACTGACCAGAGCGCTTTTCGTCGCCGCTGTACTCGCCGGGGTTCCACTGGCCGCGGAAGACGCCGCGGACATCATCCGCCGGTCCGTATCCCAGGAACGCCCCTATTTTGAACGTGCTCGCGACTTCAACTACGAGGAAACCACGCACGTGCGGGAGCTCGACAAAGCCGGCAAGGTGCGCAAGACGACTTCTGAAGTGTTCGACGTGGGGATCTATTATGGACGCCCGTACCGCAAACTGATCGCCAGGGACGGCAAGCCGCTCAGTGCGAAACAGCAGGCCGAAGAACAGGCGAAGATGGATCGCGAGCTGGCCAAGCGCAAGCGGAAAGCCGAAGACGACGGGGTCGAGAAGCAGACCCGGAAGGAAGAGATCGCGGCCTTTCGCGAGATTCCGCGCGCGTTCGATTTCCGGTTGATCGGCGAAGAGACGCGCTACGGACGCAAGATGTGGATGATCGACGCTACTCCGCGCGCCGGCTACAAGCCGGTGAACGATCGCGCCAAGCTGCTGCCCAAGATGCGCGGCCGCTTGTGGGTGGATCAGGCAGATTACCAGCTTGCCCGGGTGGAGGCCGAGACCATCGACACGCTCTCCTTCGGCTTGTTTTTTGTTCGGGTGGGCAAGGGCTCGCGAATCACGCTGGAGCAGACGCGCGTAAATGGCGAGATCTGGCTGCCCCTGAACGTTCAGGTGAAGGGTGATGCGCGGCTCGCGCTGCTGAAGACATTCCGCGCCCAGGTGGATGTGGCGTATCGCAACTACCGCAAGTTCCAGACGGAATCGCGGATTGTCAGCACCGAGATCCCGTAGTTCGTCCCAAAACGCTGGTTCGGCGACAAGGATAGCTGGACCATCGAGGCATGCGGTACCGTTCGTCTCTCCTTGCATTGGCTTGCAGCGCGGTCGCGCTGGCTTCGGACAAACTCGATTCCGTCCCGGATCCCTTCCCGTGGCTGAACGACCTGAACAGCCCGGCCACCGCCGGATGGTTGAAATCACAGCAGCAGGAGTGGGCGGCGGTCCGGGCGAAGCTGCCCGAGTACGATTCGCTGCTGCGGCGCATTCGCGAGGTGCAGAATTTCCGCGTCACCTGGCCGCCGGTAGCGCGCGGCAAGCGATTGTTCTTCGCGGAAGCGGCGGGCAACATAGGCGGATCGGCCACGTCGGCCATCGTTCTGCATGTGCAGGACGGAAGCGGCGCGCGGCGCAACGCGCTGGAGGGGATCGCGCTGGAGCCGGGCATGCAGGTGACGCGCTACTTCGTCCCTAGCCCGGACGGCAAGCTGCTGGCGCTTTCGTTTGGTCCCGGTGGGGGACGCTGGCTCACGTGGCGAATCCTCGATGTGGATCGCGGGACGCTGCTCCCGGACAAGCTCGCGGGATTGCACACCACGTCCCCGACGGTGGCCTGGAGCCTGGACTCGCAAACCCTCTACTATTCGCGACCGGAAACGCCTTCCGGCGATCTGGCCTCGGGAAGAGTAATCAATGCAAAGGTTTACGCCCATCGCCTGGGTCAGGAGCAAGCCTCGGACCAGGTGCTGCTGGCGGCTTCGAATGAGCCGGATCGCTGGTATCGCCCGGCGGTGACTGAGGGCGGCGACCTAGTGGTGACATCCGCCCGCGGGACGTCTGGTTCCACCGATGTCTACGTGTTGCGAAGCGGCAGTCCCGCGGTGAATCTTACCAGCGGGCTGGCGGCATCCTTCGTGTTCCTGGGGGGTGACTCCCGCACCCTGACCTTTGAGACGGATTGGAAAGCGCCGCAGCGCCGCTTGGTCGCCTGGGATCGCGAGAAGAAAAGCTGGAGCGAAGTGGTTGCGGAAGCGCCGAACTCGATCGCCCATTCCGCCTGGATCGGCAACCGCCTGCTGGTCTTCTACTCCAGCTATCCGGAACCGGCGCTACAGCTTTTCGAATTGAGCGGAAAGGCAGCGGGACGGGTGAAGCTTCCGCCGTTCTCGAATGTCTGGGGTGGATCGTGGGGCGCGGGATTCGCAGGCTCGATCGGGGATCCGCACGCGTATTTCACCGCTACCAGCATGTTGAGTCCGGGCGCGGTGTATCGCCTGGATGTCGCCCGGGGGCAGGCGGAGCTTTGGTCCAGTCCCAACTTCGCGTTTCGGCCCAGCGATTTCGAGGTCCGGTACCTGCAATACCCGAGCCGCGACGGCACCCGCGTCCCGTTGTTCCTGGTGCATCGCAAGGGTTTGAAGAAAGACGGGCAGCGTCCGGTTTATCTGTATGGTTATGGAGCGCTGCGGTGGGCTTCTTTTCCGTGGTTCCAGGCGCACATGATCGCCTGGATGGAGCGCGGCGGAGTCTTCGCGCTGGCCGGCGTGCGCGGCGGCGGCGAGTTCGGCGAGCCCTGGCATCAAGCCGGCATCCGCACCAACCGCCAAAACGCGGTGGACGATTACATCGCGGCTGCGCAGTGGCTGGCCAAGTCGGGGTACACGCGGGCGGGGCGGATCGTGGCCAACGGCGGCAGCCTGAGCGGGGCGCTCCCGGCAGCCGCCCTGAATCAGAAACCGGACCTGTTTGGCGCCTCTGTAATCGACTTCGGTGCACTCGATCTGCTTCGTTATCAGAACCATACCGGCGCTCTGATGTGGAAGGATGAGCTCGGCGACGTTACTGTGACGGAGCAGTTCGAGGCGCTGCGGCGCTACTCTCCCCTGCATAATATCCCGGCCGGCCGCTGCCTGCCTCCCACGCTGGTGATGCATGGGTCGCGAGATCAGGTGGTGGTGCCTTCCCATTCCTTCAAGTACGTTGCCGCGCGAAAAGCGGTGGCGGGTTGCGAGGCCACCACGCTGCTGCAGTACGTGGAAGGCACGGGGCACAGTTTCGGCGCGACAGCGGAG
Organism: uncultured Solibacteraceae bacterium; assembly: GCA_964406035.1. Lineage (GTDB taxonomy): Bacteria > Acidobacteriota > Terriglobia > Bryobacterales > Bryobacteraceae > JAIEPW01. The sequence continues at coordinate 5,564 of CAYOQB010000068.1, read as the reverse complement.
CAGACCGCGGAGACCTGGGCCGGGCAACTCGCCTGGGTTTACCAGCAGTTCCGGTAGGCCGCGGAAGCTGGTATCCTCGGTCGCAGTGGAGTTTCGTGTCCTTGCGCCGTCGCCTCGCTTCGCCTCCCAAGTGGAGTGTTACTGGGTGATGGAAGGATTCGCGGGACCGCAGACGTTCCTTCCCGATGGCTGCATGGAGCTGATCTTCCACTACGGCGACCCGTTTGTACACCAGGGCGCGACGCAGCAGCGCGGGCTCCTGATCGGCCAGATGCGCGCCCCGGTGACGGTGAGTCCGGCGGGCCGCGCGGGCGTTTTCGGCGTGCGTTTCCGCCCCGGTGGAGCTTTCCCGCTGCTGCGTTTCAAGCAACGGGAAGCCGCGGGTTGCCTGCAGGATTGCGACCTGATACTCGGTCAGGCGCTGCGGGAACGGATCGCCAATGCGGCAGGGGACCGGGAGCGCGTCCGGCTCCTTGAAGCGGCGCTGCCGGAGCCGGCAAGTCATTGGATTGACGGAGTGTTACGGGAAATGACCGCGCGGCGGGGGAGGGTGGAGGTGGACGCGCTGGCGCAATTCGCGGGAGTCAGCGCGCGCCAGTTGGAACGAGCCTTTGACGAACGCGTGGGCTTGAGCCCCAAGACGCTCGCGCGGATTCTGCGCTTTCGCCACGCGCTTCAGGAAAGCTCGCGTCCGGGCGCGACCTGGGCGGATGTCGCGGCGGCTTGCGGCTACTTCGACCAATCCCACCTGATTCGCGATTTCCGAGAGTTTGCGGGCGCGCCGCCGGCCATGTCGGATTTTTCCAAGACCGCCAATCTGCCGCGCGGCTAGAATCGGCCTTATGAAAATGCTTGCGATCTTGCTTTGCGCCCTGCCGCTGGCTGCTTCCGAAATGGAGAAGCTCGGCTTCATGGCGGGGTGCTGGTCCGGTTCCAATGGCCGGGAGCAGTTTGAAGAGATGTGGATGAAGCCGGCGGCGGGGTCCATGCTGGGCGCGGCGCGCACCTTGGTGAGCGGGAAAACGGTCTTTTTCGAAACGCACGTCATCAGCGTCGACAAGGAAGGCAAAACGGTGATGAACATCCGCTTGCGCACCAACCCGACGACGACGCCGTTCACGCTGATACAGGCCAGCGGAGAGGAAGCCGTGTTCTCCAACCCGGCGCACGACTACCCGCAGCGCGTCATCTACCGCAAAACGGCCGACGGCCTGCTGGGGCGGATTGAAGGCGTGGAAAAAGGCAAGGAAAAGGCGATCGATTATCCGATGAAGCGGATCGCCTGCCAGTAATTACGACCTGAAACTTTGTAAAATCGCTTGACGTCCAAGCCCCTGCTGGCGGATGATTCCGCCACAGGGGTTTGTTTATGTCTCGAATCAGCGTCCGTGTTGTCCGGGCGATGTGCGCCTGCGCGCCCATCGCGCTCCTTCTCGCTCAGGAAGCCCCCAAGCTTCCGGTGAAGCGCGTTTACCTCTACAAGAACGGGGTCGGGTACTTTGAGCATCTCGGCCAGGTGAAGGACGACCAGCAGGTGACGGTTCGCTTCACGTCCGGCCAGTTGGACGACGTGCTGAAGTCGCTCACGGTGCTCGATCTCGGCAACGGCAGGATTACGGGCATCACCTACGGGTCCACCGCGCCGCGGGAGCGCCAGCTCGGCGATCTGCGGCTGCCGGCGGGCGACGGCGCCAACCTCAGCAATTTCCTCGGCGCGCTGCGCGGCGCGCGCATGGAAGTCCGCAGCGGGACGTTCGTTATCACCGGGCGGCTGCTGAGTATCGAGCGGAAAACCAGGATCTCCGGCGGCACCACGCTCGAAGTCGACTTCCTGACGCTGATCACGGATACCGGCGAGGTCCGCACTTCGGAATTGACCCCGCAATTTTCGGTGAAACTGCTGGACCGGAGTCTGACCGGCCAGGTGGATCGCTATCTGGACATTCTGGCTTCGGACCGCGATGCCGGTTTGCGGCAGATGGTGATCGCGACGTCGGGCTCGGGCGATCGCCCGCTGTTTGTGAGCTACATCAGCGAAGTTCCCGTCTGGAAGAGCACATACCGGCTGGTGCTCAGCTCCAAACGACAACCGCTTCTGCAGGGCTGGGCCATCGTGGATAACACGGTGGGTGAGGATTGGGACAAGGTGGAGCTCGCGCTGGTGGCGGGTGCGCCGCAATCGTTCCTGCAGAATCTGTCGAAGCCGTACTTCGCCCGGCGTCCCGTGGTGGCGCTGCCGGAGGCGATGGCTGTGTCGCCGCAAACCTATCAGGCAACGCTGCACTCGGGTCCGCCACAAATCGCGGGAGTGATCACCGATCCCAGCGGGGCTTTGGTCGCCGGCGCGACGGTTAAGGCTCTGGACGAGGCGGGCCAGGTGATCGCCGAAGCGGTTTCGGACGGGAGTGGCCGGTACCAACTCAGTGGGTTGCCGCCCGGGCCGGTGAGGGTGACCGCGTCCATGAGCGGGTTCAGTTCCACGGGGGTGCGTCTGAACCTCGCGTCGGAGGCGGACCGGCTGGCGCAGAATTTCCGGATGGACGTTGGGCAAACGGCGGAGACGGTCGAGGTGACTGCGGCGACCCCCCGGATTCAGACCGTAGATGCAAGCGTGGCAGGCCGTGCGCGCGGGAGCCGTCGCTCTCCGCCGCTACAGGCAGCACTCGCTCCTGCGGCTGCACCTCGCATGGACGTCGTGAACGACGCGCGCCTCCGCACGCAGGCCGCCGCAGCCTCACAGTCCCTCGGCGACCTCTTTGAATACAAGCTCAAGGAGCCCATCACCATTCGCAAGAACCAGTCGGCTCTCGTGCCGATTGTGCAGAGCGGCGTGGTCGCGGAGAAGGTTGCGCTCTGGAATGAATCCAGCGGGATCTCGCGGCCGATGCGCGCGCTCTGGTTGACGAATTCAAGCGGGCTTACGCTGGACAGCGGCACGTTCTCAGTTCTCGAGGATGACGCGTTCGCGGGCGAGGGTCTGATCGACTCCATGCGCCCCAACGAGAAACGGCTGATCTCCTATGCGGTGGATCTCGCCGTGAACGTTAACGCGAACACTAAATTGGAGCGCGACCGGGTTACGCGAGTGGTCATCGCCGCTGGCGTGATGACCCAGCATCTGGAAGTGCGCGAGAAAAAGACGTACACGTTCCGTAATGAGGACTCAACCCCGCGTGCCGTCCTGGTGGAGCATCCCATTCGCGGCGGCTTCCGGCTGCAGCCCGGATTGGAGCCGGCCGAAACCACGGCTGCGTACTACCGCTTCCGCTTGCCGGTGAAGCCCAAGGAAACGGCCTCCCTCGTGGTGGAGGAGGCGCGTCCGGTGGAGTCGGCGATTCAGATCAGCGAAATCACCGAAGACCACATCGAGCTCTACATGCGGCAGAAGAGCATCCCCGAGGAGGCAGTCGCGGCGTTTCGCAGGATTCTCGCCTTGCAGTCCGCCGCAAGCGAACTCGCGGAGCAGGTGGAAGAACTGGAGGAGCGCCGCGAAGAGATCTTCAAGGATCAGGAGCGGGTGCGCGAGAACCTCAAGTCGCTGAAAGGCACTCCCGAAGAGAAAGCGCTGACCCAGCGCTACACGCAGCAGATGAACGAGCAGGAATCGAAACTGCAGGCTTTGCGGGAGGAAACCGAGGCCTTGCGCAAGAGAAGGGAAGCAGCCGAAAACGAGGTAACGAAGGCGACGCAGGCACTGGCGCTGGATGTGCGCTTGTAGCTGGTGGTTTGCTACCCGCCGGAGCGGGCGAACATAAGCCGAACGCGGTATTGGCGTTCTCCACGACGCTCCGCACAAGTGTGTTCCAAAGCCCGAATCAGCGCGGAGTACCATTACGAATCCACGGTTTCAAGCGCCGGAAACCCTTGACCTCGCGAGGTTTTGCCGCTTACAGTCTTATGAGACAGTGATTGAACAGCGCAAAAATCAGCGATTCGAGTTGCGGCTCCCGGTGGAGGTCGTACGCGCCGGAAGCGCGCTTGCGGCGTTCCACGGCGAGACGCTGAATCTGAGTTCGGCGGGTGCGCTGGTATGCTCCGGAAAGGCCGTCGACATTGGCGAACCGGTGGAATACTTCATCACTCTGCCCGCCACCGCCGATTCGGGCGAGGTCCGGCTGCGCTGCATGGGAACGGTGGTGCGGCGCGACGGCGAATCCAATTTCGCGGTCACGCTGGAGCGCTACGAATTCGTCCGAGCGGTGAAAGCAGCGCACAACGGCGCCGCAGTTTGACGCGGTTCGCCCCATAAAACTCTCCTCCGCCGCCGTTGTAAGCTTAAGAGCAAAGAAACGGCGAAACAATGGAACAGACGAACCTGACGTTCGGATTCCCCGAGCCGGCGCAGGAGCGCATGCTGGCCCGGCAAACCGGAATCGACGGCGCCCTGGCGAGATTCGAGGAATGGCGATCGCGACCGGCGTCACCGGTGCGCGCGATTCGTCATCAGCCCGCGCGCGAGGCTGAATTCGCGCCCATGCCCGAGGCTGTGGAGGAACGCTTGCGCGCCGGGCTGGAGCGCCGCGGCATCTCCCGGCTGTATTCGCATCAGAGCGAAACGTACCAGCAGTTGCAGGTCGGCAGGAACGTGGTGGTGGTGACCCCGACCGCTAGCGGCAAGACGCTGTGCTACAACCTGCCGGTGTTCGATTGCCTGCTGCGCGACAGCAACGCGCGGGCGATGTACCTGTTCCCCACCAAGGCGCTGGCGGAAGATCAACTGCACGAATTCAACGCGCAGGTGAACGAAATGGGGTCGGACCTGCGGGCGTTCACCTATGACGGAGACACGCCGCAGGACGCGCGGCGGGCGATCCGGGAGCGTGCCAACGTGGTGTTCACCAACCCGGACATGATGCACGCGGGAATTCTGCCGCACCACACCAAGTGGGCGAAAGCGTTTGAGAACCTGCGCTACATCGTCATCGACGAGCTCCATTACTACCGCGGCGTGTACGGCTCGCATCTTGCGAACGTGCTGCGGCGCCTGAAGAGGATCTGCGAGTTCTACGGATCGAAACCCCAGTTCATCTGCTGTTCCGCGACCATCGCCAATCCGCGCGAGCTGGCGCAGACGCTGACCGGCGAGGAGTTTACGCTGGTGGATCGCAACGGCGCGCCTTCCGGCGGGAAGTATTTCGTGTTCTACAACCCTCCGGTGGTGAACGCGCAACTGGGCATCCGCCGCAGCTACCTGCACGAGGCGCGGCGGATCGCGATCGAATTCCTGGAACACGGGCAGCAAACCCTCGTTTTCGCCAACAACCGTCTGGCCACCGAGGTCCTGGTGACGTATTTGAAGGACGCCGCCGAGAAGTTTCCGCACGGTCCGGAGGCGGTGCGCGGCTATCGCGGGGGATATCTGCCGAAAGAACGGCGGGAGATCGAACGAAAGCTGCGGTCTGGCGAGATCCGCGCTGTGGTGGCGACCAACGCGCTGGAACTCGGCATTGACATCGGCTCACTGGACGCGGTGGTGATGGCCGGATATCCTGGCACCATTGCCTCGGCCTGGCAGCGGGCGGGCCGCGCCGGCAGAAGGCAGTCGACATCGCTCACGGTACTGG
>CAYOQB010000067.1:10627-26531 GCA_964406035.1 uncultured Solibacteraceae bacterium | reverse complement strand
GCTTCGGAGAGAACGTGCAGATCGCGCTGGACTCGGTGTGGTCCCACCGCTTCCGTGCCTTCCTGACGATTGTCGGAATTGTGATCGGGATCACGACGGTGGTCACAGTGTCGTCGCTGCTGGCGGGGTTGCGGCAGGGGATTGTGACATTCTTCCAGGAGTTCGGCCCGGACAACATTTTCATCAACCGGGTTTCGGGCGATCCGAGCGGCGCCACCGCCCGCCCCAAGGAGCTCAAGCGCAAGCAGCTTCGCGCCGAGTATGCGCCGGTGATCAAGCGGCTTTCTCCCACCGTGCTGGAGGTCAGCGTGCAGATGTTCGTGCCGCCGGTGCAGGGGGGACGGGTGATGACCGCCAAGGTTCCGGGCTTTGAGACCGACAACATCCTGATCACTGGCGCGTCCGCGTCCTCGTTTATCACTCAGCCTCGGGAACTGCGGGCGGGCCGGTACTTCTCCGAGGAAGAGGAGTCGCGGGGCGCGAAAGTCGCGCTGATCGGTTCCGATATCGCCGAAGCTCTGTTTCCGGAAGGCGACCCGACCGGCCGCACCTTCCTGGCCGACGGCGCTGAGTTCACGGCGATCGGCGTCTTCGAAAAGGCCAAGGGTGGTTTCTTCGGGCAGAACGGTCTGGACCGGCAGATCATGATTCCATACGCCACCGCCGAGCTGCGATACCCCCAGGTGCAGACGATCTTTCTGACTGCCCGCGCGAAACCGGGCGAGCGGGATCAGGCGTTCGACGAGGTCCGCCAGGCGTTGCGGCGTATCCGCAACGTGCCGCCGGGCGAGGACGACGATTTCTCGATCTCCACGGCGGATCAGATTGTGCAGAGCTTCGACGGCATTACGCGGGTGGTCGGGCTGGTTTCCTTCGCCATATCCGGGCTGGGGTTGCTGGTGGGCGGAATCGGGGTGATGAACATCATGCTGGTAAGCGTTACGGAGCGGACGCGCGAAATCGGGGTGCGGAAGGCGATCGGCGCGCGCCGCATGGACATTGTGATCCAGTTCCTGATGGAAGCGATCACGCTGACCGGCATGGGGGGCGTGCTGGGGATCCTGGTGTCGATGCTGGTGGTCGCCCTTGTTGGGCTGCTGGCGCCGTTCCTGCAGACTTCGGTTCCCACCTGGGCAGTGGTGACCGGATTCACGGTGTCAGTGATGATCGGGCTGTTCTTCGGGGTCTGGCCGGCGGTGAAGGCGTCGCGGCTGGATCCGGTGGAAGCGCTTCGCTATGAGTGATCAGTCCAGGTTGTAGATTTTGGGCAGAGGCAGCGGCTTCTGGCGGGCGTTGAACTTGCCGGCCTCGAAACGCGGCGTTGAGCGCGGGACCACGATCCGCTGCGGCCGCATAGGCTGGCTGGGGCGGTAGCTCTGGGTACGGAAACTGCCTCGGGGGATGTTCATTTTGTAGGACTCGGAAGTTCCCCAGCCCTGGTTGCCTTTGCGGATGCCCCAATCGCGGTTGCTGCCCGCGGCCTTCCAGTCCGTGTTTCGGGACAGGCTTTGAGCCTGGATCATTAGGCCGCCGCCCAGCAGGGCCAGCCACACCGCACGTTGGTACGCCATTGCTTAACAGGCTAAAGCGAAAGGGCTTCGGCGACAATCGGGGGTACACCTGAGGGCCGGTCTACGTCGCCTGTTCCCTTCCTGAGGCGGCTGCATCTTCAGTAATTAGGCCGGAGGTGTACCGTGCGGATTCTCCTGCTCGTGCTTGCCGCCCTGGGAGTCCAGGCCCAGACCTCGCGCTTCGCGCCCGCCAGCAATTGCGTGAACTGTCATTCCCGGATACCCGTGCCGCCGGAGGCGGTGAACGCGGCGGGAGCGAACGTGTCGCCATATGCGCTCTGGCTGGACAGCGCCATGGCTGCCGCCGCCATCGATCCTTATTGGAAGGCGAAGGTGCGCTGGGAGGTGGAACAGAGCCCCGGGTCGGCGGCCGCGATCGAGGACAAGTGCCTGCGGTGCCACGCACCGATGCAGCAGTATGAGGTCCGGCCCGCCCATCTGCGGCTGGACGCGTTAAACGCGCTGGGAGCGGAAGGCGTCAGTTGCACGGTCTGTCATCAGGTGCAACCTGCCCGCCTGGGGACCAAGGAGTCGTTTACCGGGGAGTTCGAGATCGGCCGGGAACGGCTTGTGTACGGACCGCATCGGGACCCGTTCGCGATGCCGATGCGGATGATGAGCGGCTTTACGCCGGTCTACTCCAGCCACCTTTTGGAGTCGTCGCTGTGCGGCTCCTGCCACACGGTGATTCTGCCGTCGAAGCGAGCCGAGGGCGTGGAGCGGGGCGAGTTCGTGGAGCAGGGAACGTATCTCGAATGGCTGGCGAGCAGTTACCCTGCCGCCGGGCGAACCTGCCAATCCTGTCATGTTCCGGTGCTGCATGACGACAAGGGGGAGTTGGCTACCCAGTACATCGCGCACAATCCCATGGGCCGGGCGTTTCCGCCGACCTCGCCGCGGGCGCCATTCGGGCAGCACCTGCTGCTGGGCGGGAATTTCCAACTGCAGGGGATGTTGGGCGGGCTGCTACAGCAGGATCGCGGCGGCGCCAAGGCGCGGGTGCTGGAGATGCTGCAGCGCGCGGTGGCGCTGCGCGCCTCGGCCGACTTCGGGGACGGCATCCTGAGCCTGTGGGTGCGGATAGACAACCTGGCGGGGCACAAGGTGCCCACCGGGTTCCCCAGCCGCCGGCTGTGGCTGCACGTGACCGCGTTCGACAACGGCGGCGGGGTGCTGTTCGAATCCGGACGATGGGATGCGGAGCGGGGGGAGATCGACGGTCTGGCGGAGAGCACACCGCATCAGGTCCGCATCACGTCTCCCGCTGACGTGATGATTTACGAGACGGAGATGGAGGACGAGCAGGGCAGGCCGACGCAGTCCCTGGTGCAAGCAGCACGGCACCGCAAGGACAACCGCCTGCTGCCTGCCGGTTTCGACCTGGAGCGCGGGCTGCCGCCGGGCATCCGCGGGGAGTCGATCGCGCCCGCGGGGACGGAGGGCGATGCCGACTTTGGCGCGGGCGGCGATCAGGTGGAGTTCCGAGTACCGGTTCGCGCCAAGCCGGCGCGGGTGGTGGTACAGGCTTACTTCCAGAGCATCAAGCCCGCGCACGTCGCCGGGATGAGCGGCGGGGAGCATGCGGATATCTTGCGCTTCCGCAAGCTGTGGAATGAGAACCGCGACCCGGCAGTGATCGCGGCGACGACCGTGATTCTGCCTTAAGCGGCGTGATCGAACGCATAGCGGTAGGAGTTCGCCGCGACACCTTCGAGTTCCGGGAGGGTAAAGCCGAACTGGTCGCCGGCAAGCGCGAACTCGCCGGTCAGCGTGCAATCAAATAGAGCCGGATCGTCGGTGTTCAGCAGGATGGGCACGCCGGCATCGTAGAGGCGGCGCACGGGGTGAGCTTCGAGCGATGCGACCACCGCGGTGCGGACATTGCTGGTGATGCAGATTTCGAGCGGGATGTCGCGGCGCTTCAGCTCTTCGATCAAGCGAGGGTCTTCGATGGAACGGATACCGTGGCCGATCCGCTCCGCGCCGATCTCGAGAGCCTGCCACACGCTTTCCGGGCCGGTGCTTTCGCCGGCATGGGCGGTGAGGCGGAGGCCGGAGTCGCGAGCCTGGCGAAACAGGTCCTGGAAGTCGATGGCGGGTCCGCGGGCTTCGTCTCCGCCGATGCCGATGGCCACGACGCCGTCGCCGACGCGTTCCGCCGCCAGTTCGATAACGGGCTTCGCAGCTTCCACCCCCCACTGGCGCACCGCGTCAATCACCCAGCGGACTTGCACGGGCGATCGCCCGGCCTCGCGATTCACCGCTTCATAAATAGGCGGAAATTCCTGCTGCTTCCACAGCACCACGCCGGCAGACAGCGTCAGCTCGACGTAGGTAACGCCCTGGTCCTGCAGATGCTCCAGCAGGCGGCGGGTGGCGATCGCGTAATGCTCGGGGGTCAGAAGCTGGCGCGAGACCCAGGCGTAGCTTTTCAGGAATCCGAGGAAGTCCGAATAGCGGAACGCGGCATCGATCTCCTCGCGGCTCAGGGACGGATTGATTTCGTGAACGGTTTCGCGATCCACGGCGCCTTCCAGGTGCAGGTGCAGCTCAGCCTTGGGGATCGCGCGGAAGCGGTGGGGCATCTTCTTGCCATAATACGGCCATGACCAAGCCGCGCGTGGAGCAGTTGATCGCGGGGACCAACGGCGATCCATTCTCGATTCTGGGGCCGCATCTGGACGGCGATCATTGGGCGGTTCGGGTATTTGCGCCGGGGGCATCGCGCGTGGAGGTGCTGGTGGAGGGCTCGGTCCATGCCGCGGAAATGCTGGATGCAGCGGGGTTCTTCTGCGCGCGCCTGCAGGATCATCCGGATGATTACCTGCTGCGGATCGACGGGGGGGATGAGGTGGAGGATCCGTACCGTTTCCCGCCGTTGATCTCCGAGTTCGACCTGCACCTGTTCGGCGAGGGAACACATTACGCGGCTTACAACTTCCTGGGCGCGCACCTGTGCGAGTGCGAAGGCGTTGCCGGCGTGTGCTTCGCGGTGTGGGCGCCGAATGCCGACGCGGTGCAGGTGATCGGTGACTTCAACAACTGGTCTCCGACGCGGCATCCCATGCGGCTGCGCAACGCGGGGGTGTGGGAGCTGTTTCTGCCGGGCTTGCGGGAGGGCGCGCAGTACAAGTACCGGATCTCGGCGCGCGGCGGCGCGTCGCTGGACAAAGCCGATCCGTACGCTGTGTACTGCCAGAAGCCGCCGGCCACGGCGAGCGTCGTGTATGACCTGGGCAAGTACGAGTGGAGCGATCAGGACTGGATGACGCAGCGCGCGGAGCGCAACTGGCTGGAACAGCCGGTGTCCATCTACGAAGTGCACCTGGAAAGCTGGATGCACAAGGACGGCGACAAGCCGCTAAGCTATCGCGAGCTGGCGAAGACGCTGGTGGATTACGTGGTGGAGATGGGCTACACGCACATCGAGCTGATGCCCATCCTGGAACATCCGTATTCCGGATCCTGGGGTTATCAGGTGACCGGATTCTTTGCTCCGACCTCGCGGTTCGGCACGCCCGACGATTTCCGTTACTTCGTGGATGCCTGCCACCGCGCCGGTATCGGGGTGCTGCTCGACTGGGTGCCGGGGCATTTCCCGAAAGACGCGCACGGGCTGGGCTATTTTGACGGAACGGCGCTGTATGAGCACGAAGATCCGCGTCAGGGCGAGCATCGCGACTGGGGCACGCTGATCTTCAATTACGGGCGAACTGAAGTCCAGTGCCTGCTGCTTTCGAGCGCGACGCTGTGGTTCGAGCAGTATCACCTGGACGGCATGCGCGTGGACGCGGTGGCGTCGATGATCTACCTGGACTTCGGACGCGATCCGGGCGACTGGATTCCGAACCGTTACGGCGGACCGGAGAACCTGGAGGCGATCGCCTTCTTGCGGCGATTCAATGAGCTGGCGCACGCGTTTCCCGGAGTGATCACCATCGCGGAGGAATCCACCGATTTCCCGGGCGTCTCCAAGCCGGTGTATCTGAACGGGCTGGGTTTCACGATGAAGTGGAACATGGGCTGGATGCACGACATGTTCGCTTACTTCAAGCGCGATCCGGTGCATCGCAAGTATCACCAGAACCACGTCACGTTCAGCCTGTGGTACGCCTTCAACGAGAACTACGTGCTGCCCATCTCGCACGATGAGGTGGTGCACCTGAAGAAGTCGCTTTTGTCGAAGATGCCGGGCGATGAGTGGCAGCGCTTCGCCAATGTTCGTGCGTTTCTGGGGTACATGTTCACGCATCCGGGCAAGAAGCTGCTGTTCATGGGCTGCGATCTGGGCATGTACGAGGAATGGAACTGGCAAGCGCAACTGCCCTGGCATTTGCTGCAGTACGGCTATCACCGCAAGCTGCACGCCTACGTGCGGGAATTGAACCGGCTGGTGCGCCGCGAGCCCGCGCTGCACGAGGTGGATTTCGAATCGGCGGGCTTCCAGTGGATCGATTTCCGGGACCTGGAGATGTCGACGCTGTCGTTTCTGCGCTTCGCGCGCGACCGGGAGGATTTCCTGGTGATCGTCTGTAATTTCACCCCGATCCCGCGCAGCGGCTATCGGGTGGGCGTGCCGCGTCCGGGCCGGTATCAGGAGATCTTCAACTCGGATGCGGAGATGTTCCACGGATCGAACATGGGCAACGCGGGAGAGGCGGTGGCGGACGCGGTGTGGGCGCACGAGCGGCCCTTCAGCATGCCGATCACGCTGCCGCCGTTCGGCGTGGTGGTATTCAAGCCGGAGCCGCTTCCGAAGCCGCCGCTGATCGAGGCCGCCGCCATCGAGCTGCCGGCGGCCCTGGATCTGGAGCTGGAAGTGTTGAAAGAGGAGCTGAAGGAAGAAGTCGCGGAGGAGATCGTGGTGGAGCCGGAAGTCTGATGCGCGTTTCGTTGTTCGTCACCTGCCTGGTGGATCAGTTGTTTCCGCGCGTCGGACTCGCGATGGCGGAAGTCCTGGAGCGGGCCGGGTGCGAGGTGGAGTTCCGGGAGGCGCAAACCTGTTGCGGGCAGCCGGCGTTCAACTCCGGCTTTCGAGCGGAGGCGGAAGGCGTGGCCCGCCACTTTCTGGAGGTGTTCCGGGACGCCGACTACCTCGTCGTCCCGTCGGGGAGCTGCACGGCAATGGTGACGCGCCACTACAAGGAGTTGCTGCCCGGCGATCCGAGGGTGGACGAAGTCGCCGCGCGGACGTTCGAGTTCTCGACGTTCCTGCTGGAGGTGTTGCGGGTGGAGGATTGCGGAGCGCGGTTTCCGGCCGTGGTGACGTATCATGACTCCTGCCATGCGCTGCGCGAGCTTCAGATTCACGACGGACCGCGGCGGTTGCTGGAGAAAGTGCGGGAACTGAAGCTGACCGAGATGGACACATCGGGAGACTGCTGCGGCTTCGGCGGGACATTCTCGGTGAAGTTTCCCGAGGTATCCGGTTCCATGGCGCGCTCCAAGATCGATTCCATTCTGGCTTGCGGGGCCGAGGCAGTAGTATCGACGGATGTCAGTTGCCTGATGCAGATGGAAGGAGCGATGCGCCGGGGCGGGCACGCGATTCGAGCGGTCCACCTGGCCGAGGTGCTGGCTTCGCGATGAAGACTCCGGCCGCCATTCCGGGTACGGTTGCCGATGCGCGGCTGCAGACCGCGATCCAATCCGCGACGGGCCGACTGGTGGCGAATCGCAAGGCGGCGGTGGCGGGTCTCGAGGATTTCCAGGAGCTGCGCGCGCAAGCGCATGCGGTGAAGAAGCATACGCTGGCGCACCTCGATCATTACCTGACCGAACTGGAGCGCAATGTGACCGCGCGGGGCGGGCACGTGGTGTGGGCTCGCGACGGCGGGGAGGCTTGCAAGCAGATCAGCGAGATCATTCTGGGCGCCGGCGCGCGGCTCGCCGTGAAGTCGAAGTCGATGACCTCGGAGGAGATCCACCTGAACACGGCGCTGGAAGCGGCGGGGGTGGAGGCGGTGGAGACCGACCTGGGCGAGTACATCCTGCAGCTTGCCGGCGAAACTCCGTATCACATCATCGCGCCCGCGCTGCACAAGACCCGCTACGACGTGGCGGACCTGTTTGAGCAGAAGCTCGGGCTGCCCCGGGAAACCGAGATCGCGCGGCAGACGGCGCAGGCTCGCGTTGTTTTGCGGCGCAAGTTCCTGGACGCGGAGGTGGGGATCACCGGCGCGAACTTCCTGGTGGCGGATTCGGGCGCGATCGTGATTGTCGAGAACGAAGGCAACGGGCGGCTGTCTTCCAGCGCGCCGCGGATTCACATTGCGATCGCCGGGATCGAGAAGGTGATCCCGCGGGCGCAGGATCTCGCCCTCTTCCTCAAGCTGCTGGCCCGCAGCGCGACGGGACAGCCGCTGTCGGTTTACACGTCGATCCTGGCGCCGCCGCGCCGCGAAGGGGAACACGACGGTCCGGAGCAGTTTTACCTGATCCTGCTGGACAACGGCCGCACGCGGCTGCTGGCCGACGAGCACAAGCGCGAGTCGCTGTACTGCATCCGTTGCGGCGCGTGCCTGAATCACTGCCCGGTGTATCGGCGCATCGGGGGGCATAATTACCCCTGGGTGTACTCGGGGCCGATCGGCGCGATTCTGACCCCGCAATACATGGGGCTGAAGCAGGATCCCTGGCTGCCGTTCGCCTCCAGCCTGTGCGGCGCCTGCGGCGAGGTTTGTCCGGTGAAGATCGACATTCCACGCGTGCTGCTGGAGCTGCGCGCGGAGATCGCGCCGGCGCAATCTCCGGCAGCGGAGCGGGCTGTATTCCAGGCCTGGAGCTGGGTGATGCGGCATCCCTGGGCCTATGAGCGCATGGGGGCCATCGCGGCCGGAGCGGCGCCGCGCGAATGGATCAGCGATGAGGAGAATGCGATCGCGCCGCTGCGGGCGTGGCTGAGCCAGCGCGATCTGCCGGTTCCCGCGCCCAAGAGTTTCCGGCAATTGTGGCGGGAGCGGAAAGCGTAGACGCCATGTCCCGCGATCACATACTGCATCGGATCCGCGCCGCGCTGGGGCGAACTTCCGGCTCCACGGTTCCGCCGCCGCCCGCGCCGCACTTCCAGCCACGCGACGCGTCCTTCGAGCAGCGTCTGGAGCAGTTCCGGTCGGCCGTGGAGGCGCTGGCGGGTCATGTGCATTCGAAGGCGGATCCGCGTTCCACGGTGGAGCGGATTTTGGACGGACGCTCCGCGGTTTACGCGGACGCGCCGCTGCTGCGGGAGTGGAACATCGACACCATCGCGGGCGTCCTGCCGTTCACCAGGGAGAACGCCGCGGCCGCGGATGTGGGGATCACTTTGGCGGAATACGCCCTGGCCGACACGGGATCGCTGGCGGTGTTCGCTTCGGCGGCGCAGCCGCGGCTGGCCTCGCTGCTGCCGCCGTGTCATGTCGCGCTGGTTCGCCGGGACAAGCTGCTGACCGGGTTGGACGAATTGCTCGACCTGCATCCGCGGCCGCTCGACGGCACTTCGTCGCTGGTGCTGATCACCGGTCCCAGCCGGACCGCCGACATCGAGATGATCCTGGTACGCGGAGTGCATGGTCCGGGCGAGCTGCACGTGATTCTGGTGTAACGTTGGCGGGACGGGGGGCATCTACAGCCCAGGCGGGAATGCCGCCGCGGAATTATGCGAATCGCCCTCGCGCTGTTTCTTTTGGCCCTACCCGCGCTGCCCCAGGCCTTGGAAGTGTTCGTTTCCGGAGGGCCGACCTTCGTGAACAACGCCAACATCGGACAGTTCGCGCTGACTCCGGACGAGCCGCGCTACCGGCTCACGGACGGCTTCCGGATCTCCATTATGGCGGGACTGAACACCGGAAGCCGCATCGGCCATGAAGTGGGTTATGCGTATCTGCGGACACAACTTCGCAGCGAACTGGCGGGCGAGACCTCCGAATCCGGGATGGCGGCGCATCAGGCGATCTACAACTTTGTCTTCCATCTGACGCGAGACGGAACGCGGGTCCGGCCCTATGTTCTGGGCGGGGCCAATCTGTCCAACTACGTTCCGCCGGGCGTTGGAGTCGCCTCCGGCGGAGGCGATACCAAGTTCGGGCTGCAGTACGGCGGCGGAATTAAGATCCGGTTCTACGAGATCTTCGGATTTCGTATCGGCGCGCACCAGTTCACCTCTCCCAAGCCGTTCAACCTCACCGGACGCAGCGGCTGGATCCGCTTTTCCGAAATCAGCGTGGGCTTTGGTCTGATGCTGTAGGAGGCTGGTAGCCGGAGCAGCGCAGCACCGGCAGCCGAGGGTACTTGTCGAACGCCGGATCGGTCTTCGATTTCGCGCAGAGATAGAATACGCTGCCGCGGTCGGAGGTGATCACGGTGCGCCAGACGCAGGTGTCGCACAAGCCGGGCGGTGGCTTAGGAGGCGAAGAACTCACGGATCAGCTCCGCCGTGGCTGCGATGTCCTCATCGGAGTGCGCGGCTGACAGAAATGCGGCTTCGAACTGCGAGGGCGGCAGATATACGCCGCGGTCGAGCATGAAATGGAAGAACTTCGCGAATCGATCCGTGTCGCAGCGCGCGGCCGAGTCCCAATCGGTTACTGCATCATCGGTGAAGAACCAGGTGAACATCGACCCCACCCGATTGATGGTCACGCCGGAGGGCAGCCACGCCGTCAGGCGAGCGGCTTGCGATTCGAGTCCGGCATAAATCTCCGGGTGCGCCATCAGGTGCCGGAGCACCGCCGTGCCCGCCGCCACCGCCATCGGATTTCCGGACAAGGTGCCCGCCTGATACACCGGACCCACCGGCGCCACATGATCCATCACGTCCGCGCGCCCTCCGTACGCGGCCAGCGGAAGCCCGCCGCCGATGATCTTGCCCATGGTGGTGAGGTCCGGACGGATTCCGTATAGCTCCTGCGCGCCGCCCAAGGCGAGGCGGAAACCGGTCATCACTTCATCGAAGATCAGCAGGGCGCCGTGCCGGGTGCAGAGCGAGCGCATGGTTTCGAGGAACCCCGGCCCCGGCGGCACGCAACCCATGTTGCCGACCACGGGCTCGACAATCACCGCCGCGATCTGGTCCCCGTGCGCCGCGAACGCCTCTTCCAGCGCGGAAACGGAGTTGAAGGGCAGCGCGATGGTGGTGCGCGCGAAGCTCTCCGGCACGCCCTTCGTTCCGGCGATGCCCAGCGTCGCTACCCCGGAGCCCGCCTTTACCAGCAGCGAATCGACGTGGCCGTGATAGCAGCCTTCAAACTTCACGGTGAGGTCGCGGCCGGTGAAGCCGCGGGCCACGCGCAGGGCGCTCATCGTCGCTTCGGTGCCGGAGTTCACCAGGCGGACCTTCTGCACCGAGGGCACGGCTTGCGTAATCAGTTCCGCCAGAATGCCTTCTCGCTCGGTCGGCGCGCCGAAGCTGGTGCCGGTCTCGATCACCTCGCGCAGCGCGTCGACCACGCAGGCCGGCTTGTGACCCAGGATCAGCGGGCCCCAACTGCCGATGTAATCGAGGTAGGAATTGCCGTCGGCGTCCCACATCCGAGATCCCTCGCCGCGGCTCATGAAGCGGGGCGTGCCGCCGACTCCGCGAAACGCGCGCACCGGGGAATTCACGCCGCCGGGAATGAAACCCTGGGCGTGTGCGAACAGTTGCTGGGATCTGGTGGTTGGCATGTTCTGGTCAGCCCCGTCCAGCGGCGGACTTCCCGCGGATCAGATCCGGGGTTATTTCTTGACGGGCGGGTGATCGGGCGGCATCGCGCCGCCTTGCGGCTGCACCGGAGCGGGCGTAGGAGTTTGCGGCAATCCTTCGGAGCCGTGCGACTTGCCCGGCGTGGAGGAGCGGCCCTTTACTTCCCACTTGTCGCCCTTGCGCTCCAGCGTGTAGTTCATCTGCATCGCCCCGCCGCCGCCGTTCTTCGGTTGGAACGAAACCGTCGCCACGGCCTGCCCATTTTCAAACTGGATGGAACTGACGTCGACATCCATGGCAGCCATGTTCAGGCCGGTCTGCTGCTGCCGCGCGTTCAGGTAATCCATGACGCCCTGCCGCACCGCGTCTTTATTCTGGATGTCTTTCGCGCATCCCGCGAGGAGAACCGCTATGGCGAGCCCAAACTTCTTCACGACAGAATTATACCTTTTTGTTCGCCAACCATGCGAGAATTGAGCCTTCGCTTCATGTCATCCTCCACTGTCACCCGCTCCCGCGCCCGGGACCTGCGCACCTTCAAGAGCTTCGACCTCCTGCTTGCGATTTTCGTGGTGGTGCTGCTGATCTCCAACCTGGTGGCGCAAAAGATCGTGGCGCTGGGTCCGTTCCGGGTCAGCGGCGCGCAACTGATGTTCCCGCTCACTTACATCTTCGGCGACATTTTCACGGAGGTGTACGGCTACTCGGCGTCGCGGCGAGCGATCTGGCTGGGGTTTCTCGCCTCCGGGTTGATGGCCGCCATGGGTTTGGCGATCGTGGCCCTGCCGCCGGCGCCGGACTGGCCGCATCAGGAAGCTTTCGCCACGGTGTTCGGCTTCGTGCCGCGGCTGGTGGTGGCCAGTCTGATCGCCTACTGGTGCGGCGAATTCGCCAATTCGTTCGTGATGGCGAAGATGAAGGTGATGACCGATGGCAAGTACCTGTGGATGCGGACCATCGGCTCCACGGTCGCGGGGCAGTTGGTGGACACCGTGGTGGTGATGCTGATTGCCTTCGGCGGATCGGTGTCCTGGTCGACCCTGGCCAACCTGATCGCCTCCGGATACGGATTTAAGGTGCTGTATGAGGTCGCCTCCACGCCGCTCACTTATGTGATTGTGAACGGGCTGAAGCGGTACGAGGGCGTCGATATCTATGACAAGGAGAGCGATTTCAACCCATTCCATGTCACCAAGACTTAACGCCGTTTGTGCTCGAATGAAGCTGATGATGCGCATCCTTCCGCTGCTGCTGGCGGCATCCGCCGCATATGCTCAGCCATTCCTGGTGAAGCCGTATTTGCAGTTCGGCGACAACCCGGCGGACCCCCAGAAAATGTCGGTGTTGTGGCACACGGCGGATCGCGACGGGACCTTCGCCGTGCAGTGGAGGCAGGGCGGCGGCAAGTGGTCGCGGCCTGCGCCGGCTTCCTCTCATCGGATCGCGGTGCGCTCCATCGAGCCGCATCGCGTCTGGCTGGCGGCTTTGGCGGGCTTGAAGCCGGGTACCGCATTCGAGTACCAGGTGCTCGAGGCCGGCAAGCCGGTGTTTCAGGCGACCGCGAAAACCCGCAAGTCCTCCCGCCAGCCCTATCGCTTCGCTCTGTTCGGCGATTCCGGCGCCGGAACTCCGGAGCAGCGCGTGATCGCGGCTCAAGTGGCCGCGTCTAAGCCGGATTTCGTCTTCATCACGGGTGACATCGTTTACTCCCGGGGCCGCATCAGCGAGTATCGCGAGAAGTACTTCCCCTTCTACGAGAGCCTGATCGCGTCGGTGCCTGTGGCCGCCGCGCCCGGCAATCACGATATTGCCACCCCCGACGTCCGCGGCAACCCCGACGCCATGGGCTACTTTCACTACTTCAACCTGCCGCTGAACGGACCGGAGGGCGTAAATGCGCCCCCGCTGGAGGGTCCGGAACAGGACCGCGCAGCGGTGATCGCCGCCTCCAACGGCAAGTTCCCGCGCATGGCGAACTACTCGTTCGACTACGGCAACTCCCACTGGCTGGTAATCGATGCGAACCGGTGGGTGGATTTCAAGGATCCGAAGCTGCGCGCCTGGATCGCGGCCGATCTGAAGAACTCGCGCGCCACCTGGAAATTCGTTGCCGTTCACCAGCCCGGCTTCAACTCTTCCGACGCGCATTTCAATGAGCAACGCACGCGGCTGGTGTCCGACTTGTTCGAGGCCGGCGGTGTGGACATCGTCTGGGCGGGACACGTGCACAACTACCAGCGATCGTTCCCCATGAAGTTCGCTAACGCCTCCGGACCCGACCTGCGCGGCCGCGTTTCCGGTGATTGGACCTTGGACAAGAACTACGACGGCGCGACGCGCACGCGCCCCAACGGTCCCATCTATATCGTGAGCGGCGCAGGCGGGGCCGGCCTCTATGACAAGGAGCAGGAAACAAAGCCGGGTTCCTGGCAGGCGTTCACCCACAAATTCATTTCCACCACGCATTCCTTCTCGGTGGCTGATGTCGACGGGAAAAAGCTCACCGTGCGGCAGCTCGATACGCAAGGCAGGGAACTGGACCGGTTCGTAATCACCAAGTAGCGCGGACGATCTCGCTGTCGGCGAATCCCAGCCTGCCTGCGCGCGCCCGGATCTCGCCGCGCTGGGAGATCGGGCCGGTGTAGAGGCGCCACGGACTGTTGCCGATCGCGTATTCGACCGTCGCCCCTTCGGTGGCGCAAACGATGACCGCGCGACCATCGGCGAAGCGGATCACCGGAGTTGCGGTTTTTTGCCAAACGCCGCCGGGACGCAATTGCGCCAGCAGCTCCTGCTCGTCGGTTCTGCCCAGATCGCCGGTCCGCTTCTCCCAGTCCTCCAACGCCTTGCGCATCCGGCGCAGCGTCTTTCGATGCTGCGGCGAGTCTGCCAGGTTGCGCGTTTCATGCGGGTCCTGCACACAGTCGTACAGCTCTTCCGTCGGTTTGCGATCGGCAAAGAACTGAGCCTGCATCGGGTTGAGGCGTCCTTCCTGATGAAGCCTGCGCCACTCCTTCATCGACGGCATCTGGTCCATGTAGGCGATCGCCTGCGCGTAGGGGCGCTCCGGCTGGTAGTTGCGGATGTACTTGACCCGCTCATCGCGGACGGAGCGGATGCGGTCCGGCTGCTCGTCCATGCGATCCCGCACGCCGAAGATGTAGCGCGGGCTGCTTGTCTTGCGCGCGCCGAGGAACGGGCGGCCTTGCATGTACTTCGGGACCGGAATGCCGGCGATGGAGAGCATTGTCGGGGCCAGGTCGATGAGGTTGATGAGCTCGCTGCTGGTACTTCCCGGCGTTACCTGTCCCGGCCAACGGACAATCAGCGGCACGTGGATTCCGGAGTCGTAGAGCCAGCGCTTGGCGCGTGGCAGTCCGCGTCCGTGATCGCTCCAGAAGAAGACGATGGTGTCGCGCTCCAGCCCGTCGTCGCGCAGCTCGTCGAGCACCTGGCCGACACGCTGATCCACGGCGCTCACCAGATCGTGGTAGGTGGCCCAATCCTTGCGCACCAGTTCCGTATCGGGATAGTAGGGGGGCAGGACCGCGCGCGCCGGATCGTGCTTCTCTGCGATGCCCGCCAGCGCGGCGGTCGCGTCCGCTTCTCCTCGGATCCGACCCTCGTGCGATTGCTCGAAATTGAAGACGGCGAAGAAAGGCGCGCCGGTAGGGCGCCCTCGCCAGTGGGCGCTGATGCTGGACGCATCCCAGCACCCCACCGGAGGCTGGAAGAACGGCGTCCGGTTCCAGAAATCGGGGACGCGGGAGTCCGGCCGCCCGGTTGCCGGCTGGCCCAGGTTGTAGTCGGTCTTGGAGCGGTTGGTGCAGTAGTAGCCCGCGGCCCGCAGGTATTCGGGAAAGCATTTGACGAACGGCGGCGGCACTCCCTGGCTGCGCATGTGATGCGTCCCGATGGAGGTGGGATACATGCTGGTGATGATTCCCGATCGCGAGGGGGCGCATACACCGGCGACCGAGAATGCGCGCAGGTAGCGCATGCCTTCGGAGGCGAGCCGGTCGATGCGCGGCGTGCGCGCGTAAGGGTCGCCATAGCAGCCCAGGTCGGGGCTCATGTCCTCGCAGCTCAGCCACAGGATGTTGGGCCGGGCTGCGGCGGCGCGCAGCGGGATCCCAGCGGCGGCCAGCAGCAGATCCCGGCGTTTCACGGTGTTTTCGGCGCCATCGGCGACCGCAGTTGCATGCCCCAGTGGCCGTTCTGCCGGGTGAGAACGTAGAAGGTCCGGCCGGTCAGGTAGCGTTTGCCGTCCTTGAGATAGCGGCTGTAAGTGACCATGATGTGAATCTTGTCCGCGGTCGAGCCTGGCGTCACGTCGATCGCATCCAGGGTCGAAGATGCCCAGTTCTCGTTGCGGCGTAACGCGTCAAAGTCCTGGGTGAAGTCTTCGGCCTTCATCGCGATCTGCGCCGCGCCATTGCGGCCGAGCGTGACGAAGGGGAAGTTCATGCTCTTGCGGAGCTCGACGTTGTCGGCCTTGTTCCAGGCGACGAAGAAAGGCTCCATGACGGAGCGCGCGGTTTTGTCGGTGTCTTGAGCCACCATGCACATGGCGGTTCCCAGCAGGATCAGCGGCAGCTTCATGGTTTCTCAAGCTATCACGATGCCGTGCCGCCGGGCGCCTGGTGCGCGGGTGGCGGGCCGGGTATCATGG
>CAYOQB010000067.1:0-10617 GCA_964406035.1 uncultured Solibacteraceae bacterium | reverse complement strand
GGTAGAACCTCATTCATGGCCCGGACTTTGCAGGCAGGCACACACGTCATCGGGGAAGGGGAGTCGCTTGCCTCGGTGGCCGAGGCTTCGGGCTTCTTTGAGCTCACGCTCTGGCAACTGCCGGAGAACGCCGAGCTCCGCTCCCGCCGCAAGTGGCCGAACGTGCTGGCCGAGGGCGATTCCGTGGTGATCCCCGAACTGCGTCGGAAGCAGGCCGCGGCCTCGACGGATGCGCGTCACGTTTACCGCCGCAGAGGAATTCCGGCGGTGTACCGGCTGCGGCTGCTGCGCGCCGGCAAGCCGGTGGCAGGCGCGGAGTACACGTTGACGATCGGAGATCGAGAGAACCCGGGTGTCACCGACGACAACGGCTGCCTGAAGGAGTTCATCCCACCGGGCGCGAAGGAAGGAATCCTGCGAGTACCCTCGATCGCGATGATCGCTCGCGTGAACTTCGGGCAAATGGACCCCATCGACGGGAAGTCCGGAGTGGAGAAGCGGCTGATCAACCTGGGATATCTCACGTCCGAGCCCTCGCCCGTCTCCGAATCGCGCCTGGCTGATGCACTCCGCGCCTTTCAGAACGCGCTTCAGCTCCCCGTCACCGGCGAATGCGATGACTCCACCCGGTCGGTTCTCGAGAAAGCTCATGATTTCCAGAAATAAGGTCCGCCGTGCAGCCTAGCCTTCCGCCCGATGTGCCGCTTCTGCCATTCCGGCATCCGTGCACGGGGGAGTTCGTTGATCCGGACAACGGCTCCACCCAGGAGGAGCGGACGAGCGGTTCGGTGCTGCCCTGGCTTCTGATTCATGGAGCCGGCGGCGATTCCAGCGGGCTGGGGGTCACCGACACGCACAATCTGCCGCCGCGGCGGGGCTTGCGGATTGTGTCCTGGAACCTGCAGGACTTGGGCGGCGGCCCCAGCCGTGGTCCCCGGCGCGCCGATCACGTGATCGTCCGGATCGCGACCATACTGACGGAATGCAACGCGGACATTATCGCCATTCTGGAAGTGAAACGGCGTATCTACCTGCCGCCGAAACCGGTCAGTCCCGAGCCCCCGCCGCGCACCCGCGGCCGCGACACGACGGCCGATGTAGATGCGGAACTCCAACGCCGGCAGGAAGAATTCGTAATCAAACTGCAGGAATGGGAAGCGATGCGAGCGCTCGCGCAGCAGACGGACGCCAGTGCGGCGCCCGGCATACTCGAGCTCGATCGCATTGTCGCGGCGATGAATGGGATCGCCGGCGGAAACATCTACGCTCGCATGGAGCCCGAGAAGACACTCCCCCCCGAGCAGGTGTTCACGGAGGGCGAGACCTACGGATTTATCTACAAGCGCGCGGCCATGATCCCGGTGAGCTTCGAACTGATGGTCCGCGACGGGAACGGCGGCGCGTTGCACTGGCCGGAGCCCGGATATCGCGCTCCGGCACGTGCCCGCTTCCAGCCGCACCAGTGGCCGAATGCGGTGGATGTGGTGGCGTTTCACGCACCCGCGCCGCATCATGGCGAGATCACCCATCGCGCCATCCAACAGTTTTCCCGGATTCGCTGGACCTGTGACACCGTGATCGCTGGCGATTTCAACGTCGATACCGAGGCGCGGGACTCCGATGCGAGTGAACAGGCCCTCGACACCTTGCTTTCGTTCTATGACGGCTACTCCGAGTTCTGTCTTTCGGTACGCGGCTTCGCAAGCGGCACGATCGACGGCAACGACGTGGCCGACATGCCTTTGCTCCTCACCGGCATTTTCCATGGCTTCTTCGAGCGCCACGAAACCAATGCCAAGCTGGTCCGCTTCACGGGGTCCTGCTCGGGCTTGCGGACCTGGACGGACGGCGCTCCCGTGGCAGCTCCCATCCGCAGTCAAATCGTTCTCGTTTTCCGGGAGGCGCACGTGCAGTCCATCGACGCTCACGAGATCTACCTGAGTGATACGTCGCGTGAGCAGGCCATCAACCATGCGCACACCGAGGCTCTCCTGGCGCTGCAACCCCAGAACTTCCCGGCCATCGAAGACTGGATCGACAGGGCGCTGCCGCATTTCGAGCGGGAATCGTACTCAGTAGCGGCGGAGAGCACCGAAACCTCGCTTCGTAAGAAGGTGGAAACCGTCGATTACGACCCGTTCGACAGGCGCATTTGCGGTTATGCGGACGCCTGTGTCTTCAACAATGCCGGCTACGACAAGCTGTTCGTGATTCCGGTCACGCCCCGGCCGACCCTGAATCCCATTCGCGGCTGGGCCTATCCCTTGTTCGAACGGTGCATTCCGTTGCAACTCTGGGACGCATTCGCGGAGCACGACCTCCGGCCTGAGGCGACCACCGGCCTGTGGGCGACTCTGCTTACCCAGGCGCATCTGGATCAACTTCAGAACATGCGAGGCGTCCGGCAGGGTTTGGCGCAGTTGCGTGCCCAACGCGCCGCCGCTGCAGCTACGGCGACCGTGCCCATGTTCGCCTCCGACGACAGCTCCGACGACTCCTCGTATTCAGCCGGCGACTCGCAGTACGAGGACGACGCGGATACCGATGACGAGCAGGCCGCGCTCTATCCTGCCGGCCAGCACGGCATCCTGCTGCTGAAGGCGCTGGCGCAGAACGTGCTCACCGAGGTCAACCAGATCAGCGACCACGTCCCCATGATTCTGGATGTGGAACTGCTGCCCTGACTCAGATCTTCACCGTCTCCCAGGCTTCCTGATCCAGATCCTCGAAACTCACCTTGCACGGGCCGGGCGAAGCGATGTTCTCGACCCTCGCCATTCCCTTCTCATCCAGGAAACCCTTCACTATTTTGCCATCCGGCAATTCGACCCGGTATTCTTCCCAGGGCACCGGCTCCCCGTCTTCGCCGATCAACTGAATCTCGATCCAGTGCGGTTTGGGCTGCTCCGGCTGAGGGCAGCGCAGGACGGCGGATCCCACGTCGCGGTTGCTGAAGGCGTCAGACACGGGCGCTCGCCGCCTTGGGGGTTTGGCTCCACGCCTCCAGCCGGTCCAGCTTCACCTCCGGCGGGACGCCGTACGCCAGCAGGATGTTCAGCGCGGGTTTCGGGAGTTCGGATGCTCGCGGCTTGCCCTGGATCTGATAGAGAAGCTCGCAGTAACGGGCCACATCGCGTTCAGCGGTGATGTCAAAATCGGCCGCGGAATCGATGGCGGCTGGAACTTCGGTCTCCAGCCTGGCGGGCGGCACCCCGGCGGTCCGGTTCAGGTGCAGGCACAACCGCCGTTCGAAGTCGGCCCGGGCGGCACGGGATAACTGCTGCAACTGCTCATTCCGGATGAGAAGCATTTTCGTGTTCGCACGATCATAACAATCCCCTGGGCGAAAGTGCCATCGTGCGGGGGGCGCACCTAGACAACTGTGGGCCTGCCTAACATGTGCTGGTTGTAATAGTTGGAAAGCCGCGCGCGGCAAGTGTGTTACGCAATAGTCACATTGCGTCTCGGCGAGGCTTTCGACTGCGGCGGCGTGTCGGACTGACTCTCCGCCAGGGCACGGGGACCGGATGCGATCGTCTGCAGGAAGAGCGAGAAAATCAACAACATAGCGATAATTGCGGCGATCAGCATGGGTCGGCTCCTGGCTTCTGTATCAGGGAGGAGGCACGTTGTATTCCAAACCTCGCCGTCTCCCTACACTCCCACACGCGTCAAGAAGGCGAAATCCGGATCAAAAAAAACTTGTAACGCCTTGAACAGTCATGGTAGTCTGACCCCAGAGTACTTTCGGCGAGGCTAGCGCCGCAGTAAGTAACGGACCGGAAAGGTCCTTATTTGATCCAAGCGTTTTTGCGAACCGGGATTCGTCCGGGTTCGCGAGGGATGGAATGGCGAAAGACTCTCGATCGACACTAGTCTCACTGGCCGTAAATCCAATATCACTACTCGGGGTCGTGCTTACGACGACCGGGGGCGTCCTGTGGCTGATCCTCACCGCCCTCGAGATCTTTGACACAGTCAACAATCCTTACTTGGGCATTCTGCTGTTCGGACTGCTGCCCATGATTTTCTTTGCCGGGCTGGTTCTGATCCCGCTCGGTATCTGGTGGCGCCGCCGGCAAATGGCGGCCGCCGGGCGCACGGTGGCGCCGCTGGCCATCAACTGGCAGAATCCGGCGTGGCGCAAGCTGGTGATCGTATTCACGGTGGCCACGGTCGCCAACCTGATCATCGGCTCCAGCTTTCTGCTGGCGGGCGTGCACTACATGGAGTCGAACAACTTCTGCGGCGCGGCCTGTCACGTGATGTACCCGGAGAACGAGCAATACAAGATTTCCGCTCACTCCAACGTGGATTGCGTGGCGTGTCACGTCGACGAGGGGCTCGGCGGGTTTGTGCAGGCCAAGACCAACGGGACGGTGCAGTTGATCCATACGGTCTTCAATACCTATCCCAAGCCCGTTCCGACGCCGGTGCACAATCTGCCGCCGGTGGAGAACATGTGCCTGAAGTGCCATTCCATGAACCAGAACTACGGTTCGCAGTTGATTGTGCGCAAGGGTTTCGCGGAGGATGACGGCGCGCCCACCGCCACGGTTCTGAACATGCACGTGGGTGGCGGCGGAAACAATAAGGGAGCGCATGGAGCGCACCTGAACGGCATCACCATCGAGTACGCCTCCGACGAGAAGCGCGAGAAGATCGCCTGGGTGAGAATGCGCCGCGCCGACGGCGCCGTTCGCGAGTATGCGACCGCGGACTGGAACGCCGGCAAGCGCGCCGGCTTCGAAACCCGCACCATGAATTGCGTGGACTGCCACAACCGGGCGGCGCACTCGTTCGAATCGCCGGAGCGGGCCTTGAATCAGGCAATGGTGCTCGGCCGTATCGACCACACCCTGCCGGGCATCCGCAAGCGGGGCATCGAGCTTTTGAAGGCGACCTATCCGAGCCACGAAGTCGCCAAGCAGCAGATTTCCACCAATCTGGCGGAGTTCTACGTGAAGAACCACCCGGCGGTGGCCAAGGAACGCGCCAAGCAGATGGATCAGGCTGCCGCCGCTTTGTACGACATCTATTCTCGAAACGTTTGGCCGCAGTACAACCTGACCTGGGGTTCCCGAGTGAACCACCTGGGCCATAACGATTCGCCCGGCTGTTTCCGTTGTCACGGAGCGGATTTGACGTCCGCGGACGGGCTGCAAATTACGCAGGACTGCTCCACGTGTCACGAAGCGGTGGCAATGGACGAAAAGAATGCGGAGATCCTGAAGACGCTGGGGATTGCCCAGCAGAAATGAGCGCGTGATACGATTTTTGCTTTATCGAGAAGCCTGAGCTGCCTGGACGATCCGCTGGGCCCGGATCGAACTGGCGGCGTGGGTGTTTTTGGAGGGTTTGGTTGCACACTATGAATCCAAAAATGTTGAAACTCTTGCGATGGGCGGCTGCCGGTGCTGTTCTTGGCACCGCCGGCCTCGTAATGGTGGCTGCGGACGACGACGTCAAATCGCCGTTCCAAGCCTTTGACAAGGCCTATTACCTGAGCGAGAAGGACGCTCAGTTTATTCGTCCCGGCTTGCGCTTCGCGCTGTCCAATCCGGTTGCGGCCGCGGACGGCACGGTCTCGGTGGATGTGAGGATCACGGACCCGCGGGGCGTGGGACTGGACCGTTTGGGCAACGAGACGCCCGGACCTGTGGGAACCAACTTTGTGATCGCCCGCATTCCCAAGGGCGAGACCAAGTACGTTTCCTACCTCACTCGCATCGATGGACCCAGTCCGACTTCCGGACGCCGCGAAACGCAGGCAACCGGCGAGAACAATGGGACCTGGACTCCGAAGGGGAACGGCGACTATACCTACACGTTCCGCAACCGCCTGCCCTCGGGCTATGACCGCACGGTTACGCATACGATTCACCTGTACGGGAATCGCAACCTGACGGAGTTCGACCTGGGGACCGACACTGCCGACACGGTGATCAACTTCGTTCCGGACGGCAGCCCGGTAACGGTGGTCCGGGATATCGTGCCGCAGGAAGCCTGCAACCGCTGCCACGGCCAGTTGTCCGCGCACGGGACGACGGGACGCCGGTCGGTTGCCGGATGCATCACCTGTCATACGCCTCAGACGGTGGACGCTGGAACGGGCAACACCGCGGATATGGGCGTGATGATCCACAAGATCCACATGGGCCGCGACCTGCCGAGCGTGAAGGCGGGCACTCCCTACAAGTGGGAAGCGAACCAGAATCGGATTGTCGATTTTTCGGATATCGGATTCCCTCCGGGCCCGTCTCCGAACGTCGGCACCCGCGCTTGCGAGACCTGTCACTACAACTCGTCACAGGCGCCGCCGGCGGGTCTGGAGCAGCGGCGGAATCACGTCACCAATCCGAGCCGCGCGGCTTGCGGATCGTGCCATGACAACGTGAACTTCGCCACGGGCGCGAACCACGCGAGCATCATTCAGTTGAATGACAACAGTTGCTCGCGCTGCCACATTCCCGAGGGCGAACTGGAGCTCGACCTGTCGATCAAGGGAGCGCACACCATTCTGCGGGCAAACGGCGGACCGGGCGGCTGGTTCACCCAGCAGTTGGAAGGCGTTCGCTTCACCATCGACCGCGTGACCAACACGCAGCCGGGACAGCGGCCCACGGTTCAGTTCACGGTGAAGAATCTGCAGGGTCTTTCGATCCCGCTGGCGCAGATGAACCGCATGGCTTTCAACCTGATTGAGCGCCGCGGAGCGGACAACGCCCGGTTCTGGTCCGAGGACCCTCGGGCGACCGCGCAGTGCGCGCAGGACGGAACGTGCACCTATACCTTCAACCAGGCGATCGCGGCGGACGCCAAGGGCACCTGGTCAGTGGAGGTGGAAGGCTATCGCAACAAGGTGATCTTCCCTGGAACCGAGAAGCAGGCTACCATCCGCGATGCGGGCTTGGCGGTGGTTCGGGAGTTCGGCGTGACGGACAACCCGATTGTGCCGCGCCGCGTTGCCGCCGATTATGCCAAGTGCAACAACTGCCACTTGCAGATGTCGTTCCACGGCGACAACCGGAACCTGCTGGATTCCTGCACCTCGTGCCACAACCCGACTCAGACCGATGCCGCCCGGCGTCCCGCCGCGCAGAACCCGCCCGAGTCGATCAACATGAAGGAAATGATTCACCGCATCCACCTGGGTGAGGGGAATCAGCGCGATTACACCATTTACGGCTTCGGCAGCGCGGCGATCAATTTCAACAAGATCGCCATGCCGCAGGGCGAAGGCCAGTTGGCGCAGTGCGAAACCTGCCACCGGCCGGGCGAGTTCAACCTCCCCACCGAGCAGGGTCTGCTGCCGACCAACGATCCGCGCAATCCCTTCTTCACGACCGTGCCGCCGGGTACCGGCGCGTGCCTGTCGTGCCACCAGTCGCAGTTCGCGGCGGCTCACGCCAAGCTGAATACCGATCCTCAGCTCGGCGAAAGCTGCATGGTTTGCCATGGACCGAATTCGACGTATTCGCCGGCTCGAGTCCATGCCCGTTAAGCACTTACTAGCCGCCATGGCGCTCCTCACCGGGAGCGCCATGGCGCAGAATCTTCCGCAGGGGTACGCCGGAAGCGATACCTGCGCGGGTTGTCACGAAGAGATCTCGACGGCTTTCAAAGGCAACGCGCACGTGCGGGTCGACAAGAAAAGCCGCTTCAAGATGGAGAACCTCGCGTGCGAGAGCTGCCACGGACCGGGGCAGGAGCACGTCGAATCGGGCGGCGACAAAACCAAGATCCGGCTGCTGAAGGAAGCGGGCCGCATCGAAGTCAACGAGAATTGCCTGAAGTGCCACGCCACCAGTCCCACGATGCGCGGACACCATCTTGGGCAGCATTACCGGGCGTCGCTTTCGTGCACGGATTGCCACTCGGTCCACTCCGCCAAGGGACGCAAGCTGATCAACGCCAGCAACTCGACGGACCAGTGCTCCAGTTGCCATACGGCGGCGCGGGCGCAGTTCAACCGGCCCTTCCGGCATCGCCTGCAGGAAGGCGGGATCAGTTGCGTGGATTGCCATCAGCCGCACGGAGAACGCCCGCCGGCTCACCTGCAGCGGCTGGCCGCGAATAGCGAGCCGGGATGCTTCCGCTGCCACAGCGACAAGCGCGGTCCGTTCCCGTTCGAACATGCGCCGGTGCGTCTGGAGCCATGCTCCACGTGTCATGAGCCGCACGGCAGTGCGAACCCGCGGATGCTGAACCGGCACACCGTTCAGCAGCAGTGCCTGGAGTGCCACGCCGGTACGCTGAACACGATGGGCGGGGCTCCGCCCGCGTTCCACGATCTGCGCAGCGCCCGTTTCCAGAACTGCACCACCTGTCACCAGAAGATCCATGGATCGTATGTGAGCAAGGGGCTGCTGCGATGAAGACTCTGCTTGCCGCCTGCATTCTCGCCGCGGCCGCTTTGGCCCAGGAGCAACCGAAGCCGGCCGAAACCAAGCCCCCGCAGGGCACGCCGGCAGCTCCGAAAACGGATGCCGCCAAGCCGCCCTCTGGCGCCGACTACACGCTCGACGGCGAGTTCGACGTCCGCTTCCGCTGGCTCAGCGACATGAAGGGCAACGAGAACGTGTACCGCAGCGTAGTCAACCTCGGCGAAGGCGTTCGCCTGTTCAACGGCTCTGTGCGCTACTCGGCTCCGGATAGCAAAGTCCTCGATCAGTTGAACATTTTCGCCAATGGATGGGGCGGCGACCCGTGGACCAACACCCGGGTGGACGGCCGCCGCAACGGCTTGTACGAGTTCAATATCGACTATCGCAACGTAGCGTACTTCAACAACCTGCCGATCTTCGCCAACCCGCTGCTGGGCAACGGCGTGCTGTTCAGCCAGAGGGCATTCGACACCCGCCTGCGCCAGGTGGATGCGGAGTTGCGCCTGTTCCCCAGCGCCCGAATCTCCCCCTATATCAGCTATAGCCGCGGCATGCAGCAGGGCACCGGGATCGTGCCCTTCGTGGGCGAAGGCAATGAGTATCCGGTGGGCACGGAGTACGACAACGCACAGGATCTGATCCGGGGCGGCGTCCGCATCCAGGGCGCGAAGTACAACGCGACCTTCGAGGGCGGCTGGAGCGACTTCTACGACAACCAGAGCGTGGGCTACTTCGGCCAGAACACCGGCAACCGCCTGACGCCTTTCTTCGGCCGCAACCTGCGCCTGTTCAGCGTGCAGCAGCGGTACAACGTGGAAGGCGACGGCCCGTTCCTCCGGGCGCTGCTGCAGTACCGGCCGTGGACCTGGCTCAGCGTCAACGGACAGTTCACCTGGGTGCAGCCGTCGATCCGCGCGACATCGCAATCGGACGCGGCCGGCGACTTTTACTCCCGCGAGCTGGGGCTGCCGTTCAACACGTTTATCGAAAGCACGTCCGGGCGTGCCTTGCGCCCGTTCCCGTCCGGCTTGGTAAGCGCGGAGTTCAGCCCGGTGCGCCGTGTGCGCATCATCCAGACTTTCTCCACCGACCGATTTAACATTTCGCAACCGGCGCAGATCCGGCAACAGGCGTCCGGAGCGACCCCGGCCGCCGCCGCGGACACGGCGATTTACAATGAGCGCCTGTTCCTGAACTGGAACCGCTTCGAGGTTCTGGGGATCTGGGAAGCCACCAGCATCCTGAGCCTGCGCGGCGGCTTCCGCTACACCTGGGGCGATGCCGAAGTGCCGCCGGCGGTCACACCGATCGCATCGACCAACCGGGGCGAGATCCGGCTCCCTGCGATCCTGGCGGGCGCGACGCTGCGGTTCGGCTCCAAATGGAGCGGAGCATTCGACTTTGAAGGCTCGCAGGGCGATCGCCAGAATTTCTTCCGCACCAGTTTGCTCGAATACAACAAGGGCCGCGCGCAGGTCCGGTACCGCTTCAATCAGGCGCTGAACTTCAACGTTCTCTACAGCATCCTGGACAACCGCAATCCCAATCCGGCCATCCGCCTGGATACCCGGATTCAGAACGCCTCCGCCGGCGTCAACTGGACTCCTGGAAACGGGCAGCGGCTGAACTTCAGCGGCGAGTATACCTACTCTTCCTGGCGTAACAACATCGACACCATCACGCTGCCGTTCTTCGGGCGGCAGACCGTGCTGTACCGGGACTTCGGCCATCATGCCAACGCATTCGTGGATCTCCGCGTGGTGCGGCAGGCGAGGTTGAACCTGGGCGGCTCGTTCTCCATCAACAACGGATCGCTGCCCACGCGGCTGTACCAGCCGGTGGTAGGCCTGTCGGTTCCGTTCTACAAAAAAGTCGGCTTCATCGGTGACTGGAGATTCTTCCAGTACACGACCAATCAGTTCCGCTTCCAGGACTTCCAGCGGCACGCGATTTCGGCGGGCTTGCGCATCGGTTTCTAAAGCCGGGCGCAAGCGCCCCGCCGGGCGCCTCAAAGCTCACCAACTCCAGCCTCACGATATAATCGCAGCATTATGAGAAGCTGCGTTCTGCTCCTGCTGGCGATCTTCACCGCCTCGGAAACCGCCGCCCAGAAGTACGAGGCCCATATCCGCCGCACCAGCTACGGAATCCCGCACATTCAGGCCAAGAACCTGCCCAGCCTCGGCTTCGGAGATGGCTACGCGCAGGCCGAGGATCACCTCTGCTCCCT
>CAYOQB010000066.1:0-26616 GCA_964406035.1 uncultured Solibacteraceae bacterium | reverse complement strand
GTGATCACGGCGGAGACCGCGCGCGAGTGGGTCCGCTTCGCCGCCAAGAAGGGAATCGACGGGCTGAAGCTGGGCGCACAGGATCCGGAGATCATGGCCGCCCTGCTGGACGAAGCGAAGAAGCACGGGCTGGGCTCCACGGCGCACCTGGACCAGATGGGCGTGGTGCGGATGAACGCTCGCGAGGCGGTACGGTTGGGGCTCGGCACGGTGACGCACTTCTACGGGCTGCTGGAATCGCTGCTGAAGGATCGCACCATCCAGGATTATCCGGTCACGCAGAACTACAACGATGAGCAGCATCGCTTCGGGCAGGTGGGACGGCTGTGGAATCAAATTCACCCGCGGGGCAGCAAGGAGTGGAACGCGTTCGTGGATGAGCTGGTGGAGCGGCGCACGTTCCTGGATCCCACGATGACCATCTACATGGCCAGCCGGGACCTGATGAAGGCCCGAACGCTCGAATGGCACGATCGCTATACGCTGCCGTCGCTATGGCAATTCTTCGAACCCAGCCGCGAAGCCCACGGGTCGTATTGGTTCTACTGGACCACGGAGGACGAGTATCACTGGAAGAAGTTCTACCAGGTGTGGATGGATCTGCTGAACGATTTCAAGAACAAAGGCGGCCGCGTAACCACCGGCACCGATTCCGGGTTCATCTACAAACTGTACGGATTTTCCTTCGTGGAGGAAATGGAGAACCTGCGGGAAGCGGGGTTCCATCCGCTGGAGGTGATCCGCTCGGCCACGCTGTACGGCGCGCAAGCGCTGCATGATCCGAAGGGCAAGCCGATCGAATTCGGCTTGATCCGCCCCGGCATGCTGGCGGACATGGTGCTGGTGGATCAGAACCCGGTGGAGAACCTGAAGGTCCTGTACGGCACGGGCGCCTTGAAGTTGAACGACAAAACAGCCAAGCCGGAGCGGGTGGGCGGTGTGAAGTACACCATCAAGGATGGAATCGTGTACGACGCCAAAAAGCTGCTGGCGGATGTCGCCGCGATGGTGGAGAAGGCCAAGGCAAAGAAGGAAGCCCGGCCCAGCGGAGCACAGTAAGCACTCACGTTTGGCCAAAGAAAAACGGCCCCGCCGGTGATCCGGACGGGGCCGTTGCTTATTGGCGCGCCTGGCGATTAGAAGCTCAGGCGAGCTCCCACCTGGAAAGCGCGAGGTCCGCCGGAACCGAAGATCTGTCCGGCGCGGGTGGTCGGCTGTCCGAATCCGGCGGGATCGATCAGGTTGTAGCTGAAGCCGCCGAGATTGGCGACATTCAGCAGGTTGAACGCTTCGCCGAACACGTTGAGGCGATACCGCTCCTTGAAGTTGAAGACCTTCGTGACCCGCAGATCCTGCGAGGAGAAAACATCGCCGAACTGAAAGTCGTCGCGGGGACGGGAAAGCCGCGAGTAGACGGTGCAGCCCGCCTGGCCGGCGGCGGTGCAGGTTGCCGGGTTGCGCAGCGCGAGCTTGCCCGCGTACGCGGCGTTCCACTCATCGATCAGCCGGTACAGGTCCTCGCGACCCAGGCCGCGGTTGAACTGGCTGATGCCGGCGCCCGGCAGGAACTCGAATCCCGTGCCGTCGCCGTCGATGTCCGATGCGGCGCCGCCATTTACCGAGGGGTTGATCGGCGGCTTGCTGGTCATGGCGGAGATGAACGACACCTGGAAACCCCAGGGGAGATCGACCACGCCGGACAGATTGAAGACGTGGCGCGGATTGTATTCGCCGTAAGCCGCGAAGAAGTTGCGCTTGTTGTTGATGATCAGCACGGTGTTCTGGACGGCGTAAGCGTAAGACGCCGTCAGCAGCCACCGGCTGGCGAAGCGCTTGTCAGCCTTCAGCAGCAGGCCGCGGTAATTGGATCGCGCATTGGGGTCGCGAACCTGGATGGGACCCAGGGAGCAGTTTGCCTGCGGGTCCGCGGCCTGGGTTCCGACGCAACGCGGGATCACGGGGCCTTCGACACTATCCCAGCGATTCGCGTCCACGGTGGTGCCGAAACTCCGCCGCAGGAACTGCCGGTTCACGAAGTCGGCCTGGATCACCAGGTTGCGGGCGATCTCATGCTGCATGCCGATGTTGAAGTGATATCCGTAGCTGGTGGGATAGTCAGTGGGGAAAATGGTGGCGAATCCACTCACCGTCTTCTGCAGGTTCACGCCGCGCACGGAGAGGTCATCGAAGTTCTGGGGGAAGAGTTGCGCCAGGCGCTGCTGGAACCCGGGAATCATCTGGATGATGTGCTTCACCCGGAGTTCGGTGGGATTCCGGATGAATTCCAGCGGGGTGCCGACGGGAACGCCGGGAATGCCGGCGATGCTGTTGGTCAGCAGGTTGCCGGAGACGTTGTTGCGCCCGTTGCCGCGAGGGCCGATGGAGTTGCGTTCGTTCAGGCGCTCCCACAGGAACTGGGTGTCGTAGTAGACGCCCGCGCCGCCGCGAATAACGGTCTTGTTGCTCTTGAAGGGATTCCAGGCAAAGCCGCCGGCGGGGGCGAAGTTGTTCCAGTCGCGCCGGGTGGCGCGGATGTCGCCGATGATGGGCCGCAGGTAGGCGGGCTTATCGATATCGTGATTGGCGAGCGTGGTCTCGGCCGCCCAGGCCAAACCGTAGTTCAACGTCAGCTTCGGCGTGACTCTCCAGGAGTCCTGCCCGTAGAACCGCATGCGGTAGTTGATGCGCGATTTTTCGGACTGGAAGGGCGCCGGAGAAGATCCAGGTCCGTAACCGACGGTCATCGCCAGGAACGGGAGCTCGAGGATGTCGTTGTAGTTGAGGATGCGGTTGGGCAGCGCGATACCCGGCGTCAGCCGCTGGGTTTGCTCCACTGACCAGGCTGTGATGCACGCCGGCAGGCAGAACTCCCAGAATCCTTCGGTGATGTCCTTTTCCAACTCGCCGCCGAACTTGATGCGGTGCGAGCCTTTCTGCCAGGTGGAGTTGTTGACGAACTGGATGGTGTCGTAGTCGCGGCCCTGCGGCGCGTTCTGGGTGTTGCCGATGACGAAGCCCGCGCCGGATACCGTGATCTGCGGGCCGCCGGTGCCGATGCAGCCGGGCCTGCTGGCGGGACAATCCGAGTCCGTCGGCACCAGGTTGCGGTTCTTCCAGAAGACATAGCTGAAACGGAAATCGTTAACGAAGGCAGCGCTCGGAGTGGCGGTCCAGCCGACGATGGACTGGTTGGAGTTATTGGAGTTCACCAGCCAGTTGGACGGCAGAGGGTTGCCGCCGGGCGATCCAAAGGACTTGTTCTTGTCCATGGTGAACCGGCCGAACACGGTGTTCTTGGCGTTCACCAGCCAGTCGGCGCGAGCGGAAACCTGATGGTTGGTGTACGGGCTCGCCGGGTTGTCGATGAAGCCGACGAGCGACGGTGCGTTGGGCTGCACCGTGACCACGGCGTCCTGATTGTTGAATTCGTAATTCGCAAAAAAGAACAGCTTGTCTTTCTTGATGGGACCGCTTACCCATACCCCAGGCTGGCGGCGTGCAAAGAACGGTTCGGGGTTGATCGGATTGCGGCGCAACGCGGGATATGCCGCCATGTTGTTGTCGCGGAAGTAGAAGTAGCCGGTGCCGTGGAAATCGTTTCCGCCATTGCGGGTGACGATGTTCACCGCGCCCACGCTGGAGATGCCGGTGGAGAGGTCGAAGTTCACGCTGGAGAGCTGGAACTCCTGCACGGTCTCCTGGGAAATGTTCTGGGACGTGTTGCCGGTGGTGCGGTCGCGGATGTTGCCGCCGTCCGCGTTGATGGCGGTGCGGCCGGCATCGCCGCCCAGGACGCTGACCGAAAACTGCGCGTTGTACTGCGACAGCGACGCGGTGTTCACGGTGACGCCCGGTTCCAGAAACGCGAGCTGCAGGAAGCTGCGGCCGTTCAGGGGCAGATTTTCGATCTGCCGGCGGTTGACGACCCCATCGATCTTGTTGGAATCATAGGAGATTTGCGCGGCCGCGCCCTCCACGGTCATCACTTCGGCGGTAGCGCCCACCGTCAGCCGGAGCTCGGCGTTTGTGGTGTTCCCGGTGGTGACCTCGGCGGAACGGACCAGGGCGCGGAAGCCCTTGGCCTCGGCCCGGATCTCGTACTCGCCGGCCAGCAGCGCGGAGGCGGAATACTCGCCACGAGCGTTGGAAGCGACCGAGCGCTGTGCGCCGGTGGCTTTGTTGGTAATGCGGATCGCCGCGTCGGGGACGACGGCGCCGGTTTCGTCCACCACGGTGCCGGCGATGCTCCCGGTCGGCGCTTGCGCAAGCAAGATGTCGCCGGGCAGGATCGCCAGGAAAAACACGCAGATTGCAAAGGATCCCAGAAGCCTCTTCATTCACCCCCCTAACGGGGAGAAATGCTTTCACATCCAGTTGCCGGTGTCAAGGCCATCGGAGGGGCTGGGCTGTTACTGCTAAACGACTTAGCGGCCTTGCGCGAAGCCCTTTGCGATGCCGTTTGCCTGCAGCAGTTGCTCCTGGCGCGCCAGCAGCAGGTCGTGCTCCACCATCATGCTCACCAGGCCGTGAAAATCCACGGTGGGCCGCCACGAGAGCAAGGAAGCTGCCTTGCCGGCATCACCGCGGAGTTGATCGACTTCGGTGGGACGCAGATACTTTGGATCCAGCACCACGTGCCGCTCCCAGTCGAGGTTCAGCAGGTTGGCGGCAGCGTTGAGGAAGTCGCGAACGGAGTGCGACTCTCCGGTGGCGATCACAAAATCCTGGGGTTCGGGGTGCTGCAGGATGCGCCACATCGCTTCCGTGTAGTCGCCGGCGAACCCCCAATCGCGGCGAGCGTCCAGGTTGCCGAGAAAGAGCTTATCCTGCAAGCCGAGGGAGATTCTGGTGAGGGCTCGGGTGATCTTTCGGGTCACGAAAGTTTCGCCGCGGCGCGGCGACTCGTGATTGAAGAGAATGCCGTTGGCGATGAACATACCGTACGCCTCGCGATAGTTCACGGCGTACCAGTGCGCTGCTACCTTGCTGACGGCGTAGGGACTTCGGGGATAAAACGGGGTGGATTCGTTCTGCGGCGGGGGCGCGGCGCCGAACATCTCCGAGGATCCGGCCTGGTAAATTCGGACTGGCCGGTTGCTGATGTGGATATAGTCTCGGGCACATTCAAGCAGCCGGAGCGCGCCCAGCGCCACCACATCCGCGGTGTACTCGGGTTGATCGAAGCTGACGCGGACGTGGGACTGCGCCGCAAGGTGATAGATCTCGTCCGGTTGCGTTTGCTCCAGCAGGCGGCGGACGGCCGAGCCGTCTGTCACGTCCCCGTAATGCAGGAACAGGCGCGCCGAAGACTCGTGCGGGTCCTGATACAGCGGTTCGAGTCTGCCGGTGTTGAAGGTGGAAGCGCGGCGCACCACGCCGTGGACCTCGTATCCCTTGCTGAGCAACTGCTCGGCGAGAAACGAGCCATCCTGCCCGGTAATGCCGGTGATCAGCGCTTTTTTCATGTTCGAAGGCAAACCGTCATTGTATCGACAGCGCGGGCCTTTTTCGCGGAGAATGAACTGACATGCCTCCGGCGGCAGTGACGCGCAAGAGCGGGCAGGACGGGCGGCGGGCAAGCCACACCCAGGCTCGGGTCGCTTATTGGGATCGCTTTGCGCTGGAATCGGCTGATTGGACGGGCTTGCGGGGCTATTACCGGCGGCGCTTGGCTGAACTGTACCGGTTTGCGGTTCCGGAGGGGATGCGCGTGCTGGAGCTCGGCTGCGCGCAAGGCGATCTGCTGGCGGCGCTCCGTCCCGCCCACGGGGTGGGGATTGACTTCAGTCCGGAGATGATCCGCCGGGCGAGAGAGCGTCATCCGGATCTGCGGTTCGTGCTGGCGGACGCCCACGACTTCCGCCTGGAAGGCACGTTCGATTTTATTGTCGCCTCCGATCTGGTGAATGACCTCTGGGATGTGCAGGCGCTGCTCGAGAACTTGCGGCCGCATTGCCATCCGGGCACACGCATACTTTTGAACACCTACAGCCGTCTGTGGGAGCAGCCCCGCAGGCTCGCGGAGTCGCTCGGGCTGGTGGCGCGCCAGCTCCAGCAGAACTGGCTCACCGTGGAGGATCTGGCGAACCTGCTGCAACTCTCCGGCTTTGAGACCATTCGGACCTCGCAGGAGATCCTGTGGCCGGTGCGCACGCCTCCGATCGATACCATCTGCAACCGCTACCTGGTGAAGCTGTGGCCATTCCGTCACTTTGGGATCACGAATTTCGTGGTGGCGCGGCCCGAGGCATCGCCGCGCCCGGACTGCCTGGTGAGCGTCATCGTAGCGGCGCGCAACGAGGCGGGTAACATCACGGCGATCTTCGACCGGCTGCCGGAGATGGGGCTCGGCACGGAACTGATCTTCGTGGAAGGACACTCCACCGACGGCACCTGGGAAGCGATCGGACGCGAGATGGAGGTCCGTCAGCGGCCGCTGACGAGGCGCTTCCAGCAGACCGGGAAGGGCAAGGGCGACGCGGTTCGCCTGGGATTTCAGCAGGCATCCGGCGACCTGCTGATGATTCTGGACGCAGACCTGACGGTTCCGCCCGAGGACCTGCCGCGTTTCTATGAAGCCTGGCGATCCGGCAAGGGCGAGTACATCAACGGCGTCCGGCTGGTGTACCCCATGGAAGCAGGCGCCATGCGTTTCTTCAACCTGCTGGGCAACAAGTTCTTCAGCCTGGCGTTCACGTGGCTGTTGAGCCAGAGCATCAAGGACACGCTGTGCGGGACCAAGGTGCTGAGCCGGAGCGACTATGCACTGATCGCCGCGAACCGCGGCTATTTCGGCGATTTCGACCCTTTCGGCGACTTCGACCTGATCTTCGGCGCCGCGAAAAACAGCCGCAAGTTCGTGGATCTGCCGGTGCGCTACCGCGAACGTGTTTACGGAGAGACGAACATCCAGCGCTGGCGTCACGGGCTGCTGCTGCTGCGGATGGTGCTGTTCGCGATGCGGCGGATCAAGTTCGTGTAGCCCCTGTTCGCCCCTTTTTTCTTGCCGAGCAAGGGCACGTGCCTGCATCATTGTGACGATGCGCTGGGTCCTGATCGCCGCCGCCGTTCCGCTGTTCGCGCAATCCGCGCCGCACGCGGATTTCAACAAACCGTTGGGGGTGGAGTGCGCGCACTGCCACGACACACCCAAGCTGGAGACGGCGCGGAAGATGATCAGGATGGTGGAGCACCTGAACCAGAATCACCTGCAAGGCGCGGCGACCCCGGTGTCCTGCGTGACCTGCCACCGGGGCAAGGAGTCCGGCAAGAGCGCGATTCCGCCGGAGCGGACCAAGACCGACTGGCCCGAGGCATTGAAGCTGACTCCGGAGCAGGAAACCAAACCCGCCCGGGAGGTTTACAGCAATATGAAGTCATTCGGCGGCATGCAGGCGGGCCGGATCTCCCGTGTGATGCAGATGTTCCGCAACTCCCTGGGGGTCAACTGCGACCACTGCCACGTGGAGGGCGATTACGCCAGCGAGGCGAAGCCGCAGAAGGACCGTGCTCGCAAGATGCTGCGCATGGTCAGCTCGACTCCGCAGTTTTTTGACGGCAAAAGCACGCCGGTGTTTTGCTACACCTGCCACCGCGGATCGGCCAAGCCGGCAGTCTAGACGTTCACCGGGCCGAGCGGCTTCAGCACACCCTTGATTCCGAGCTGCTTGAGATCGTCGGGCGAGATGTGCCGCGTGGGCGCCAGCGGAAGGCCGGCGGCCTGGAACGCGGCGGCAACCAGTTCCGAGCAGTACCAACTGTTGGGATCGTCACCCAAGCCGGGAAGCTTGGCGCCGACCACGCCGCGCATGTCGTAGCGCAACCCCTCGCGTTCGGCGGCGTAGCGGATCACCTTGTCGGCGAGCGCCGGCGTCATGCGCGGGTGGCGGAAGCCCAGGATCAGGGAATACTCGGCGCGCGCCGCGGCGAGCGGACGCACCACCACACCGTCCCCGATGGACTCGGCGATCTTTCCGTCGCCGAGGTACAGAAACGCGTGGCTGACCGAGGAACCGGTGGCGAGCTTGATGGCGTTCGAGATCGCCGTCT
This sequence comes from uncultured Solibacteraceae bacterium, assembly GCA_964406035.1. Lineage (GTDB taxonomy): Bacteria > Acidobacteriota > Terriglobia > Bryobacterales > Bryobacteraceae > JAIEPW01. The sequence continues at coordinate 18,567 of CAYOQB010000066.1, read as the reverse complement.
TCGTGGTGCTGAGGCAGATGTCGCCTTTGATCAATTGAGTTTTCATGGCATCCAGATACGCGAGGTTCCGGACCCGAAAAAGCTCACGCCGGGGAGCGTTGCGGCTTGGCGGCGCCCTGATGGCAGGTGAAGCACTGGAAGGTGGGACTGGCGTCCTTCACGAAGAATCCGGGAAGCTCGCCGAACATGCGGAGCATGGTCCGGGCGGTCTGCTTGGCGGGCTTGTCGTCGGCGTCCCACTTCCCCGGCACATGGCAGTGATCGCAGGCGACTCCCAGGGATGCGCTGTAGATACTCATCGACATCCGGATAAGCGAGGCCGGCGAGTCACCGTCCAGCACCTGCAGGTTGCGGAAGACTTCTTTCGCGGGCTTGGCCAGCGTTGCCTCATCCATTGCAGGTCCGGGCCACTTCTGCACGATGTCCATCCAGGAGGAGCGCGGCACGCGGGCCGGCTTCGCCTTGCCGCGATGGCAGGTCCAACATGTGACCCCGCCCAGCGGCTGCAACGTTCCCCGGCTGAGCCCGTCGCGCATGCGCACCATCCGCTGTGCACGGTCCATGCGAGCCGGTGTTTCGTGGCAATGCTCGCAGGCGACGCCGAGAGCGGTGTTGAACGCGCCCTGGTGCGGATCGGCCGCCTGACCGAGGAACAGGATGAGAATCGCGGGAAGCGTCACGGCGGCATCATACACTGCTTTGCCGCAGCCGCCCACGCGCTTGGGACGAAATCACTCTCCCAGCCAGTAACCCTTGCGGGCGAGCACGCGAGCCTTGGGAAAGCGCTTTCTCGCCTCCGGAGTCAGCGCCACGCGAATCTCGCGGAACGCGCCGGTTTCGCCGGCCGGAGGCGCCTGATAGATCAGCGAGTAGCGGTTGCGGATTCGCTCCAACACCGTAGCGAAGGTTTCGGCGCGCGAGGAAGCGATGGCCTCGCCGCCCGTCTCCTCGGCGATCCGGAAGACGTTGGGAAAAGTGAAATCCGGGTTCAACGGCTTCTTTCCGTTATTGTTGTCCTTGGGACGCCCGGCGCCGCCCACCACGATCGCGTACAGCAGGATGTCGTCGCTTGAGAGGCGGCGGCTCACCTCCTCGTCGGGAGACTTGTAGTTCAAACCCTGATTGTCAGTCAGGATCAGAATGGCGCGGCGTCCCGGCTGGTCCGCGGTCAGGGCCGCTGCTTCGAGGATGGCGGGGTTGATCAGGGTCGCTGAACCCACCGTCTGGACATTGCGGGCGGGGGCGATGGCGCTGGCGATGAATTCCAGGTCTTCGCTGAAAGGGGCGAACACCGCGGCGGTGCGGCCGAACACAACGATGGACACGCGATCGCCCGGCCGCAGCGCCTTCAGGGCGCGATCCGCCACTTCGCTCACTTCGCGCAAATACTTCTGCATGCTGCCGCTGATGTCCAGCAGCAGCGTGAGCGACAGCGGTTCGCGATCGACGGTGAAGGACAGGATGTCCCGCGGCTGCTGCTCATCGGTCACCAGGAAGTCCTCGCGGCTCAGTCCGGTCACCGGAGTATTTCCGTTAAGGACCAGGGTATCCACGCGGACGTTGGCTGTTCCTGCGCGAAACACCGGCGCGGTTTCCTGTTCCGTGCCTTGCGCCAGGGCCGTAACCGCTACGATGAAGAACAGACTGGCGCCCATGCGAAATATTATCGCCGGTACGGCGGGACACATCGATCACGGCAAGAGCGCGCTGGTTCGCGCGCTGACAGGCCAGGAGACGGATCGGCTGAAGGAAGAGAAGCGTCGCGGCATCTCGATCGATATCGGATTCGCGCACCTGGAACTGCCCGGCGTTCGCCTCGGCTTTGTCGACGTGCCGGGTCATGAGCGCTTCGTCAAGAACATGCTTGCCGGCGCGAGCGGGATCGACCTGGTGCTGCTGGTGATCGCCGCCGATGAATCGATCAAGCCCCAGACCCGCGAACACTTCGACATCTGCCGCCTGCTCGGGATCCGTGCCGGGGCCATCGTCATCACCAAGGCGGACCTAGTGGATCCCGACCTGATTGAGCTGGTGAAACTGGAGGCGGAGGATCTGGTGCGCGGATCGTTTCTGGAGGGCGCCCCGGTCTGCGCGGTGAGTTCCCTGACGGGAGCGGGGCTGGAGCAACTCAAGTCCGTGCTGGCGGACCTGGCTGCCAGGACGCCGGAGAAGGACGCGTCGCGCGACTTCCGGCTGCCTGTGGATCGCAGCTTCTCGATGAAGGGCTTCGGAACCGTGGTTACCGGGACGCTGCAGACGGGTACGGTGCGGATCGACGACGAACTGGAGGCGCATCCCGGCGGAGTTCGCTGCCGCGTGCGCGGCATCCAGGTGCACGGGAAGGCCGCGGATCGCGCCCGCGCGGGGGAGCGCACAGCGTTGAACCTCGCCGGCGTGGAGGCGGCGGACCTGCGGCGCGGCATGGTGCTGGCTCCCGCCGGACTGTTCCAGCCGTCCCAGGTGTTCGACGCAAGGCTGCGGCTGCTCGAGTCCGCGCCGCCGGTGAAGCACCGCGCGCCAGTGCACATTCATCTGGGCGCCGCGGAGATGGAAGGCGAGGTCCGGATGCTGGGCAGCCTGTCGCCGCTGGAGCCCGGACAGAGCGGCTACGTGCGGATCCGGCTGCGGGAACCGGCGCTGGTCCTGCCCGGCGATCGCTTCATCGTCCGCAAGTTCTCGCCGGTGATCACGATCGGCGGCGGCGACGTGCTGGACGCCTGGCCGCCGCAGCGGCTGCGGAGAGCGCAGGCGGCGGATCGCCTGAGGATTCTGGAATCCGGCACGGCGACAGAAAAGCTGGACCTGCTGATTCGCGAATCGCGTTATGGAATGAGCATCGACACGGTGCGTTCCCGGACAGGCTGGCTGGAGGGCGAGATCGCCGCGGCCGCGCGGGATGCCGGCTTCGTGGCGGCGCCGGAACACCGCTGGCTGTTGAGCCGGACCTGGTGCGACTCCGCCGCCGCGCAAATCACGGCCGCGGTCCGCGAGTTCCATCGCCAGCAGCCGCTGCAGCCGGGAGCGAAGAAGGAGGAGTTGCGCAGCCGCTACCTGCCGGACTCGCCCCCGTTCCTGCTGGAGACACTGCTGGCGCGATGCGGTGAGCTGACGGTGGAAGGCGATCTGGTGCGGCTGCGGTCGCATCGCGTGGCGCTGCGGGAAGACGAGGAGAAAGCGGCGGCAAGCATGGAGGCCCTGTTCCGCGACGCGGGACTCGCGGTCCCGGCGACCGCGGAAGTGCTTGCCCGCTCCGGCGTCGATCCGGCGCGCGCGCGGACGCTGCTGCAGATGCTGTTGAAGCAGCGGCGCCTGGTCCGCGTGGGCGAGGAACTGGTGTATCACCAAACGGCGATCGCGAAGCTGCGCGAGCTGCTCGCGGCGCGCAAGGGGCAGCGTTTCGGAGTGCCCGAATTCAAGGATTGGACTGGAATTTCGCGCAAATATGCGATCCCGCTGCTGGAGTTCCTGGACCGCGAACGGGTTACCCGCCGCGACGGAGAGCAACGGGTCGTGCTGTAGCAGGTGTAGAATTCCGACATGAGGTGGCTTCGCATCGCCGGTTTTCTCAGCTTCGCGCTGGCCGCGCTGCACCTGACGATGGTGTTCGTGGGCGCGCCGGCGTATCGCTTCTTTGACGCGGGCGAGCAGATGGCCGCCGCCGCCGAGGATGGTTCGCCGTTCCCGGCGCTGATCACGCTGCTGCTGGTCCTGATCTTCACCTTGTTCGGCATCTACGCGTTGTCCGGCGCGGCCGTGCTGCGGGAACTGCCTTTCCTGAAGGGCATTCTCACCATCATCTCGGTGATCTTCATCGTTCGCGGCCTGGCGGTCCTGCAGCAGGGCTGGTCCTGGTGGCTGGGCAGCGGAGCCGTGGGACCCAAGCAACTGGTGTTTTCGCTGGTCAGCCTGGCCATCGGCGCGATTTTCGCCGTGGGCACCTGGAAGCTCTGGTTCCGGCCGAGGCCGCCCGTCACCGTTCTAAAATAGAAGCATGAGCAAAATCGCCGATGCGCCTGCCGTCAAGAAGTTCAAGAGCTTGAGCGGCATCCCGATCGAGACGGTATACGGACCTCAGCACGTGGCGGACCTCGATCCCCGGCGCGACATCGGCGAGGCGGGACAGTTTCCTTACGTCCGCGGCATCCACGAGTCCATGTATTGCGGCAAGCTGTGGACCATGCGGCAGTTCGCCGGCTTCGCGACGCCGGAAGAAACGAATCGCCGCTACCACTACCTGCTCAGCCAGGGGCAGACCGGGTTATCGGTAGCCTTTGACCTTCCCACGCTGATGGGCTTCGACGCGGATCACGCGGCGTCGGCGGGGGAGGTGGGCAAATGCGGCGTGGCCATCTCCTCGCTCGAAGACATGGAGACGCTTTTTCAGGGAATTCCCCTGGGCGATGTCACGGTTTCGATGACCATCAACTCGCCTGCGTCCATCATCTGGGCCATGTACCTGGTGGTGGCGGAGAAGCAGGGCGCGGACTGGAAGACCGTTGGCGGTACGCTGCAGAACGACATCCTGAAGGAATTCATCGCGCAGAAGGAATACATTTATCCGCCCAAGCCTTCCATGCGCCTGGTGACCGATTCCATCGAGTTCGCCACCCGCAACACGCCCAAATTCAATCCCGTTTCCATCTCCGGGTATCACATCCGGGAGGCGGGCTCAAACGCGGTGCAGGAGCTGGCGTTCACGCTCCGCGACGGAATGGAGTACGTGGATTGGGCGCTGGAGCGGGGCCTGCCGGTGGATAGCTTCGCGCCCCGGCTCAGCTTCTTCTTCAACTCGCACAACGACTTCTTCGAGGAGATCGCCAAGTTCCGCGCGGCGCGCAAGATCTGGGCGCTGGCGATGCGGGACCGCTACGGCGCCCAGGACGAGCGCAGCATGAAGCTGCGGTTCCATGCGCAGACGGCGGGATGCTCGCTCACCTGGCAGCAGCCCTATAACAACGTGGTCCGGACCGCGGTTCAGGCGCTGGCCGCGGTGATCGGCGGATGCCAGAGCCTGCACACCAATTCCCTGGATGAGGCGTATGCGTTGCCCAGCGAGGAAGCGGTGACGCTGGCGCTGCGCACGCAACAGATCATCGCGCACGAATCGGGCGTTCCGAACGCCGTGGATCCGTTCGGCGGCAGCTACTACGTGGAATGGCTGACCTCGGAGATGGAGAAGAGGGCCAACGAATACATCCGGAATATCGATGCGATGGGCGGCATGATTCCGGCGATCGAGCACGGCTATCCGCAAACTGAAATCGCCAATGCCAGCTTTGAATTCCAGCAGGAAGTGGAGCGGCAGGAAGCGATTATTGTCGGAGTGAACAAATTCACCGACGAGAAGGCGGAAGCCATCGCGCTGCTGCAGATCGACCAGACGGCGCAGGAGACGCAGGTGCGGAAACTGGAATCGCTGCGGCGGCGGCGCGACAACGACGCGGTGCAGCGGTCGCTGGAACGGTTGCGGGAGTGCGCCCGCGGCACGGAGAACACCATGCCGTACATCCTGGATTGCGTCCGCGCCTATGCCACCCTGGGAGAAATCTGCGATGCCTTCCGCGACGAATTCGGCACCTACACCGAGACCAGCATTCTCTAAGAGTTGGCGGAAGCCAGTGGGAGTCGAACCCACCGGCGCCGCGAGGCGACGCCCGCTGGTTTTGAAGACCAGGCCCAGCACCGGCTAAATTTGGCTTCCGAGGCTGATTCTAGCAGCGTCCGGGGGAGCAGGGCGTGCGTGGTATGCTGTTCAGGCTCCCATGTCGCTGCAACGCTCGCTGCCCCGCATCTGCATTGCCATGGGATTCCCTGACGTCCCCACGCTGCTGGCCCATGCGGAAAAGGAAGCCGAGGCGGGCGAACGGTTTCTGGAGTTCCGGCTCGATTATCTGCCGAAGCCGGAGCAGGGCATCGCGGCGATCAGCCAGTTTCTGGCGCGGCATCCCGAGTGCATGCTGATGGCCACCTGCCGCCGGCACCAGAACCACGGCAAGTTCAACGGCAGCGTCGAGGAGCAGATCCGCGTGCTGGAGGCCGCCATTCAGGCCGGCGCCAAGGCGATCGACATCGAGCTGGAGAGCGCGGAGAACGCGGTGCCGCGCGTGGAATCGCTGCGGGCGAAAGCCATGGTGGTGCTGTCGTATCACAATTGGGGCGGGACACCGTCGCTCGATGCCGTGGTGCGCAAGATGCTGCGGATCTCGGCGGACGCATACAAGGTGGTCACTACCGCGCGGAAGCCGTCCGACAACTATCGCGTGCTGTCGCTGGCCAAGACTCATCCCAAGGCGCCGCTGATCATGCTGGCGATGGGCGAAATGGGATTGCCCTCGCGCGTGCTGTCCACGGCGTTCGGAGGGTTGTACACCTACGCGGCGCCCAACCAGGCGGAGGGCACGGCGGCGGGACAGGTAGCGGCCAGGGTGCTGCGCAATCTGTATCGCGTGGACCGGATGCCGAAATCGCCCAAGGTGTTCGGCGTAATCGCGGATCCGGTGCGCCATTCCATTTCGCCGCTGGTGCACAACCGCGCGTTCCAAACGCGGCGCATCGACGCCGTGTACATTCCGATTCTGGTGCATGCCGCGCAGTTGAAGGATTTCCTGCTGTTCGCTGGAAAGGTGCCGCTCTCCGGCTTCAGCGTCACGCTGCCGCATAAGCAGAAGATCCTGCGGTATCTCGACGTGGTGGATTCCATGGCGCGGCGCATCGGCGCGGTGAACACGGTGTGGAGAAAGGCCGGAAAGTGGCGGGGTACGAACACGGATGTTGACGGCGTGCTCGCGCCCCTTTCCAGGCACCTGCGGCTGGGAAAGGCGTCGGTTCTGGTGGTGGGCAACGGCGGCGCGGCGCGCGGCGCGGCATTCGCGCTCAGTGACGCCGGGGCGAAGATCGCCATCGCCGGACGCAACGCGGATCGCGTCCGCGCGCTGGCCAAGGCGTGCGGCGCGGAACCGCTGTCAAAGGATCAGGCGGAAAAGAGCCATTTCGATGTCGTGCTGCATGCCACGCCGCTGGGCATGGCGCCCAATGTCAACCAGTGCTACTTCGACAGCGCCATTCCCGGCGAGATCGTCTTCGACATGGTCTACAACCCCCGGCAAACGCTGCTGCTGAAACGCGCCGCGGAGCAGGGCAAGACCGTGATCAGCGGGCTGGAAATGTTCATCGAGCAGGCGGTGAAGCAGTTCGAGATCTGGACCGGCGAATCCGCGCCGCGCTCGGTGATGGAGAAATGCGCCCAGGAAGCGCTGGGCGCGCCGCCCCCCGTCCGCTAGCTTGTGTGAGAATTGTCTGCATGAAAACCAGCAGGCGGGAACTCGCGCGCATCCTGGCGGTGGCGCCGGTTTTGGCGCAGGCCCAGACGCCCGCTCCGGCACCGGCCACCCCGGATGACGAACTGAAGGCCGCGCGGGAACGCACGCAGAACGCGGTGGCGCAGATCACGCGCGTGAAGCTCACGCCGGCGGTGGAGCCCGCGTTCACTTTCCAGGCTTAGCCTTATGGCCGTTACCGACGATGTCTTCTACGCCACCATCAGCGAGCTCAGCGCGGGGCTGAAGAAGAAGCAGTTCTCCGCCAAGGAGTTGACCCGCGCCTATCTGGATCGTCTGGAACGGCTGGGGCCGCGATATAACGCGCTGGCGCTGCTGTTGCGCGAGACGGCAATCCAGGAAGCCGAGGATGTCGATGACGATCTGAAGCGGGATCGTACGCGAGGACCCCTGCAGGGTATTCCCTACGGCGCCAAGGATCTGCTGGCGGTGAAAGGCAAGCCCACCACCTGGGGAGCCAAGCCCTACGCGGGGCAGGTGTTCGATGCCGACGCATTCGTGATCAACAAGCTGAGGTCGCGGCGGGCGATCCTGATCGGCAAACTGGCCATGGTGGAACTCGCCGGCGGCGGCGGCTACCGGTATCCTTCGGCTTCGCTTACCGGCCCTGGGCTGAATCCCTGGGATCGCGGCAAGTGGTCCGGCGGATCGTCCAGCGGCAGCGGCAGCGCCGTGGCTGCCGGTTTGGTTCCGTTCGCACTGGGATCGGAGACCTCGGGCTCCATTTTGACCCCCAGCGCCTATTGCGGAGTCACGGGGTTGCGCCCGACCTACGGGCTGGTCAGCCGGCGCGGGGCCATGCCGCTGTCCTGGACCTTGGACAAGATCGGTCCCATGTGCCGCTCCGCGGAGGACTGCGGCATCGTGCTGGAAGCGATCGCGGGCAAGGATCCGGAGGACCCCGGATCGGCCGGTAAGAGCTTCTACTACGCGCCGCAGTTTCCGCGTGACCTGAAGCAGTACAAGATGGGCTGGTCACCGGTGGATTTCGAGGAATGGGCGGAGCCCGCGGCCCGGCCGGCCTTCCAGCAGGCGCTGGAGGTAATTCGCACCCTGGGTATGACGCCGGTGGAAACGACGCTTCCCGACTATCCCTACGGGCCCTTGGTGAGCACCGTAATCGCCGCCGAGGCAGCGTCTATATTCGAGGACCTGATCAGCAGCGGGAAGGTGAATGAGCTGGAAGATCAGCGGCAGATCGCGGGTCTGAAAGCGGGCATGGACGTGGCTGCGAAGGATTACCTGCGAGCCATGCGGGTCCGGCGGTTGATTCAAAGGGATTTCCGCGATCTTCTGGCGACGGCGGAGGTCCTGGTGGCGCCCGCGCGGTACAACCCCGCGAGCGGGATCACCCAGCCTTTGGATCGCCCCTACAGCGACCGGACTCCGCCACAGAAATCGGGAATGAGCGGGTTGATCGCTGCTGGAAACCTGGCGGGCCTGCCGGCCATCTCAGTCCCATGTGGATTCGCGGGGACGCTTCCGGTGGCGCTGCAGATCGTGGGACGGCCGTTCAGCGAAAACCTGCTGCTGCAGATCGGCCGGGAATTCCAAGCCCGCACCGACTGGCACCGGCGCCGTCCGCCGGTTTCCTGAAAGCGAGGTTCCGCCCATGAAGGCTGGCACGGATCGCAGGACCTTCCACTTGTCGGTGATTTACGGGCTGTGGGGTCTCATCACGGCCACGCTGGCGCTGCCGGCCGCGGTCTACCTGCTATGGCCGCCGCGGCGCCGCCGGACCGCGGAATGGGTGGAGGCGGCGGATATCGGCCAGCTTGCCCTGAAGTCGCCCGAGGAGGTCGTGTTCCGCCGCAATCGCGCCGATGGCTGGAAGATCACCAGCGAGAAGGAAACCGCGTGGGTGGTGAAGCTGGCGGAGGATCAGGTGATCGCCTTCGCGCCGCAATGCACGCACCTGGGCTGCGCCTATCATTGGGACGAACGGAAGAATTATTTCCTGTGCCCCTGCCACACCTCCGCTTTTTCGCTGGAGGGCAAGGTCCTAACCGGTCCCGCGCCGCGCCCGCTGGACCGCTATGAAGTGAAGCTGGAAAATGGCAAGCTGCTGATCGGCCCCGCGGCGGCGAAGAAGGCTTAGGGCGCCATGCTGAAAGCGATTGTCGACTGGCTGGAATCGCGGACGGGTCTGGAGTCCGCGGCGAAGCGGTTCCTGTATGAAGACATTCCCAAGTCGAGCGGCTGGCACCAGGTGCTGGGCAGCGTGGCGCTGTTCGGATTCCTGCTGCAGGCCTTCACCGGGGTTCTGCTGGCCTTCAACTACGCTCCCACGCCTGGGGAAGCGTACAACAGCCTGAAGTACATCATCACGGAGCTGACCGGCGGGCGCGTGATTCGCAATCTGCACCACTGGGGCGCGAGCCTGATGGTGATCGTGGTGGTGCTGCACATGATCCAGGTTTTCGTCTGGGGCGCATACAAGAAGCCCCGCGAGGCCACATGGATGGCGGGTGTCACGCTGCTGCTGGTGACGCTCGCCTTCGGGTTGACCGGCTACCTGCTGCCGTGGGACAACAAGGCGTATTGGGGCACGGTGGTGACGGCTCAGATCGCCGCGTCGGCGCCCGTGCTCGGCGAGTATGTTCAGCGCCTTCTGGGCAGCGACTCCTCCATTGGCGTGGTGACCTTCGCCCGTTTCTATGCCTTGCACGTGCTGCTGCTGCCGCCCATCACCACGCTGCTGATCGTGCTGCACGTGTTTCTGGTGCGAAAGCATGGCGTCGCTCCGAAGCCGGGCGAGGTGGAGACGAAGAAGTTCTTCCCGGAACAGGTTTTCAAGGACACCGTTGCGATCTTCATCGTGTTCGCCGCGCTGGTTACGGTGTCGATCATGATCGACGCGCCCTTGGGACGTCTTGCTGATCCCACGGATACAAGTTACATTCCGCGTCCTGAGTGGTACTTCCTGTTCCTGTTTCAGACGCTGAAGTTCTTCGAGGGCGCGCTCGAAGTGATCGGCAGCGTGGTGCTGCCGACTCTGGCGATCCTCGCGCTGTTCCTGGTGCCCTTTCTGGACCGGGGCTCGGCGGCGCCATTAAGGAGACGGCTGGGGGCGATCGGCGTTGTGCTGGTCGCGATCGCGGGCTGGGGCGGGCTGACCGCCGCCGCCATCCTCAGCACCCCGCCCAGCGCCGAGGGCGTCACCGCGGGCGGTGTGGAAAGCTGGCAGGAGCTCTCCCCCGAGGAACTCGCCGGCATCGGCTACTTCCGCAAGGAGAACTGCGTGAGCTGTCATCCGCTGGGCCGCGAGGGCACGGGACCCGATCTAACCCGAACCGCAATCACTCGATCCGCATCCTGGATGATCGAACATTTCAAACAGCCGGCCCAAATGGTTCCGGGAACCTCCATGCCGCCCATACAATTGAACAACGCGCAGTTGAACGCGCTCGCGGCGTTTCTGTTGAAACTGAATGAACGCAATGCGCAGGCGTTGCACTCGGCCCCGCAGTTCGCCGTGGACGGCGCGCTGATCTATCAGCAGTTTCGCTGTGGCGCGTGTCACCAGGTCAACGGCGCGGGCACCGCAGTGGGGCCATCACTGAACGGTCTGGCAGCCCGCCGCACCGCGGAATGGGTGGAAGGGCACTTCGCCGATCCGCAAAAGTACTCGCCGGGAACCGTGATGCCGCCGTACCGGTTCAATCAGCGCGACATGCATCGCATTGTGACCTGGCTGATGCAGTTGCCATAATAGGCGTCGCATGCAGAGGCGAATGTTTCTTCAAACCACCACCGGCGCGGCTCTGGCGCAGTCCAGCCGGAGCGAAACTCCATTTCTCACCTCCGTGATGTTGTGGACGCTGCGCGGATCGTTCCAGCGCAAGCTGGAGATCGCCGCCGAAGCCGGAATGGACTCGGTGGAGCTCGTAGACGAGCATCTGAACTGGTCCGACGCGCGCATCGCCGAGGCTCGCAAGGAAGCCGCCGCGATGAAACTGGGCCTGGACACGATCATCGCCACGCCCGCGTGGACTTCACGGCCGGTGTCCATGCTGGACCCCGCGCAGAGCGCCAACTTCTTGGGCGATGTTGAGCGGGCTCTCGTATTCGCCCGCAAGCTCGAGATCCCGCAGGTGATTCTAATTGCAGGGAACACGCTGAAAGACACGCCGCCGGAGCGGCAGTTCGCCACCCTGGTGGAGAACACGAAGCGCGCGGGGGACCTGGCCGCGAAAGCGAATCTTACCTTAATCGTGGAACCGCTGAATAACAAGGTGGATCACAAGGGCTTCTTCCTGGCCAGTTGCGTGGACGGGCTGCGGCTGATTCGCGAGGCAGATAACCCTCACGTGAAGCTCTTGTTCGACATCTACCACGAGCAGGTGCAGAGCGGAAATGTCATCCGAACGATACGCGAGGCCGCGCCGCATACCGCCGTGTTTCACATTGCCGACAACCCCGGCCGCAACGATCCGGGCACGGGTGAAATGAATTACCCGAACATCTTCGCCGCCATCAAAGCCACCGGTTATCGCGGCTACATCACCATGGAATACGTGCCCAAGGGCGATCCGGCCCAGAGCCTCGCCAGAGCCGTTAAGCTGCTCCGCGATTCCTGGGCCTGAGGCTACTCCTCGATCTTGCCGATCATCAGCACCGAAACGGGAATATCGCCGAGCTTCATCTGCACGATCCAATCGTGATCGCCTTCCTTGCGCATGGAGCCCGGCTGGAACGCCGCGTCCTCTTTCCAGAAGCTCAGCACCGCCGGATGCGGCGTGCCCGAGGCCTTGCGGCTCAGGTTGTACATCGCGTCCGCGTCGGCCACCCGAGCCGGCGACTTGTCGGTCTCCACCGGAGACAGGACGAAGAAGTCCCGCTGCGGTGACACACCCTGGTGATCGCCGTTAATTGGGAAGTTTCCATACCGCAGCGTGTACCACCCAGGCTTCAACGACTGTCCGCGGCGGTCCGTCGACTTGGCGTGAAACTTCAACAAGCCCAAGAATGAGCCCACCGGGATCGTGGGAATGGACAGCGCCTGCTCGGTCGAAGCAGGTCCGCTGGGTGCGCTCGCCACCAGCCAAATGTCGCAGCAGGGCGTGTCCGAACTGATCCGGTAACCCTGCTTCTGGAGCAGCCCGGCGAATTCCGCCGGCGCGTCAGCGGGCGGAGGACCCGCGGCTTCCACTTTGTATTCCGCTGCCGCAAGCGGCAACGATAAGGCGAAGATCGTGAGCAGTCGCATCTCTTTCGATTCTATTCGATGCCCTGCAGCGCGCCCCGGATGCCTTCATCGGTCCATTCCGTGATCTCGAACCGCGGGTGCAGGCTCCACTGCTCCTGATGCGTTGCGCACGCGCCCGGTTCCAGGGCGGTAACGGGACCCAGAGTCTCCAGCTCCAGCATGTCCCCGTCCGTGTACATCTCCAGCGAACAGCCGAAGTCGCAGTAGCTGGCCGCGGGCTGGGCTTCGGCGCGCTTGAGAAATAACGTATCGCCAAGCAGATAGCCCAGCAGCATGTCCTCGCAATACAATCCGGCCTTCTGCGACCCGCCGGGACCCTGGCGCAGGATCAGAAACTGGCGCGTGAAGGACCAGCGCGGATCGCTGAAATCGGTGTACGCCCACATCACCAGCGGATGCGTTGGTTGCAGGCTGTGCGGGAACGTGCCGCGTGCCGGGAATCGCGCGAATGCAACCCCGCCCGGCGCAAGCGCGGTGATCGTCCACGGCGCAATCGCCTTCGTTTCCGAACCCTGATTCCACAGCTCATGCCGGACGTCCGCTCGAGTTCCCGCTTCCGCAAGGCGCACTTCGATCACTTTGCGCAGCCCCGTCTCGGGCTCCACCGGACCCGAGGCACGAATCGCGTTGCCGTCCACGGAAACTTCCACGGCGCTGTTGTCCAGGGCGTACGTCTCCGGAGTCTCCGGAGCGATCCACAGCCGGTGTCCCCCGCGAGCCTGCCACGTGTCCTCGCCCGACTTCCCCTGCTGCGAACGATTCTCGTGCAGCAGGTTGGGACCGCCGGTAAAGCCGTAGCGCAGGATGCGTGGACCGATCTCCTGTCCGACGATCAACTCCACTTCGCCATTAGAAATGCGGCGGCAGTCCCGCCAGCCGCCGAAATCCGCCGTGGTTGCTTCCACGACTCCCAGCTTAGTTCACGCCCTTCGAAAGAAGGAATACCGCGATCTCGGCACGCAGATTCGGCCAGCTCTTCACCGTGCGCGCCCCGCGGAGGAAAATACGCTTCTCCAGCCGCCACCTCTCTCCCGATGCGAGCAGCTCGAAGTCCTCCACCGTCAGAAAGTGGATATTTGGTGAGTTATACCACTCATGCGGGAATAGCCTGGTTTTCGGCGCGCGGCCACTGAACAGATGAGCCATGCGCACCCGCCAGTGGCCGAAGTTCGGAAAAGCGACAATCGCGCGCCGGCCCACGCGCAGCATGCTGTTCAGCACCTTCAGCGGCGATTTGGTTTCCTGCAGCGTTTCGCTCAGGATCACGTAATCGAAAGCGGCGTCCGGGTAATCCTCCAGCGCGTTCTCGAAGTCGCCCTGGAAAACCGACGCCCCGCGGGCGATCGCCTTGCGCACCCGGTCCGGCGACAGCTCCACGCCCCGGCCGTTCACGCGCTTGTTCTCGATCAGCCAGGCGAGCAGCTCGCCTTCCCCACAGCCCAGGTCGAGGACCTTCGCCCCCGGCTCCACGATGTCGCCGATGATGGCGTAATCGGAGCGTCCATAGACCTCGCGCACTCTCATCGCAGGCTCTCCGCGGTGCTGGCGAGGAAACCAGTGACGATTTCGGATTGCTCCTTCACGTCCACCAGGAAGGCGTCGTGGCCGTAGCTGGAGGAAAGCTCGCAGAACGCCACGTCCCCGTTCCAGCGCCGCAGCGCCGTTACGATCTCAATCGATTGGTAGGTGGGGTACAGCCAGTCCGAGGTAAAGCTCAACACCAGAAAGCGCGTCTTCGCCTCGGCGAACACCTCCGCCAGCGACCTCCGGCCCGCGGACAGGTCGAAGTAGTCCATCGCCTTGGTGATGTAGAGATAGGAGTTCGCGTCGAAGCGCTCCACGAACTGGCTGCCACGGTAGCGAAGGTAGCTCTCCACCTCGAAATCCACTGAGAAATCGAAGCCGAACGCATCCTTGCCGCGCAACCGGCGTCCGAACTTCTCGCGCATGGACGCGTCGCTCATGTAGGTGATGTGACCCACCATGCGCGCCACAGCCAGGCCGCGGGCGGGCAGCGCTTGCCCGTAGTAGTTGCCCCCGCACCAGTCCGGATCGGCGACAATCGCCTGCCGGCCCACCTCGTTGAATGCGATCTGCTGCGCGCTGTGCTTGGCCGTGGCGGCGATCACGATCGCGCTGGCTACCCGATCCGGATACGCCACTGCCCATTCGAGCGCCTGCATGCCGCCCATCGATCCGCCGGCGACGGCGAGCCACTTGCCGATGCCCAGGTGATCCGCCAGCCGCGCCTGCAAGCGGACCATGTCGCCGATGGTGATCACCGGAAACTCCATGGCATAGGGCTTGCCCGTGGCCGGGTTCTGGGTTCCGGGGCCGGTGGTGCCGCGGCAGCCGCCCAGGACATTGGAGCAGACGATGAAGTAATGATCGGTATCGAAGGCTCGGCCGGGCCCGATCATCGCCTCCCACCACCCGCCGTGCCCCGCGGCATGGGAGTCGCCGGAGAAGGCGTGAAGAATCAGTATCGCGTTGGATCGCGCGCTGTTTAACTCGCCCCAGGCCTCGTAGGCGATGTCCACGGGCGCCAGGCTCGCGCCGCAGTCGAGGTCCAGGGAGGCGATCGCGATGGATTGCGCTGTGCTCATCAGGGAGACGGTGCCGTTCGAACCGCGGCATCAACCAAGTCCGGCCAGATCACGCGCTCCAGCGAATCAGTCTTTAGTAGCTTTAGCCGCTCCCGGAACAGAGGAAAAGCGTCAAGCACGGCCCGCGCGCTTGGACCCGTTTCCGCTGAGTCCGATTGCAGCCGGAGCCATGCGGATACGGCGCTGACTACACTTTGGGGAGTCGACTCATGCCGGAACGGATCCATACCTGCGAGATCGGAAAGGAACTTCTGGTACTCGTAGCGTCCCTCGAAAAGGATGACCCACGAGTGGGGGGAGTTTCCGGCAGCCCCAATCCCGATTGCAATGCCTAACTCGAGCGGCATGTTGAAACGTGCGAAGTTGTCTACTCCCTCCCCGCGATATCGCGAGAGGTCGTGAATGGAATACGCGCAGTCGGAAATCGTTCGGACGATCCGCTCGATGCGGCTGGATGCGTGGCCCTCCGACTCCAGGGCGCTTCTCGGCTCAAAGCCTTGAGCGACCACGCTGAAGACGATCGCGTGAAATAGAACCTCAAATTCCGGATCAAAGGGGCAGTTTATGAAAACGCTTCTGCTTCGCTCAGCCATGCGTTCTCAGCTCGGCGGCGAAACTCTCGATGTCCTTCAGGCGATGCCGCCATTCGTCTCGGGCTTTGGACTCGGCGGCTGGATTCCTGGCCAATTCCGGGTTCTTCAGCATGTTCTCTATGCGCAGGCTCAGGCTCCGCGGGTCCTGCTCGGTCGCGTCCAGGGCGTTCAAGGTCCGCAGGAAAGGGGGCGGCTGATGCGGTCCGGTCCGAACCAGAACCATCGGCTTGCGGCCATCGACGTCGCTTCGGAGAGCCGAGAACCACTCCACCTGTTGCCACCTGCTCGCCTCCGGCGTACTCCCGACCAGGAAAACGAAGGCGTCGGAAGTCGCTGCCTCCCGTTCGATCAGTTCCTTCTGTTGGATGTGGCCGCCTGGAAGATGGTCGGCAAGGAAAAGGTGCATCTGCATGCCGCTCAGTTCGCGCGACAGCTTCTCAGCGAGCGCGCGATCCGTCGCTCCAGAGTAGGAGAGAAACACTTTCATCATCCCGCAGCCTCAGTACCAGTGTAGCCTGATGAGCCGACTCGATCCTGGCTCCGTTTTATGGTCAAATAATAAGGGTTCCCCCCACATCCGGAGGATTCACAGAAATTGAACAGAGCGGTCCTCGCCCTGGAAGATGGCACGGTCTTCGAGGGCGTCAGCTTTGGTGCGCCAACCGAACGCGCTGGCGAAGTCGTTTTCAATACTTCCCTGACCGGTTATCAGGAAATCTTCACCGATCCCTCCTACGCGGGTCAGATCATGGTTCTTACCAACCCGCAGATCGGCAACTATGGCGCCAACCCCGAGGACTGCGAAAGCGGCCGGCCGCACATCGAAGGTCTGGTGGTCCGCGAGTTCTCCTCTGTCGCCAGCAACTGGCGCAGTGAGCAATCCGCGGCCGACTTTCTGGCGCATGCGGGCGTGCCCATCCTGGCCGAAGTCGACACCCGCGCTCTGGTCCGCCACCTCCGCTCGCGCGGCGTGATGCGCGGTGTGTTGCATGCCGGGAACGCTCCCGCCGCTGAGTTGATCGCCAAAGCGCAAGCCGCGCCCTCCATGGCCGGCCAGGACCTGGCGACTCGCGTCTCCGCCCGCGACAGCTACCTGTGGACCTCGGGTGTGATCCCGGCGTCGCCCTCCGATCTGGAAGAACCGCCGGCGGAAGTGCGCCACCACGTAGTCGCCTATGACTTCGGGATTAAGCGCAACATCCTGCGCCGCCTGGTTCACAAAGGCTGCCGCGTGACGGTAGTCCCAGCCGGAACCACGGCCGAAGATGTTCTCGCGCTGCGGCCCGATGGCGTATTTCTTTCCAATGGCCCCGGCGATCCGGAGCCGCTCGAGTTCCAGGCCGCACAAGTGCGTAAGCTGATCGGCAGGACGCCTGTGTTCGGCATCTGCCTGGGCCACCAGGTGCTCGGGCTCGCCCTCGGCGGCAAAACCTACAAGCTGAAGTTCGGACATCGCGGCGCCAACCATCCGGTGCTGAACCGCCTCACCAATAAAGTCGAGATCACCAGCCAGAATCACGGCTTCTGCGTGGACCCGGATTCGCTCCCAGCGGATGTTGAGATCACGCACATGAATTTGAACGACCACACGCTGGAAGGCTTTCGCCACCGCGGCCATCCGGCATTCTGCGTGCAGTACCACCCTGAGGCATCGCCCGGGCCGCACGATTCGCATTACCTGTTCGACGACTTCATCAAACTGATTGAGGAGGCCAGGTAGATGCCGCGCCGCGACGACCTCCATCGCATTCTGATCGTAGGCTCGGGACCCATTGTGATCGGCCAGGCCTGCGAGTTCGATTATTCCGGAACGCAGGCTTGCAAAGCGCTGCGCGCCGACGGCTATCAGACCATCCTGCTGAACTCCAACCCGGCGA
Source organism: uncultured Solibacteraceae bacterium (assembly GCA_964406035.1). Classification (GTDB taxonomy): domain Bacteria; phylum Acidobacteriota; class Terriglobia; order Bryobacterales; family Bryobacteraceae; genus JAIEPW01. The sequence goes on along the minus strand of CAYOQB010000066.1, from coordinate 945 downwards.
CGATCATGACGGATCCCAACCTCGCCGACCGGACCTACATCGAGCCCCTGACCGTCGAGTATGCCGAAGAGGTGATCCGCAAGGAACGCCCCGACGCGCTGCTCTCCACCGTGGGCGGCCAGACCGGATTGAACCTCGCCGTCGACCTGGCCGAACGGGGCGTGCTGGAAAAGTACGGCGTGGAGCTGATCGGCGCCAAGGTCGAATCGATCAAGAAGGCCGAGGATCGCCTGCTGTTCAAGGACGCCATGCGCAAGATCGGGCTGGAGCTCCCGTTCTCCCAACTGGTGACCACCGTCCCCAAGGGCGTCGAGTTCGCCAACAAGATCGGCTATCCCGTCATCCTGCGCCCCAGCTTCACGCTGGGCGGAACCGGAGGCGGCATCGCTTACAACCGCGAAGAGCTGGAGGAGATTCTCGCGCGCGGGCTGGATCTGTCGCCGGTCCACGAAGTCCTGATCGAGCAGAGCGTTCTCGGCTGGAAGGAATTCGAGCTGGAAGTGATGCGCGACCTTGCGGATAACGCCATCATCGTCTGCTCCATCGAAAACTTCGACCCGATGGGCGTGCACACAGGCGATTCCATCACCGTCGCACCCGCGCAGACGCTGACCGACCGCGAGTATCAGATGATGCGCGATGCCGCGCTCGCCTGCCTGCGCGAGATCGGCGTCGATACCGGCGGTTCCAACGTGCAGTTCGCCATCAACCCCAAGGATGGGCGGATGGTGATCGTCGAGATGAACCCGCGTGTGTCGCGGAGCTCGGCGCTGGCATCCAAGGCCACGGGCTTCCCCATCGCGAAGATCGCGGCCAAGCTTGCCGTGGGCTACCGGCTGGACGAAATCAAGAATGACATTACCCGAGTGACCCCGGCTTGCTTTGAGCCCACCATCGATTACGTGGTCACCAAGATCCCCCGCTGGCAGTTCGAGAAGTTCCCCG
>CAYOQB010000065.1:0-26843 GCA_964406035.1 uncultured Solibacteraceae bacterium | reverse complement strand
GAACTGCGCCATCAGCGTGGTCAGCACCTGGTCATAATCGGGACCGCCGTCCGGCTTGGCCGGGATCGCGTATCCCACCGCTAGCTTGGACAACGCCAGCGCGGCCATGCCGGGCACGATCACGATAAAGGGCATGATCATCTTGGGAAACGCCGCCAGCACCGGCGTCCGCCGCGCGTCGTCCATGTTGCGCGCGGCCATCGCGCGCTGCACCACCAGGAAGTCCGTGCACCAGTAGCCGAAACTGAGCACGAAGCCGAGCCCGGCTACCAGGCCGAACAGTTCCACTCCCATCGGATTTTGCACGGGCGTTTCCAGGTGTCGCCACGCCTCGGTCATGTTGAGCGGCAGGTTGCCGCGCATGCCTTCCCAGCCGCCGGCTTTGGTCACCGCCAGGATGGCCAGCGGCGCGAAGCCCGCCAGAATCAGGAAGAACTGCAGCACCTCGTTGTAGATCGCGCTGGTCAGCCCGCCCAGGTAGGTGTACACCAGCACGATCGCCGCGCTCAGCAGGATGGAAGCGGTGAAGCTCCAGCCGAGCACCAGTTGGAATAGCAGTCCCAGCGCGTACATCGAAATCCCGGACGAGAACACCGTCATCGCGGCGAAGGTCACCGCGTTCAGGGTCCGTGTTTTCTCGTCAAAGCGCAGCTTCAAATACTCCGGGACGCTGCGCGCGCGGCTGCCGTAGTAGAAGGGCATCATGAACACGCCGACGAAGAGCATCGCCGGCACCGCGCCGATCCAATAGAAGTGCGCGGTCATGATCCCGTACTTCGCGCCGGAGGCGCACATGCCCACCACTTCCTGCGCGCCCAGGTTGGCGGCCAGGAACGCGAGCGACGTGATCCACACGGGAACCGAGCGGTGGGACGTCAGGAAATCCTCGCTGGAGGTCACGCTCTTGCGAACCCGCCAGCCGATTCCCAGCACAAACCCGAAGTAAAGAACCAGGATCGCGTAATCAATCCAGGCGAGTGTCATGATCTCGGCAAAGTCTAGCAGACATGCTTACCGGATGCCCTGCTGGGCCAGGAACTCGCTGATGGCGGCAAATGCCTGGACCATCTCCTCGCCACGGAACCCACCGTGACCGCCACCTCGCAGCGTCAGCAGCCGGTTCGGCACGTGGGCGGCATCCAACGCCCGGTGCAGCCGGGCGGCGTGCTCGTGCGGCACCACTCCGTCCTCATCACCATGAACCGTAAAAACCGCGGGAAGTCCGGCGCGAACGTGATCCAGCGGCGACATGCGCCGCGACAATTCATCAGGCTTCGGAACGCCCTCCAGCCAGCGCACGGCAAACGGCCTGCGATTCGGGCCTTGGATCAGGTCGCGCACATCGGTCGCGCCGAACCAGTTCACGATCGCGGCCGCTCGCGGATCCCCGTCTGCGGGGCAATTGGCGTCGAAACCCGCGGCTTTCGTAAGAAAGCCGGTGACCAGCGCCAGGTGGGATCCGGCGGAATCGCCGGTGATCACGATTTTGCTGGCATCGAAACGGAACTTGGGGGCATTACGCACCAGCCATTTCAGCGCGCAGCGGCAATCTTCGACAGCGGCGGGCGCCGCGCCGAGACGGTAGTTGACGTTCACGACTCCCCAGCCCTTCCGCAGGTAGGGCAGCAGCCGCAGCACGGCCGCGTTCTTGTCCCCTCCCGTCCACCCGCCGCCGTGGATGTACAACACCACCGGGGCCGGGGCTGCGCCGGCCGGAGCCTGTGGCGCGAAGACATCGAGCCTGGGCTCCTCGCCGGCCGCGCGGACGTACGGGATGTTAGGGGTGATGTTGTAGCGGGAGGCGAGTTCTTCCCAGGCGGGCGTTTGTCCCGGCAGGCTTCCGGTGAGCAGCAGCGGGATAAGAGCGAAGCCGATTCGTCGCATGACCTCATCCAGACGCGGCTTGCCGCCGTTCGTCACGCACCTGTCCGATTTCGGGAACATCCGGCGAAGAACGGGCGTTATACTAGTCGAACCGGAGGCATTGCGCAGCAACCATGGCCATTCGCGACTTCCTGAAGAAGCAATTCATAGACGTCATCCACTGGACGGAACCCCAGGACGGGATCCTGGCGTGGCGTTTCCCCATGGAGGACATGGAAATCCAGAACGGGGCAAAGCTCACGGTTCGCGAGAGCCAGATGGCCGCGTTCGTCAACGAAGGTCGCATGGCGGACGTGTTCGGCCCCGGGCTGTACACGCTGAACACGCAAACGCTGCCGTTGCTGACCAACCTGATGAACTGGGACAAGCTGTTCCAGAGCCCGTTCAAGAGCGACGTTTACTTCTTCTCCGCCCGCATCCAGACCAACCAGCGGTGGGGCACGGCGACGCCGATCACCATTCGGGACAAGGACTTCGGGATGGTCCGCCTGCGCGGCTACGGCATCTACTCCTGGCACGTCGCCGATCCGCGAACGTTCCACACCAAGGTGAGCGGCACGCGCGACCTGTACCAGGTGGGCGACATCGAAGGGCAACTGCGCAACACCATCATCGGGCGCATGTCCGACACCTTCGCCGAAAGCCGCATTCCGTTCCTGGATATGGCGGCGAACCAGATCGAGCTGGCGCAGCAGATCGCCGAGCACTTGCGGCCTTCCTTCGCCGAGCTGGGGCTGGCGCTGGACACCTTCGTGGTGGAGAACCTCTCGCTTCCCGAAGAGCTGCAGAAGCTGCTGGATCAGCGCATCGGCATGAACATGATCGGGAACATGCAGCAGTACACGCAGTTCCAGGCGGCGCAATCGCTGCCGATCGCGGCGGCGAACGAGGGCGGCGGGGCGGGTCTGGGCGCGGGACTCGGCGCGGGCATTGCGATGGGCCAGGCGATGGTCAACGCGATGCAGAGCGGCATGCAGGGCGGACAGCAGCCTCCGCAACAGCCGCCGCCGGCAGCCCCGCAGGGCGGCGCTCCCCCGGCCGCGCCGGCGGGCGGCGCGCCGGAAGCCGCCGGCGAAACCAAGTTCTGCCATAATTGCGGGAACAAGATCGCGAGAGCGGCGAAATTCTGCCCAGAGTGCGGTGCCGGACAGTAACAGCGGGTTGCCACATTTCGAGGGAAGCGGTTGCGAATGGGTCGTGGAGGCGCACGGCTGCCTCCCCGACCGCCTTCGCGATGTCGCCGCTCTGCGCGCGCTGTTCGATCAGATACTTGATGAGATGAACCTGCGCGCGGTGGAATCGCCGGCGTGGCATCAGTTTCCGGAGACCGGCGGCGTCACCGGCCTGACGCTGCTGGCCGAATCGCACATCGCCTGTCATACCTTTCCCGAGTTCGGCACGCTGTGCCTGAATGTCTTCTGCTGCCGCGAGCGCCCGGATTGGGACTTTGAGGCTTGCCTGCGAGAGGCCTTCGCCGCCTCCCGGGTGTGCGTGCGGCGGATTGAAAGGCGATACCGGTGAGCCGCCGGATCGCCAACTGCCCCAACTGCGGCGCGCCGGTGAAGTTCGTCTGGAGCGGCGCCATCCAGACCACCTGCGAGTTCTGCAGTTCCATCCTGGTGCGCCATGACGAGGATCTCGCCAAGGTGGGCGAGGTAGCGGACCTGCCGGAGGACGCATCGCCCATCCAGTTGCTGACCGAGGGCGTGTACCGCGGCAAGTCTTTTCAGGTGATCGGGCGGATCGTTTATCAGTACGAGCTCGGCTCCTGGAACGAGTGGCACCTGATTTTCAACGATTCCACCAGCGGCTGGCTGAGCGATGCGCAGCTCGAATACGCGATCTCCTTCCTGGTGCAGCCCAACAACCCTCTGCCCTCCGATGAGGACGCGCTGCGGGGCCGCACGCTGACCTTCGGCCAGACCGAGTATCAGATCACGTCCCGCACCACCGCCGTCTACAAAGGCGTTCAAGGTGAGCTGCCGTTCGAGTTCTGGGACAAATCACGGATGCTGTTTGTCGATCTCCGATCGGCCGACGGCAAGTTCGGCACCATCGACTACAGCGAGGATGAGCCGCTGCTGTTCCTGGGCGAGCCAGTGGAGTTCGCGGCGCTGAATCTGAAAAACGTGCGGCAATTCGAGGGGTGGATGTGAGCACTCCCTACGTGCAGCCTCCCACGGTGAAGGTGAAGGCTCTCAACTGCCCTGGCTGCGGGGGTCGAGTGGAGATCCGCGGCTTCGCCCACACGCTGACGGTGGTCTGCCAGAACTGCCTGAGCACGCTGGATTCGAGCGACAAGACGCTGCGCCTGCTGGAGCGCGCCTACGGCAAGGACAAGCGCCAGCCGGTGATCGCGCTGGGCAGCCGCGCGCGCTTTGAAAACGCCGTGTTCGAGGCGATCGGCTACCAGGTGCGCGGCATCGAAGTGGACGGCGAGCGATACGAATGGGAAGAGTACGTCCTGTTCAATCCGTACCAGGGCTTCCGCTACCTGACCCACTATCGCGGACACTGGAACTACGTCACCGGCGTGAAAAAGGCGCCGCGGATTGCGGGCGGCACGCGGCCGGAAGTGATGCTGGACGGGCTGAAGTACAAGCACTTCCAGCACGCGACCTCGAACACATACTACGTGGTGGGCGAGTTCCCCTGGCAGGCGCGGAAGGACGATGAGGTGGCGTACGACGACTATGTCGCGCCGCCCTTCGTGCTTTCCTCCGAGGTCACGCCATCGGAGATCACCTGGTCACAGGGCCGCTACATGACCGGGGCCGAGGTGTTCCAGGCGTTCGGACGCAAGGACGCGCCGCCGCGTGCCGAAGGCGTGTTCGCCAATCAGCCGTCGCCCTTCACCGGAAGGGTGAAAAGCATCTGGATGCTGTACCTGATCCTGATCGCGATTACCGTGGGCATCGCGCTTTTCCTCGGGTCGTCAGGACGCAAGGTCTTCGAATCCGCGTACTCCTACACCACGCCGGCGCGCGGCGAAACCAGCTTCGTGACGCCGGTGTTCGAACTGAAGGGTAATCGCCCGCTGTCGGCGGAAGTGAATATCCGGGCGGACGTCAGCAACAACTGGCTGTACCTGGGCATGGCGCTGATCAACGATCAGACCGGCGACGCCTACGATTTCGGCAAGGAAGTGAGCTACTACTACGGCAGCGACAGCGACGGAAGCTGGAGCGAGGGCAGCCAGTCGGAATCCGTGGACGTGCCGCGCGTGCCGCCGGGGCGCTATTACCTGCGGATCGAACCGGAAATGGAAGGCGGCAAGTCGGCCAGCGTGAACTACATCGTGCGGGTGAACTATGGCACCGTTTCCACCGGGCTGTTCTGGCTGACGGCGTTCCTGCTGTTGATTCCGCCGGTGATCTTCAGCATCCGAGCGGCGTCCTTTGAGAGCAGACGGTGGAGCGAGAGCGATTACGCGCCCTCCACGGACGACAGTGACGATTCGGGAGACGACGAATGAGATTTCTGCGGCACCCCTTTTACCTGGCTTACGCTTCCATGCTTCTGGGAGGCGCATCGTACCTGGAGTACCGGGGCTGGAGTTTGGCCGACATCGACGAGGTAAAGAACGTGCCGCGGACCGTGCGCGACAACCCCGGCGCGTACCGCTCGCACTATCGCAACTATTCACGTTACTTGGGAGGCAAATAGCATGGGAACGTTCCACTGGGAGAATCTCCTGGGCGCGGTGGTGTACTCGGCGCTGGGAGTGGTGATGCTGCTGATCGCCTGGGTCATCGTGGATAAGGCCACGCCCCGCGACCTGTGGCACCTGATCGCGGAGGAGAAGAACACGGCGGTGGCCATCGTCATCGGCTCGGTGCTGCTGGGGATCGCCATCATCATCGCCGCCGCGGTCCATTAGCCGCGCAAGCCGGAATGCAGTTTGTTCTATTTCTATCGGTACTGCTGATCGCCGCCTGCGGGCTCATCTATGAGCTGATCGCGGGAACCATCGCCAGCTACCTGCTGGGCGACAGCGTGCTGCAGTTTTCCACCGTGATCGGGACCTACCTGTTCGCGATGGGCGTGGGCAGCTACCTCTCGAAGTTCATCGGCCGCGGCCTGGTGTCCCGCTTCATCACTATCGAGCTGATGGTGGGCCTGCTGGGCGGCTTCTCCTCCGGCATTCTGTTCCTGGCTTTCGCCTACACCGCGAGCTTCCGCTTCCTTCTGTACCTGCTGGTGTTTCTGATCGGCGTGCTGGTGGGACTCGAGATCCCGCTGTTGATGCGCATTCTGAAAGAGCGCTTCGAGTTCCGCGATCTGGTAGCGAACGTCCTGACCTTCGACTACCTGGGAGCGCTGGGAGCGTCGCTGCTGTTTCCGATTCTGCTGGTGCCGCATCTGGGCCTGGTGCGGTCGGCGATGCTGTTCGGGATCCTGAACGCGGGTGTGGCGCTGTGGTCCACCTTTCTGTTCCGGGCGCAACTGGCCAAGCCGATGTACCTGCGCGCGACCTCGGTGGTGGTGCTGCTGATGCTCGCCGGCGGCATGGCCGCGGCGGACTGGATCACCGACACCGCCGACGCCAACCTCTACGCCGACGAAGTGATCCTGGCGGTGAACACGCGCTACCAGCGGATCGTGCTGACCAAGTGGAAGGACGATCTGCGGCTGTTTCTCAGCTCCCACCTGCAGTTCAGCTCGCGCGACGAGTACCGCTATCATGAGGCGCTGGTGCATCCCGCGCTGGCCTCGCTCCCGGGAGCACGGCGCGTCCTGGTGCTCGGCGGCGGCGACGGGCTGGCCGTGCGCGAGATCCTGAAGTATTCCACCGTAGAACAGATCACGCTGGTGGATCTCGATCCGGAAATGACGCGGCTGTTCTCGACTCATCCGCTATTGAAGCAACTGAACGAAGGCGCATTACGCGCGCCGCGGGTGAAGGTGATCAACGGCGACGCTTTCCCCTGGCTGGAGGAGAATCCCGAGTCCTTCGATCTGATCGTGGTCGATTTCCCGGATCCGACGAACTTTTCGCTGGGCAAGCTGTACACCACCGCGTTTTACCGTCTGCTGAAGCGGCATGTGTCGCGGGGCGGGCTGGCGGTGGTGCAGAGCACATCGCCGCTGTTCGCGCGGCAATCCTACTGGTGCATCGTGGAAACGCTGCGGCAGGCGGGATTCGAGACCTCGCCTTACCATGTGTACGTGCCGTCGTTCGGGGAGTGGGGCTTCGTGATCGCCGGGCACGGCAAGTATCAATTGCCGGACCGGCTGCCGGGCGGCTTGCGATTCCTGTCGCGGGACAATGTCGCGGCGCTGTTCCAGTTCCCCAACGACATGCTTCCAGTGGAAGTGGAGCCGAACCGGCTGAACGATCAGGTCCTGGTGCGCTACTACGAAAGCGAGTGGCGCGACATCGTGCGCTGAGGCCCGGCTACACCAGTTGGGCGAGCGAAAGCACGAAGTACAGCACCAGAAATAGCAGCAGCACGGCTCCGGCGGCCACCACCATCAAGCCGGTTTGCGTTTGCAGCGAGGCGGGCAACATCCGGACCCAGCCCGGCATCCCGTCCATGGAGGGCGGCGGCGCGGGTCGCGGGGGCGGCGCGGCCTGTTTGGGGGCCGCGGCTGGAGGCTTGGCCGCGGGTGGCGGCGGAGCGGCTTTCGGAGCGGCCGCGGGAGGCGGAGCAGGTCCCTGCTTCAGCGGCGGCGCTACCGGCTGCTGCGGCTGCGCCGGAGGGGCAGCGGCGTTCTCCGCAGTCCACTTCGGCGCGGGCATCGACGGATCCAGGATGTGCTGCAGCGCCACCACGACCTCGGTCATGCTCTGCGGCCGCTGCGCGGTCTGCTTCGCCGTGCATCGGGTGATGAGGTCGAAAACCGGCGCCGGCGCGTTCAACGCCTTCACCGGCTCCAGGTTCAACGGCTCATAAAGGATCGCGTTGAAGATCCGCTCCACCGTCTCGCCCGCGATCGGCTTGACGCCGGTCAGCAGCTCATAGAGCACCACGCCGAACGCGTATACGTCCACCAGCGGGGTGATCTGCTGCCCGAGCACCTGCTCCGGCGCCATGTAATACGGGGTTCCCAGCGTGAAGCCCGCGCGCGTCAGCGACATGCCTTCGCTCTTGGCGATGCCAAAATCCATCAGCTTGACCTTGCCGGCGGCATCGATGTGGATGTTTTCCGGCTTGATGTCGCGATGGATGATTTTGCGGGCGTGGATGTATTCGAGCGCCTTGGCCACCTGAAGCGAGGCCTGCAGCTTGGCGGTCAGGTCGCCGGTGCGGGCGGCCTTGATCGCGGCGCGGAGGCTTTCGCCGCGCAGAAACTCCATGACGATGAACGGCCGCCCGCTTTCCTCGCCAAAATCGTAGACGTTGATGATGTTGTCGTGCTGGATGTTGGAGGCCATGCGCGCTTCCAGCAGAAAACGCGCCTTCGCTTCCTGATCCGTAACGCCCGCCTCGGTGAGAATTTTCAGCGCGACCGTCCGCCCCAGAACCGTGTCCTTGGCGCGGTACACGTGCGACATGCCCCCGCCGAGGAACTCGAGCAATTCGTACTTACCGATTCTGGCTGGAAGGTCCATGATCCCCTTTAGTTAAGCTCACCGGGCGACATTCGGAACACACTTCAGTGTAGACAAAAACTCCTTACTGAACACGACGGGAGCGCCGCCGGCGTCGATGGTGAAGATGTAAATCAGGGGCTTGCCCGCCACCTGCGTGATCTGACGACCGGAGCGGGAGATCCACTCAAACGTGTTCGGACCCAGCGACCGGTCCGCTTCCGCGAAGAAGCGGAAGACGCTCCACGGACCCTCGAACGTTTGCGGTTCCAGCGATCCGCCACCCACCGGTTTCAGGATCAGCTTGAAGGATGGCGATCCAGGGCCGGGCCACACGTAGGCTTTGCTCTGCCCGCCCTTCAGGCTGGCCGCTTCTCCGTTGACGCGAACCTCGAAGGTTTCCAGGTTTTCCGCCGCGCGGGGCGACATCGCGTAGCGGAAGTTCGGACCCTGTCCCTGCTCGTTGTACAGCGCGCGGGAAAACCGCATCATCTGCGAGAAGAAGGTGACGAAGTTCGGCTGCAGCTTGATCAGCGGATCCGCGTTGGTGGTCTGGCAGCCCTCGGGACCGCAGTTCAGGTGTTTCTTCAACGCTTCCTCGTAGAACTTCCACAGCCGCGCGTCCTTGGGACGCAGGATGCTGCCGAGTTCATCGAGGGTCACTTCTTCCTTGGCATCCGCGCTGAACGGGAATTTGCGCAGCAGCGGCGAGAAGGCATTGCAGAAGCCCGCGCCGGCGGCGTTCAATTGCCCCGCTCCCAGACCCTTGAGCAGGCCTTCGGCGTAGGTGATCGGCTGTTCCAGCAGATCGCCGACTGTGCGCTCCAAATGCGCCTCCTGGTCGATGGGGAACGTGTTGCCGAGCATTTGCTTCGCCTGCCGGGCGGTGGTGGCCTGCTGCAGCGTCGCCGCAGCGACGTTCGGGTCGGGCGGCGTCTGCTGCGATGCCTGATCCACGCCGCTCTGCAGCGCCATCAGGCTGTTGTTGTACGGCGTATTTTCACTGACGATGCACGCCATCTGCTGCTGCGGCGGCACCACTTTCTGCACCACCGCGAAGGCGGGCTGGACGCCCGGCAAATCGATCGCGGTGTTGGTGGAGGACCACCACATCAGACACAGCAGCGGGGCCTGCGCTTCCGCCGAGGTCAGCATGCTCAGCTTCTTGGCGGCGTCCTGCAGATTCTCATAACGCTTCACCGCGCTCTTCTGCAGCACCTGCCGCCAGGTCAGGATGTAGTCCTTGGTGTACAGCTCCCACACGCCTTTTTCGAGGGAAGCCCGATCCGGGGCCGCTCCGCGCGGCGGACCCATCACCCACTGCTCGCCCGTCAGATCTTTCTTCTTAATCAGATCCTTGAGGAACGCGTACCCGTCCTTGGTGTAGGCGTACTCCACCGGATGCGTGCTGACCACGACGTCGGCTGTGCCGGGGAACTTGGAGTTATAGGTGACGCGAGGTCCCTTCTTGGCGGCCTCGGAAAGCAGCGCGCGATAGAACGTCTGCACGCCGCCGAAGCCCCACAGGTAATTGCGAGCCCGCTCCACGCCGGGCGCGTCGCTCTGATCCGAATACGGATTGCCGTTGGCGAGATCCGAGGCGTAGAAGTCGAATTGCAGCTTGGCGAGATCCAGGCGCGCCTTGCCGATCTGCTCTTCCCGGCCTTGCGACCAGCGGTCCAGCAGGCGGCTGCCCAGGAACTGCGCCAGGCTGGCATCCGAGGTTCGCTTGTATTCCGACGTGGTCAGCAGGTAGGACTTCAGCGTGTCGTAGCCGTAGCCGAAATCGTCGGCCGGGCCGGGCGCCGCGGGAACATTGCTGAGGAACGCCAGCAGGCCGGCCTGGGTGTTGCCGAACAGCGCCTGGCGGAACTTCTCATAATAGATGCGCCGGACTTCCGGGTACATATCGCTGCCGCTGTACAGGCCGAAGCGCATCTTCATGGGCGCGCCGTTTTTCTCGTAGCCCGAGATCTCGGCCAGCGACTGCCGCAGCGTTTCCAGGCGCCGCAGATCGTCCTCGGAGGGGATCGCCTTGGCGTCGAGCTGGGTCTTGGGCATGGCCTGCGCCGCGTCGATCGCGGTGCGCTCCAGCTTGTTGTTGTTGTAGTAGGACCAGCCCAGCAGGCCGGAATACACGACCGCGAACAGGCTGAGCACGCCGAGCAGCACGCGCTGCCACAGGCTGACCTTGACGCTGGAGCCGGACGCGCTCATGGCGGCGCGGTCAGAGAACAGAATGTCGGCGAAGAAGTGACCCAGGAACAGCCACTGCGGCACCTTCCGGCCGCCGCCGGCCATCGCGCCCGAGGCCATCGCCTTGGCGCGCTGCTCCTGTTCCATGCCGACGCGGAACATGCGGGTGGCGCCGCCGGCTTCCTGCAGGCTCTGCGACTTCTGCTGCTCGGCCGCGGTCACCGGCGCCTGATCGCTGATCACCACCGGACGCACGCCGGAGAAGTAGAAGCCGCGCAGGAATGGGCTGGCCCGCAACTGGCTGGGACGCCCCACTTCCACCAGGAACGCGACCAGGCTTTGCCGCAGCTTGCGGAACTCGCGCGGGAATTCGTACGCTCCGGGGATCTTGTCGGCTTCGGTCTCGCGCGGCAGGAAGAACAGCCGCTTGTCGCACAGCGAGTAGATCAGGTTGTTGAACGCGTCGGAAAGGCGGCGCGCTTCTTCCTCGCCGTAAACGCCGCCGGTTTCCTTGCGCATGGGCAGCGTGACGCCGAACACCTGGCCCGCTTCCTCCATGTTCAAGGTCTTCACGTACTCGGTGAAGAACGGCAGGCGGTCGCAGCGGGTGAACAGCACGTACACGGGGAAGCTGATGCCGAGCTGCTGCGAGACTTCGCCCAGCCGCTCCTGCAGGTAGCGCGACGCTTTCCCGATCGCCTCCGCCGCGTCCGGCTTGGTGAAATTCTCAATATCGAAGCACAGCACCACGCCGCGCGGCGATTGCCCGCCGGAGCCCATGATGGACTTCAACTGGCCGGGCTGCAGCTTCTTGAGCAGCGCTTTCCAGTTGGCGGGATCGCCCAGCACCTGGCCGCCCGCCTCCACGATTCCCAGCCCGCGCGCGAACCAGATATTGGCGACCTTGGTGGGCGCGATCTGGCTGCCTTCGCCATAGACCTGGCCGGCGAGCAGTTCCGGCTCGACGCCGGACGCCAGCACGCTGGAGGTTTTGGAGGTGCCGCGATCACCGATCAGGAAGATCACCGGGAGGGCCGACAGGGCCGCGCCCGGAGTGGTTTTCGATTCCGCCAGCCGCTGGTTGGCCTCGCGGATCAGATGCTCGGCTTCGCCCGCGGGCGTATCCACGGGAACACCGGTGGCCGCGGCTTCGGCGGCTTTCTTGGCGTCGCGCTTCTCCTGAAACTTCTGCATCAGGTAGTAGAAGATCGCGCTGGTGGAGATGCCCAGGGCGGCCATCAGGCCCATGAAGAAGTACCATTGCTGGCCCTGGAAGTTGAAATATGTGGAGATGACGTAGCCGATGCCGAGGAAGAAGACAAAGGCTACGGCCGAGCTGATTGAGATACTCATGCGCGCTCCTCCAAGCCCGCCTGAATCGCCGGCGCGGCGGTGATTCCCTTAAGAGTCGTGATCCCGTCCCGCAGCATTACCTGGAACAAAACGAACAACGCGATCACCAGCACCAGGCAACCGATGGTGATGAACATGAGCCGCTTCACCCAGGGGTCGTTGCCGCCGGTCTTGATCTCTTCGCCGGCGGGCAGCGCCGCGTCCGGCGACAGCATGGTGTTGCCCTGGCGGATTCTCTGGATCTTCTCGCCGGTCTGCTGCGCGATGGTGCGGAGCTCGCCGCGATTGCCGATCGAATAGCGTCCGGCGAAGCCGAGCAGCAGGCAGAGCTGGTACACCTCGAGCAGGTCGGCGAGGTCCTGCGATTCATTGCGGCCCAGCATCTTCTGCAGGTTCTGGAAGAAGATCTCGCCGGCGATGTGATGGCCGTAGCGCTCTTCCTGCAGCGGCTGGCGGGGCCAGTCGGCGAACACGGGGGAGCGCAGGTTCAGGATGGACTCGTCCAGGAACGCGACCACGGCGAAGATGGCGAGCTCGATGTCCTCGGCGGTATAGCCGCGGCGCCGCGCTTCCTGGTCGGCCTGTTTCACCGCTTCCCAGATTTGGGCGCGGAATGCATTGGGATCGGTCACCACCTGGCGGTTGCTGCGCAGCCGTTCGCCCACGGTGATCAGTTCCTGGAACACCAGAGCCAGGTTGTCTTTTTTGCGCTCCAGATGTCCCGCGCCGGCGGGCGATGAACTCATCGTCGGATCTCCTCGTTATGCTTGGTCAATGATCGCCAGCAATTCGATCGTGGGTTCGGGAATCTCACCCGGCACATACAGCCCGATCTGCCGCGTTTGTACCAGATGGTCCCAGCAGGGACCCGCCTTGCTGACGCTGAAGTACTGATGATCCAGTTTCGCCGGAATGGCCGAAGGCGGCACCGGAAGATGGCGCATCTCCATCCCCGGCAGCGCGCGCTTCACCAATTGCGGCACGAATGCTTTCGAACACAGCTTCACCAGCTTGCCCGTGTTGGCGATCAGGTCGGCCTCGCCCATCTTGGCGGAGATGCCGAAAATCCACTTGGCCTTGTCGAGCGCCCGCTGATCCGTGATTTCGCCTTCATAGAAGTAGTCGGCGCGCTTCACCAGCGGGATGCTGATGTACTGCGTCGGCACGATGGTTTCCAGGTGGCGGCGGATGTGCTCGTCCAGGCGGCCGAAGCAATCGTCCAGGCGCTTGTGATCGTAGATGGGCAGGTCGCGCGGATGGCTCTCGAAGGCGAACGTGCAGAGAGCGCCGCCCAGGCGCAGCATCTCGCGATACAGCTCCTCGGGATGACCGCGCTTGGTTACGTAATGGTGGCGCAGCGGCGCGAGCGCGGAGTTGACGGTATGCAGCAGCCAGAAGTTGGCGATCTCGCGCGTCGAGAATTCGGCCCAGGTGCGCTTGTCGCCGGCCTTGCCGCGGGAAAACATCGCGCTCTTGTCGCCCAGGATCTCCAGCAGGCGCTTGAGCATGGTCATCAGCCGGTCGCTAGCGGAGATTTCCACGCAGGGCGGGACGAACGCCGGATCGTAGATGTAGTGGCCCTTGGTGTCGCGGGTGATGCGCGCCACCGGCAGCGCCAGCAGGTCGCTCGAATCCGTCCATTCGGTTTCGAACATCAGCCGGATGTTCTTGCTGCCGAGCTGCACCGGCTTTTCGTCGCGGCCGGTGGTTTCGTCGTAAAGCATGCGAGGCTCCGCCTTGAACCGCGCGGGCGCGCCGTTTTGCGCATCATTCAAAATGCAGTTGAGTCCCTCGGGACGGCGGGGCGGCACCACGAGAAGGACGGCGACTGTGTCGCGCGTCGGCGGAAAGTGGTCGCCCACGGATCGCGGCTCCGGAAGGTCGTCGCATTCCGGCATGTGGAAGGCGAGCCCGTCGGGGAAGATGCCGCGCGAATGAACGATGGAGACGGTGCCGTTCTGCAGCGCTTCGGCATCCATCTGACCTCCCACCAGGCCCCAGGCTTCAAACCAGAGCGAGGACGTGGTGAAGCGGATGGAGTCCTCGAAATACCGGCTCTGCGCCTGAAAATGGTGCGGACCAAGGTACATGCCCTCCGACCACACGACACGCGACAGGTATTTCATAGCTCAAAGTTAGCCCGCCGGCGCCCGGTACGCCGCGCTTGCAGACATATACTCTACCATAGCCGTCCCGCGATGCCGGCACGGCGGTCCGAGGCGGGTGGAAGCACTGATTTCCACCGCTTTTGACGCGTGTCATGATAGTGGGGGCGCGGAATGTTGGGCGCGCGATTTTCGATCACACTCCAAGGACGGCGGAGATGAGCTTCTACGAGAAGTACGAACTGATGGACCTGCAGTGGGACGAGGGCGTCAAGAGTTTCCTCGCGCGGGAGACGGCGTCGGGCAGGCCGATTCTGGTGCACCTGTTCGTCAACGCGCACGCGCCGGAAAGCAAGGCGCTGCTCGCGAAGGTCCGCCAGCTTCCCGCCGGGGATGCGGCCCGGGTGCTCGATCAGGGCGATTTCGAGGGGACGCCGTACGTGGTGACGGATCGGCTGGTGGATCAGCCGAGCTTCACGCAATGGGTGGTGAATGCGGTTTCCGGTGTTGCGTCCGCGCCCGCGCCCGCCGCGCCACCCGCGGGCGGTATGTCGGAAGACGCGTTCGACCGTATGTTCGCGGGCGGGCAGGCGGCCGCGCCCGCTCCTCCACCGCCCCCTGCGGCCAAGCCTGCAGCGCCCGCGGGCGAGTTCACGCAGATGTTTCAGGCATCGCAGGCGATGCCTGCCGCCGCGCCGCCGCCTGCGAGTCCGGCGCCCGTGGCGGCGGCTCCACCTCCGCCTCCGCCCGCCCCAAGCCAGCCGCCGCCGGCGAAGTCGACCACGGACGAGTTCGAGAACATGTTCGGCCCACCGAAGCCGGGTGGCGGTGAACCGGGCGAGTTCACCAAGATGTTTCGCGCGCCGGGCGCGGCCGTGCCGCCTCCGGAGCCCGCGAAAACGGCGCCTCCGCCCGCGCCTCCGGCTGGGGAGGCGGCGTCCGACGATTTCGACAAGCTGTTCAGCGCCGGGGCTCCCGCTGCGCCTCCGCCTCCGCCTCCGCCTCCCGCTCCGGTTGCCGCCGCGGCGCCGCCCCCGGCCGCTCCGCCGGCTCCGGTCGCCGCCACGCCCGCCGATTCCGGCGCGGATCCGTTCGAAGAGATCTTCGCAGCCGCCAAGGAGTCCGCGAAACCGGAAGCGGACGAGTTCGAGAGCATATTCAGCGCGGGGTCGCCGGAACCAACCAAGCCGGCGTCGCCACCGCCACTCTCCTTCGGCGAGGCTCCGAAAGCGCAGGATGCGACCGCGCAGCACCGGGCGGCGAAGCCCGAGGCTGCCGCGCCCGGGCCGGGCGAGTTCACGCGCATTTTCCAGATTCCAAGCATTCTGCCTTCGCAGGCGCCGGCGACGCCCAAGCCGGTGGATCCGCTGCCGCCTCCTCCCGTAGCCGCGCCGCCACCTCCGCCACCTCCGCCGCCACCGCCTCCCGCGCCCGCGGCACAGCAAGGCGGAGAATTCACGCGTATGTTCCAACAGCCCGGCGCAATCACGCCTCCGGCAACGCCCGCCGCGCCCCCTCCCGCGGCGCAAGGCGGCGAGTTCACGCGCATGTTCCAGCAGCCGGGGGCGATCACCCCGCCGGTGACTCCGGCCGCTCCGGCCGCGCCCCAGCAAGGGGGCGAGTTCACACGCATGTTCCAGTCGCCGGGCACGGGCGGTCCGGCGGCAAAGCCGCCCGCGCCGCCACCGCCCGTCGCCGGACCGCAGGGCGGCGAGTTCACGCGGATGTTTCAATCCCCGGGCGGGAGCGCGCCGCCCACTCCGCAGCAGCAACCCCCGCAGGGTGCGCCGCAGGGGGGCGAATTCACGCGCATGTTCCAGTCGCCGGGCACGGGCGGTCCCGCCGCGCCGCCGCCACCGCCGCCTCCCCAGGCGAAGCAGACTCCCAGCGAGTTCACGAATTTCTTCCAGACTCCGGTGCAAAGCGGGCCGATGCCGAATCTGCCGGGAGGAGCGGCGGGCGCGCCTCGCCCGGTGAGCCCGGCTCCGGCGGCGCAGCGCGGCGGCGAGTTCACGCAGATGTTCGGAACTCCCAACGCTCCGCCGCCCCCGCCGGCTCAGGCTACCGCGGCCGCGCCGCCGCAGGGCGGCTTCTCGGCGACGCAGCAGTTCGCGGCGCCTTCCTCCGGACCCGCGCCGGTGCAGGCGACTCCGGGCATCCTGCCGCCGCATGGCGCGGGCGGCAACAGCTATACCAGCGTGTTCGCCGCGCCCCAGGGCGGCCTCACCCTGGGACAGCAGAAGCAGACCGCGCCCGTCGCCCAGAAGCAATACAAGTCCATGGTGCCGGTGATCCTGGCGATTGTCGCCACGCTCCTGCTGATCGTTCTGGTGATCGCATTCTTCATGTTCCGGTAGGTTCGCATGACGCCTCTGGTGACCGGCAGTGCCAAGGAATTTGAGCGCGCCCGCAAGTTCTTCCGGGACGCGGGATTTAACGAAAAGAACACCAACGAGTTGTTGGGGTTTGAACGGCTGTGGGAGCTAAGCCTGCAGCGCGGGCGGCCGCTGGACCATCCCGAGCGGCTGGCCGGCAACAAGCTGGGCGCGGTGGTCACCGTGTTCCTCATCGGCGGCGAATGCGAGCCCGACGCCGCGCGCAAGTTCTTCGGTCCGGAAACGCTGATCACCCTGGGCAACCTGGATCTGGTGCGCCGGAACAAAGCGGGCAACTACGTCTGTCCGGTGATGATCTCGCCGGTGGACGAACTGTGGTTCGCCTCCGACCGCGCCTTCGATCCTGACAACCGGGAGGAAATCCCGGGCGGCGTCGACTCAGTGTTCACCCCGCAGGCTCCGCAGAGCCCGGACTTCCGGCAACTGGTCTCGCGGCGGGCGTGCGAGCGGCTGCTCGATCTCGGCACCGGGTGCGGCCTGGGCGCGCTGATCGCGCGCTTCGCCGGCGCCCGCCAGGTGACCGGCCTGGACATCAACCAGCGCGCGATTCACTTTGCCCGCTTCAACGCGCACCTGAACGGCATGCCCGACGTCCGCTTTGACGCGGGGGACCTGTTCGCTCCCGTCGCGGGTGAGACCTTCGATCGCATCGTGTTCCACGCTCCCTACGATCTGGTGAAACCCGGCGAGCAGTACGTCACCTTTGCCGCGGGAGGGGAGGACGGCGAAGCCCTCAGCCGCCGGGGATTTCGCGAGGCGCATGCTTACGTGGCGCCGGGCGGCCGTTTCACCTGCGCCACCACCTTGACCGATCGCGCCGAGGGCTCCCCCGCCGAGCGCATCCGCAAGTGGCTGGGCGACCATTCCGCGGAATTCGACGTGGTGGTGCTGGAGCGCGAGAAGCTGACCCGCACCGCCTATTTATCCGCCGCGTTCGGCACCTCCCGCAGTTCGTTTTTCGAGGCGCTGGAGTGGGAAACGCGGCTGGCCTCCGCCGGAGTGCGGCACTTTGTCCGCGGCGGGTTCGTGCTGCAGCGGAAATCCGCAGGACGCCCCGCCTTCACTCACGTGGTGCGCATCACCGACGCCACCACGCCGGAGGAGATCGAGGATCGCCTGGACCGCCTGACCGCGCTGTACGGGGTGGATTGGGATCGCGACCTGATGGGCTCGCGCCCGGCGCTGGCCCCGAATGCCAGCCTGGTGGTGAAGCACCGGCTGAACTCCGGCGCGGTCCAGCCGGTCGCGTTTCAATTCGAGGTGGAAGGCGCGTTCCCGGCCGCGCTTCCCTGCGGCGAGGGACTGGCCATGCTGGCGGGGCACTGCACCGGAGAGCGCACGGCGGGCGAGATCCTGGCCGCGGTGCAGAAACGGACGCCCGGATTGAGCGAGCAGCGTTTCCGCGAGACCATCCACCAACTGGTGCTGACGGGCGTGCTGGAAGTCCCGCTGGTCAGCTCGCTTCCGGCAGCAGGATAATCAGCTCCAGGCTGGGGCGCGGAAAATCGCCAGGGACGTACGCCGCCAGGTTGCGGGCGCGGTTCACCGCTTCCCACGCGGCGCCGGACTGACTCAGGCTGAAATACTGGTGATTCAGCTTCACCGGGATCGCGCTGGGCGGGCGCGGCACGTGCGTCAGCGGGACGCCGGGCAGCGCCTGCCGCACCAGATGCTCGATGTGATTGGCGGAGCAAACCTTCAACAGATAGGGCGATTTGCTGATCAGGTCCGCCTCGCTCATGTCGGCGCTCACCGCCAGGTACATCTTCGTGTTGCGCAGATACTTGTCGTCGGCGAGGGCGGTGGCGTAGATCGAATTCTGCACCAGTTTCAGCGGCAGCGAGATGAAGTTGCTGGGAACGACGGTCTCCAGCAGGAAGCGGATCTTCTCGTCCAGGTCCTGGAAGCAGCCGGCCAGGTCGTCGTGATCGTACTTGGGCAGGTCCCGCGGATGGATGTTGGTGGAAAACGTGGTGAGACATCCGGCCAGCGAGAGCATGGTCCGGAACAGCTCCTCGGGATGCCCGCGGCGGGTCTCGAAGATGTGGTGGATGATCGGGAAGTGATTGTTCACCGCGTACAGCAGCCAGAAGTTGGCGATGTCCGCGGTGCCGAAGTCGGCCAGGCTCAGGTTCTTCTGGCGGCGGGTGCCGGCAAGCTGGCTGCTCTTGGCGGCCATGATCTCCACCAGGCGGCGCGCGATGGCCACCAGCATGTCGCTGGCGGAAATGTCGATCATGGGACCGACGAACTTGGAATCGAGCTGGAAGATGCCGGCGGGCGTCTTGACCACGCGGGCGATGCGCAGCGCCGATAGATGCTGCTGGCTCTCGCCTTCCACCAGGTAGCGGAAGTTCTTGCGCGCCACCTGAATGGGACGCTCGGTTAGCCCGGTGTTCTCGTCGCGCAGCATCGCGACTTCCGAAAGATAGCGGGTGTCCGCCTTGGAGGTCGCCAGCGACACGTTCAATCCGCGTTCGCGATAGTGCGGGATGGCCAGGTAGACGTCCAGCTTGTCCTGATCCTGATCGAAGCAGTCGGCCAGGGGTCGCGGCGAGGGAGGCTGATCCGCCTCTGGAATGTCGAACACCAGGCCGTCGGGAAAGATGCCCGCGGCGTCGGCCAGCGAGAAGTAGCCCGCCGAGAGCGCTTCCTGGTTCACCTGCAGGCGCTTGAAGCCCCAGCCGGCATAGGTGAGGGCGTTCAACTGGAACTCGATGCTGCTCTCGATGAAGCGATCCTGGGTCTGCAGATACTGCGGGCTCAGGAACGTGCCCTTCATCCAGATGACCGGCTGCAAGCGCTTCATGGAATTCCTAAACTATCAGAACCGGGGCCGGTTGTGCACCGGTCAGCGGAGGATGATGCTTTCCTGGCGGACGCCGCGCAGGCCGTCGCGGAACTCGAAAGCAACCCCGGTATCGTCGCCCTCGCAGATAATCCGCGACACCGGCCCGAAGAACCCGGTGACTTCCACCGGCGTCATGCCCGACAGAATCACCCTCAGGATGCGCGGGTCGAAGAAGCGAAAGGTCACGGTCTGCCCGTTGGCGGCGGTAAGCACGCTGTAGGCCCGCAGGTGCTGGTAGATCAGGTCGAAGCTCGAGTTGGAGGTGAGGAAGCAGCCCCACTGCCGGCCCCAGCCGTCCTTCAACAGGACATCGAGCAGCCGCGAATTGGGCGGGATGCCCACGACGAAGGGGACCGAGCGGGGGTCGGGGGCATTCACCAGTGGAGCGAACCGCTCCTGCGCGGCGTCGAGAAACGCCGGAATGCGGGACTCGCGCGCGGCGTCGAGCACTGCGTACACGTTCTCCCCGCCGCGATACAAAGCCTGCAGCAAGGCGACCTGGGGCGCGGTGAACCCGGCCCACGCCTGCGGAATCGAGCCCAGATCCACCACCGGCGGCGAATTGATGCCGGGAATCATGCCCGCGGCGTAGGCGGCGGTGGGCACGGTGCGCGCGGCCATGGTCTGCCCGAGATCCAGAGGGCTGGGACCGGACTGCTCCACATGGACGGTGAAGGTGGTGCCGCCGGCGGCCACCGAATCACCTTCCTTCAGCACGACTTCCTGGATGCGCGATCCGTTGACGTAGGTGCCGTTGCTCGATCCGAGGTCGCGGACACGGGCCTGGATGCCGTCGCACTCCACGGCGAAGTGCTGGCCGGAGAGGTAGGCGTCCTCGGATATGGGGTAGTCGGATTTCGCGGTCCGGCCGATGCGCAGAATGCTGCCGGCCTTGACGTCAATGCGACGCCCGGCGATGGGACCTGCAACCGCTTCCAGTCTTACGCAAATCATTTTGCCTGGCGCTGCCTGCTCCTCGCGGGAGCCTCTCGAAATCTAAAGTACCATTTCCTGCCGGCGGCCGATTTGCCGCCGCTATTCCGAGGGGAATACGAGTTTCGGTTTCACCTCGTTCCATTCCGACTGCTTGATCTCGACCCCGGTTCCGGAGGTAAGCCGGGCGGAGCCGGGAAACGCGGGTCCGGCCGCCGCGGGACCACCCGCTCCGCCGCCGGCGGCGCCCAGCACGCTGTCCACCGCGCCGCCCACCGCTCCGGCCAGTCCCTGCGCCGCCCCGCCCACGGGAGTATTCAGGTTGCCGACACCGCCGGTGTACTTATTGATGTCCTGCTGCAGGCCCTTCTCGGCCGCGGCGACATCGTTGGCCATGGAGTTGGCTTCATTCTGGATGTTCTGATTCATGCGCTCGCTGCGCTGCCGCATGTCGGCGACCGAGCCGCGGGCGTCGTTCATCATGTTCTTGATGGGCGACGCGGCCATGTCGCCGAACCCGCCCATCTCGCCGAACACCTTGTCGGCCAGGATCTGGAACACGGGAAACACCGTGTTGCGGGTCATCAGGGCCACCAGCATGGGCAGCCGGCCGAGGAACACCTCCATCGTGTATTGCTTGTTGGCGATCGCCTTCTGGCAGTCGGGCAGAATCACTTCCGCCACCGACATCATCACCAGATTCAGCACCGGATCGATTTCCTTGCCGATCTCCTCGTCCAGGAACGCGACGCCTTTCTTCAGGATCATGTCCTTGGTGATCGCGCCGGTGGGACCTGGCAGCGAGAGATTGGGCAGCACGTCGCTAACGGTGGACACCAGCGTTCCGCGCAGGAACGCGTGTCCCGCGCCGAGCAGCGATTCGAGGGTCAACTGGCTGGCGGTTGCCGGGTCCTGCAGCTTCTTATAGATCGCCTTCAGGATTCCGACGTTGACGCCGCAGACCTTGGAGAGCACGGTCTTGATGAAGCCCGGCACCTCGCCGATTTTCAGCGCGTCGCGGAACGCCTGCGCGAAGATCTCCTCGGAATCGGTGATCGCGGCGAACACCGCGTCCAGTTCGGCTTCTCCGGGGCCAGGAAGCGGGTCCGTGGTCCAGAAATCCTCCCAGGCCTGCCGCCACTCGTCGATCTGGCGGTTGACGTCGCCGACCGCGTCATCCGCCGGTTTGATGCCGGTGGTGATGTTGAGAATGTTGGGGCCGGGCGCTCCGGCGGCGGCGATCTGCGCCTGCGTCACGGACCAGACGTCGAACACGGGAAGCTGGCGGGCGCGGATGGCCTTCAGGCTGCGAAGGTGGCAAGCCTGCTCGATCGGCGGCTCCCACTTCTCCCGCGACTTCAGCAGCATCACATGGTAGACCTCGAACATCTTGAAGAGGATCCCGGTGATGGTGGAAATGATGTCCGACACCGGGCCCATGGCGCTGGTGACGCCGGCCGGAATCACGCTGGGCAGATTGCCGAACAATCCCTCGCCACCCGCGCCCGCCTGGTTCGAAGTGGGCGCATACTTGTTCCAATTGGCCCGCGCCTGATGCAGGTCGAGGCCCGCCTGGTGAATGTCCTTGTACTGGATGGAGGCGACGTTGACCTTGGATCCGGCAGCGCCGACGGCGGCGATGTAGGGCTCGACCGCGCCGGGGTCCGGCCCGGGAGTGGCGTTGCCGCCCATCAGGCTTTGCGCCGCTCCGATCATCTGGTTCATGCCGCCCTGCTTGGCCTTGGCCTCCGCCATCAGGTCCTTGAGCGAGGTCATGAACTGCGACATCAGAATGGCCTCGCGTTCCAGCGCCGCGCGGAACATGATCGCGTGGGAGCCGGCGACGGAGCCGAAGTCGATGCCTTCCTTGTCGTCGGCGAGCGCGCCGTGAGGGAAACGGTCATGCACGTCGCGGTGCGCGGTCCCGAAGTGGACGAACTCCGTGGGGCGGCCCGGATCGAAGATGTTGGGGTGCTCGAGCGCGGTGGCGCCGCCCGCGTCCGTGCCCGTCTGCTCGATCGGCTCGCCTTGCTTGTACTTCGGCGTTTCCGACACCATGCCCGCGGGAGCGGACGGGCCTCCGCCGAGGAGGCCGCTCGCCTTATCGGCGATATCTCCGATTAAACCCATGGAACTGACTCCTTACGGATGCACGCTTTCGAGTTTGCCCTTGGTGGCTGCGTCAGGCTCGCCCGTCTGGGGAAGCTGATACTTGCCCTGGAACGCGCTGAGCGCGGCCCGCAACTGATCATTCATCTCGCCGTCTTCCGGACCACAATTGAAGCCGAGGTTGTTCAGGCGCTGCTGCACGCCGCTGATCTCGTCGATCGGATTCAGGTGCCCGATGCGGACCGGGTACACCTCCTTGCCGCCTTGCAGCTTCAGCAGGCCCTGCTTGGCGTTGGCCGGAACCACGTGCTCCAGGTTGCCGTCGCCGTCGGTGGCGCCGGTGAAGATCTTATCCTCCACCTGGAGCGTGTAGGGTTCGTTCTTGCGCGGCTCGCCCATCATCATGAGCTTCAGCTTGAACTTCACCGCCTCGCCCTTCAGCTTGAACTTGTGCTTCTGGTCGGTGGCCTTGTCGACCTGCTTCAGCTCGATCTCGGGAATGAAGACTTCATCGCCCGGGTTCAGGACGTTGGGGTTTTTCCGCTTCGCCTTCAGGTCGGCGTTCTCGGGATGGTCCCAGACGGTTTTCCAGAAGTGCCCGGCATCCTTGGAGAGGCTGGGCACGCTGTCACCGGGACTGACTGTGACTCTGTTTTCTTCCATGGCGCACCTCTTGTTCCGGACTTAGGACTCTTCCCAGGCGCGCTTGTCGAGCCTCGGGAAAGTGACTTTGCAGGTTCCGGGATCGATACCGTCGACCCGGGCGAATCCCTTCTCGTCGAGGGTGCCGCGGGCCACCGTTCCCTCGGGAGTGGTGACTTCATACTCTTCGCCGGGCACCGGCTTGCCGTTGTCGTCGACCAGCTCGATTTCGATCCAGGCCTTTTTCTGCTTGCTGTCTTCCGAATTGGGCTGGTGGCGCGGCGCGTCGTCAGCGCCGCCGCTTACAGCGGACAGAGTTGCGATCTGCCTTCCGCCGCCCGAGTACTCGGCCATCCCGCCCGCCTGGGCGTTGTCGGCCGCGGTGGGCGCCTTGGGCGAAGACGGGGGAACCGGCGATACCGGAGTACCGCTGACAGCGGCGCCGCCGCTGTTAATCATGACCATCGCGCCCTTGATAAAGATCGAACTCCCCGTCAGAGTCACGAAGTCGCCGCCGGACTTCAGTCCCACGGGACCCCCGCCCTCGACCACGACCATGCCGCCCGCCTGCAGGTAGATATTGCCGCCCGCCTTCAGGTGCAGATTGCCGCCGGCATCGATGACGGCATTGCCCGAGACCTTCAACGAAAAGGAGCCGCCCACTTCCTCGGCGACCTTGCCGCTCACCTTCAGATTTGAATCGCCGCCGATCTCGGTCTTGGAGTGGGTGCCGATCTTCACTTCCTGGTTGGACCCGATCTTCACGACGTTGTCGCGGCCGATGTCGCGGTGCGTATCCCGGCCGAAGAACTGCATCTGGTCGTTCAGGACGCGAACGTCCATGTTTTTCTGCGCGTGGATGAAGACCTGCTCTTCGCCCTTCTTGTCCTCGAAGCGGATCTCGTTGAATCCGTCGCCGCCGATGGAGCTGCGCGACTTGAAGTAGCTGCGGGTCTTGTTGTCGGGGAGCTTGTACGCCGGCATGGTGTCGGCATTGAACACGCTGCCCACCACCAGCGGCCGGTCCGGATCGCCGTCCAGGAAGCTGACCACCACCTCCT
The DNA here is from genome assembly GCA_964406035.1 of uncultured Solibacteraceae bacterium. Classification (GTDB taxonomy): domain Bacteria; phylum Acidobacteriota; class Terriglobia; order Bryobacterales; family Bryobacteraceae; genus JAIEPW01. Next base: position 2,778 of record CAYOQB010000065.1, on the reverse strand, counting down.
GCCCTTCGCGGGGCAGCGTGAAAAAGCCCCATTGCTTGCCCGCGATGGGCGAGGCGACGCGCACCCAGCAGGAGCTTTTGGGATCGTACTTGCCGTCGCGATCCCAGTGGAACTGCACCTTGATGCGTCCGTACTTGTCGGTGAAAATCTCCTCGCCCGCGGGGCAGCAGACGACGGCGGTCTGGGTGCCGTAAATCCGCGGCTTGGCGGTGGTGCGCGCCGGGCGGTACGGGACCGTGAAGGGGATCGCGGTGAACGTATTCTCGTAGCTGGACTGGTCGTCGCGGTTATCGCTTCGCAGGTTGCCGTCGTGCGCCAAGTGCGTCACCGAGGTCAGCACGTATTGGCCGTTGGCGTCCGGATGGTTTTCCACTTCGAACTTGCGCCCGGCCGAGAGGTGGCGGACGTTGCTCGAACCGGTGATCTGCAGCAGATAAGCGTCCTCCTGCTGCATGCGGATGCTGACGGTGCGGGCGTTGTCCTGAAAGATCTTCTGGATGTCGGACGACCGCTCTCCACCGCCTGCGTCGATGCCGTCAAAGCGATGGGCATAGCCGCCCGGGAACTCGAAGATCTCGCCGTACTCCGGCATTTGGGCGATGTTCAGCTTGTGGTTCACGGTGCCCACCTGGGCCACCGGAAGCACGGTCTTGTCCGACTCCAAGTGCTTGTGGGGCAGCTCGAAGCAGTGATCCCACAGCGTGACCTTGCCGCTGCGCAATTCCTGGCTCTTGTCCCAGCTCTGGATGCGCTCTTCCTCGGAGCGATGGCCGCCGGAGTAGGGGTCGAAGAGGACCGGATTCTTGCCGTCGATGGCCAGGTGCGCCTGCGGGTGGTCCGCGACGATCATCTGGTGCCCGCCGTCGGTGTGCTTGAAGTAGTAGTAGATTCCCTCTTCCTCCAACAGCCGGGAGAAGAAATCGAAGTCGCTTTCCTGGTACTGGGTGACGTAGTTGCGGGGCTCGTACGTCCCGGTGGTCTCGTACTTGACGTCCAGCCCGCCCAGCACTTTCTTGATGATGTCCATCACGCTGAGGTTCTGGAAGATGCGGTTGTCGATGCGGTACTTCAGCAGCCACAACTGGGGGACCACTTCCATCTGGTAGTACTTGAACTTTTCGTCCCTCCGGCCCTGCGAAACGCGATTGCAGACGCCGCGGAAATGCCGGTTTTGAATGGCGTCTTCCGAGTCGACAATGCCGAAGGAGATCGCCTGCCCCAGCAGCTTGTCGAACTTGACGTCGGTGGCTTTCTCCACGGCCAGATCCAGGCGGAACTGAAAGGGCTGGGACAGGTACTCCGTGCCGTGGAAGTCGGTGAGCAGCATCGCGTCCTTCCCCAACGGAGTGTTGAGGTAAAGAAAGCGGGTGGCGGTGTATTCAGGCATGGACGGAGCTCCTCGGCATTACGGTGGGGCAGCCGGTTCAGGCTGCCCCTGAACGTTTACGCGTAAACGAACGTGGAATCGGCTCCGACGGAAACCGAGAGCGTCGTCATCTTCTCGCCCGCGGCCATCTTGGACAGCAGGGTGCGGGAGATATCCGGCAGCAGCGTATTGGTCAGAATGTTGTCGACGTTGCGCGCGCCGCTCTCCACTTCCGTGCAGCGATTGGCCACTTCCTGGACCATCGCGTCATCCCAGGTGAAGTCGATCTTATGATTCTCCATCAGGCGGCGCTTGATCTTGCCCAGCTTCAGCCGGACAATCTGCTTCAGCGCCTCATCCCGAACCGGGAAGTACGGGATGATCACCAAACGGCCGAGGAACGCGGGCTTGAAGATTTTGTTCAACTCCGGCTTCAAGGCCTTGATCAGGCCTTCCGCCCCCGGCATGGTCTCCGGATCGGCGGTCAGCTTCATCAGCGTGTCCGTGCCGGCGTTGGAGGTCAGGATGATGATGGTGTTCTTAAAGTCGATTTCGCGGCCTTCGCCGTCTTCCATCTGGCCCTTGTCGAACACCTGGAAGAACAGCTCCAGCACGTCGGGATGCGCCTTCTCCACCTCGTCCAGCAGCACGACGGAGTAGGGACGCCGCCGCACGGCTTCGGTCAGGACGCCGCCTTCGCCGTAGCCGACGTATCCCGGAGGCGAACCCTTCAGGGTGGACACCGTGTGCGCTTCCTGGAATTCCGACATGTTGATGCCGATCAGGTTGCGCTCGCCGCCATACATCAGGTCGGCGAGAGCCAGCGCGGTTTCGGTTTTGCCGACGCCCGAGGGTCCGACGAGCATGAACACACCCACCGGCTTGCCCGGGTCATCGAGGCTGGCGCGCGCGGTCCGGATGCGCTGGCTGATCCCGCTGAGGGCGTGATCCTGGCCGATAACGCGGGCGCCGAGATGTTTCTCGAGCTCCAGCACCATGCCGATTTCGTCCTTCAACATCTTGCCGACGGGAATGCCGGTCCAGGCGGAAATCACTTCGCCAACCACGTGGGAATCGACGCAGACGCCCATCAGCGGGGACTCGCCCTGCAGTTGCTTCAACTGCGCGTCGAGCTCGGCCAGCTCGGCCCGGGCCTGATCCAGGTCCACGGGCTTGGCTTCCACGCCGGGCCGCGGATGAATGGAATCCTCGATGGCGCCGCGAATGTCGCGGATCTTCAGCACCAGGTCGCGTTCCTTGTCGAAGCGTTCGCGCAGGGCATTGAGGTTCGCTTCCGTATCGGCCTTGCGTTTGGCGATCGCCTCCAGCCGCTCGGCGTGATCGGCGCCCACCGCGGTCTCGCGCTGCAGGACGCGTTCCTGCACGGTGAGATCTTCCAGCTCGCGCTGCGC
>CAYOQB010000064.1:0-26900 GCA_964406035.1 uncultured Solibacteraceae bacterium | reverse complement strand
GGCCGGCGAACTTCGACCCGCAGGGAATTGTCCGCCCGTTCGATCTGCGGACGAATACGCTGGGCGCTCCGGGCGCGCAGTGGTATGAGAGCAACCTGGCCAACTGGGGACCGCGGATCGCGATCGCCTGGCAGCCGGTGAAGAAGATGGTGGTGCGCACCGGATACGGGATCTTCTACCAGCAGTATCCCCCGGGCTTCCATTACGGAATCCGCGCGAACACACTGCCGGGCAACACGACGCTGCTGCGGTCCAACATTCCCAGCTTGAGCTATCCCGTGAACTCGTTCGTGAGCGCCGGAACGCAGGCGCTGCCGAACGTCGGCGGCTTCAATTGGAACAAGCCGGAGCTGTACGCCCAGCAGTGGAACTTCACGATCCAATATGAGCTTCCAGGCGCCTCCTCGGTGCAGGCGGCGTATGTCGGCAACCACGGCCTCAACCTGCGGCGTGCGCGCAATATCAACTTCTTCGACCCGGCGCTGGGACGCCGCCCGATCGCGGGAGTGGCGGACGTGGCCGCGGAGTTCAACGATGCGCAAAGCGTGTATCACGGCATGCAGTTGAACTTCACCAAGCGCATGGGCGCCGTGTACGGCGTGTTCAACTACACCTTCGCCAAGGTGATCGATAACGTGCAGGATTACGGCCTGTACTCGACGCAGCCGCAGGATAATCGTTGCCTGGACACGTGCGAGCGCGGCCTGGGTTCCGGCGACATCCGGCACAACATCACCTACACGGTGCTGTACGATCTGCCGTTCGGCAAGGGCAAGGCCTTCGCCGGCGGAGCGGAAGGGCTGTGGGGCGCTCTGATTTCGGGCTGGCAAGTGTCATCACTCGGCCTGATCCGGAGCGGCATCGCGGAAATTATCCAGATCCCGCTCAGCCGCACCGGCGACAACAACAACCTGAACCAGCGTCCGGACCGGGTTGCCGGCGTCGACATCTTCCCGTCAAACCAGACGATCAACAACTGGTACAACCCCGCAGCCTTCGCCACACCCGCGCAGGGCAGGTTCGGCAATGCGGGGCGCACGGTGGGCCGCAGCCCCGATTTCTGGCAGTTTGACGCTTCTCTGACGAAGAACACTTCTTTGACGGAGCGCTTCAAACTGCAGTTCCGGACTGAGGTGTTCAACCTGTTCAACCGGCCGAATTTCGGAAGCGCCAATCAGTTCTTCGGCACTCCGAACTTCGGGCGCATCTTCAATACGTTCGGACGGACGGTGGGGTTTGGAACGCCGCGGCAGATTCAGATGTCGCTGCGTTTGCGTTTCTAGCCGCATCTCCCGGATCAGTGCAGGGGCCGCTCTTCGGAGCGGCCCTTTTCTTTCTTACAACTGATCCTTGCGGCGCATCTGGGCGCGGCTGAGGAGCCACGCCTGGCTGTTGACGGGCTTGGCGCCGGGCTTCGGCGTCGCGCGCACGTAGGAGCCGTCCGACTGCATGACGCGCGCCTGGGTGTTGTCCGCCAGATAAGTTGCGAGCACTTCCTGACGCAGATAGCGGACCAGCCGGGGATCCTGCACCGGCGTGAGCGTCTCCACGCGGCGGTTGATGTTGCGCGGCATCAGGTCGGCGGAGCCGATGTAGACCTCGTCCTTGCCGCCGTTCTTGAAATAGAAGATGCGGGAGTGTTCCAGGAAGCGTCCCAGAATGGACACGACGCGGATGTTGTCGCTGACGCCGGGCAGTTGCGGGCGGAGGCAGCAGATGCCGCGCACCAGCAGATCGACGCGGACGCCGGCCTGGGAGGCGGCGTAGAGGCGTTCGATGATGCCGCGATCCACCAGCGCGTTGAACTTGAAAATGAGGTGCGCGGGGCGGCCGGCCTTCTGGTGCTCGATTTCGCGGTCGATCAGCGCGGTCGTGCGCTGGCGGAGGTTGATGGGCGCCACCAGCATCTTGCGGTAATCGGTTTTCGCCGAGTAGCCGGTGAGATAGTTGAACAGGTCCGTGACGTCGGCGCCGATTTCCTCATCGGCGGTGAACAAACCCAGGTCGGTGTACAGGTGCGACGTCACAACGTTGTAGTTGCCGGTGGCCAGGTGCATGTAGCGGCGGATGCGATCGCCTTCGCGGCGGACGACCTGAGTCACCTTGGCGTGGATCTTCAATCCCACCAGGCCGTAGACCACGTGAACGCCCTCGCGTTCCAGGGCTCGCGCCCATTCGATGTTGGATTCCTCATCGAAGCGGGCCTTGAGCTCCACCAGGACGGCGACCTGCTTGCCGTTTTCCAAGGCTTCGAGCAGCGCCTCCACGACGGGCGAGTTCCGGCCGACGCGGTACAGCGTCATCTTGATGGCCAGGACATTGGGGTCGCGCGCCGCCTTCTGCAGGAAGTCGATCACCGGCTGGAAGCTGTCGAACGGATGATGCAGCAGCACGTCCTCGCGGCGGATGACGGAGAAGATATCCTCGTCCTCGTTCTTGGGGTCGAGCACGGGCGGAACGGTGGGCTGGAAGGGCGTATCCTTCAGGTCGGGTCGGTCGACCGAGAATAAATGCCGGAGGCGTCCCAGCCCGAGCGGCCCGGCGACGCGGTACACGTCGTCCGGCGAGGTCTCGAGATTCTCCATCAGGATTTCCAGCACGTGATCCGGCATGTCGAGATTCGCCTTGAGGCGGACCACGGTGGCGAAGCGGCGGGCGCGCAGGCCTTCTTCGATGGTCTCCAGCAAATCCGCGGCTTCGAGTTCCTGAATCGCGACATCGGCATTGCGGGTGACGTGGAAGGGGTGGGCCTCGATCACTTCCATGCCCGGGAACAAGGCGCCGAGATTCGCGGCGATGACTTCTTCCAGCCACACCAGCGTGACCTGATTGCCGGGACCCGAAGCGACCGTGACCAACTGCGGCAGGGTGTCGGGAACCTTGAGGCGGGCGAAGCGCTCGGCGCGGCTGGCGTCGCGAATCAGGATCGCCAGGTTCAGGCTCAAGTTGGAGATATGCGGGAAGGGCCGGCCGGGATCCACGGCCAGGGGCGTGAGCACCGGGAACACGATCTCGCGGAAGTAATCGTTCGCGCGGGCGCGCTGGGCTTCATCGAGCGCCGCGTAGGCGACCACGGACACGCCATGCCGGGCGAGCGCGGGAATCAACTCGTCGCGCAGCAGCCGGTGGCAGTCGGCCATCAACGAGCAGACGCGGGAGCGAACCTCGGCCAACTGCTCGGCCGGCGTCATCCCGTCCGGCCCCACCTCCAGGATGCCCGCCGCCATCTGTTCCTTCAGGCCGGTGACGCGGACCATGAAGAGCTCATCCAGGTTGGAGCCGACGATGGAAAGAAACTTGATTCGCTCCAGCAGCGGCGTCTTGGGATCGCTGGCTTCCTGCAGAACGCGGCGCTGGAATTCCAGCAGGCTGATCTCGCGATTCAGGAACAGGTGCCGGCTTTCCTTGGGCGCCGCGGCGGCGTCGCGCTGGGCCGCGCCGTTCACCACGGGCGCGGCGGCGTGGGCGCGAATCCGCTTCCGCGGCGACCGGGTTGAAGAAGCCATCTAGTTCAGACTAACGAAAATGCGCCCGGAACAGCAATCAAAGCGCGAGCAGGACGGCGCGGGCGGGCGTGCCGGTAGCCCGCGCCAGACCCCAGGCGTACCAGCTCAACTGGCGAACGTAGCGGTCCTTGGCGGCCTCCACGTCGCGATCGGTCTTGAAGTCGAGAATGATCCAGCCCGAGGGTTCGAGAAAGGCGACGTCCAGGATGCCCTCCAGCACGCGGCCCTCGCCGGCGGGCACGGTGAGCGGCAGCTCGCGATGCACGCGTTCGGCTTGGCCGGCGCGCCGCAGCCATTCGCCGGCAATCGCGGCGCGCGCGCGCTCCACCGCGGCGGCACATTCCTCCTCGGAAGCGCCGAGCATTCTGCCGTGAACTTGGGCGACCGCCTCGATCTCGGACGGCGATGCGGTCCAGGCGATGTCGCGCATGACGGCGTGCAGCAGGAGCCCGAAGCGGCGGCCTCCGGGGCGCGGTCCGGCGGATGGAATCCGAACGATCTCCACCTGGGACGGCTGGGGAGGGTCGGTCTCGGTGAGGCTCGCGATGACGAGGCGGTGCCGGGGCTGGGCGGCGGCCTGAAGGTCCGATTCCCGCGCCTGGGTCCATTGCCGGTACTGCTCCACGCCTTGCGCGGCCACGCCAGCGCTGTCCTTCACCAGCAGGTCCTCGTTTTTCCAGCCGCCCTGCTGACCGGAGTGGAGCGACAGCAGCGAAGGATCCCACCAAACCACTTCGTGACCGCCGGCGAGCTGGTGCAGGCCGGGGCGCACCGAGAATTCGCCGCTGGAAGCGAGCTGCGGCGGGCGGTGATCCGGGATTACGCTGGCGTCGCCGAACTTGGGACAGCCCGGCGCGATCGGCCGCGATTTGCGATGCATGCCGTGTTCCGGATAAAGCGCCTTGGCCAGAGGGCTCAGCCAGCCGCCCTCCCATTGCTCGTCGCCGATGGCTGGGACCACCAGCAGGTCGCGGGCACGAGTGGCGGCGACATAGGCGACGCGGACGCCCTCGGCTTCCTCGCGGGCGTGCTCCACCTGCTGGTGATCGCTGAGTTCCCAGGGCGCGCAGCGCAGCAGCCGGGTGGCGCAAAGGCCGCGGGCGGCGTCGATGTAGCGATCCGGTTCGGGCGCCGCGAGATTGGCGCTCATGTCGGCGAGGATCACCACCGGGAACTCTAGACCCTTGGCGGTGTGCACGGTCATCAAGCGAACGCCGTCGGCGCCTTCCTCGAGCACCGGCGCTTCGCCGGCCTCGGTTTTCTCGGCCTGAGCTTCCAGTTCCTCGACGAAGGCGCGGAAGCTGACGCCGCCGCCGAGCTCGAAGTTGCGGGCGAGATCGACCACGCGGTAGGCGTTGGCCAGCACCTGGTGGCCGCCGGGCCGCAGCACGAAGCCGGCGTGGGCGCGAGTCTCCTCCAACAACTGGTTGACGGTCGCGGCGAAAGGCCGGTGGTTGCGCTTGCGGTGCAGCCGCGCGAGCAGCGCGAGCGCGGAGGCGACCGGTTGCAGTTGCTCATCCAGGCCGTCCGGCGGCTGGGTGAACGGGTGGAAGCGGCCGCACAGCGCGCCGAAGCGCAGCAGCGCCGCGTCAGAGATGGCGAATAGCGGTCCTTTCAGCGCGGCGAAGACGGAGAGCTCGTCGGAGGGCCATTCGACGGCCGCCAGAGCGGCGCGGATGGTCTCGACCTCCTCGCGATGGTGGTAGCTCTTGCTGCCGACCAGCAGATGCGCCAGGCCGCGTTCCTCCAGGCCGCGGACGTAGTCGCGGGTCACGTCACGGCCTTGGTTGACGAAGCGGCGGAACAGGATGGCGATGTGCCGGGCTTCGAGCGCGGTCAGCGAATCCGGATCCTCGGGATCGCGGACCCGCCAGTTGCTGTGCCGCACCAGCCATTCCGCGTAGGCGCAGACAGCGCCGGGCAGGCTGTCATTGATAGCGGACTTGGTGATCGCCTTCTGCCCGTAGGGGCGCGGGACGGGAAGCGCGACGATCGCCGGCTGGCTTTCGAGTGCCGGTAGGTGCTCTTCGAGAGGCACGTAATCGGCCTGGCCGGACACGGCATCGCCCGTCATTTCGGGTGCGAAGGCGGCGTTCACGAACAGTTGCAGCGGCCGCGCGGAGCGGAAGCCGCGGGAGAGGTTCACCAGGCCGACGCCGCGGTCCAGCAGCGCGGAGCGGATGCCGTGATAGAGCACCACATCGGCGCGGCGGAATTTATAGATGGACTGCTTGGGATCGCCTACCGCGAAAAACTTGCCTGGCGCGGGCGTCACCCGCATCCAGTCGTCCTCCGCCGGGTCGGCCGCCGAGAGCAGCAGCAGCAGCTCGGCCTGCAGGGGATCGGTGTCCTGGAATTCGTCCACGAAGATGTGACTGAACTTGCGCTGGAAGTACTCGCGCACGGAGGGGTTGCCACGCACCAGGTCGCGCGAGAGCAGCAGCAGGTCGACGAAGTCGAGCTTGCCGGAGACGCGTTTCAACTGGCTGTACTCGGCAATTAGCCCGGACATTTCGTCGCGCAGACCGGCGGCGAGATCGGCGTCGGCGTGGCGGGCGAAGGCGACCAGCGTCTGGATCACCTGGTCTCGTTTATCCAGAACCTCTTCGCGGGTGACGCCGTCGCCGTATTGTCCGGTTCCCTTGCGGAAATCCTTGTTCAGGCGCGCGGGCAATTTCACCAGCAGCGCTTCCAACTGATCGTAGTCGCGAGGCGAGGCCGCCTCCGCGCGGGTCCGCCAGGCTTCGAAGTCGAAGGCTGGCCGCAGTGACCGGTACAGCGCGTCGTCATTGCGGCGGACCTTACGGGCGATTGCCGTCAGGGCCTCCACCAGTTGCACGGCCACATCGATGCAGGCTTGGCGGTCGAAGGGTTCGCGACGCCAGGCGGTGGTGAAGTCGCGCCACTCCACCAGTTTCTTTCCGGCGAACTGCAGTTGCTCGCCGGGCTCGCCAGTTTCCCACTGCTCGCGCCAGGCGAGCCGGGCGAAAGCGCGGTCGAGCGCGGGCGATTCCTGATCCAGGCGTTTCTCCAGCCAGAGCCGGAACGCCCGCTGGTACAACCGCGCGCCGTCCACTTCGGCCAGTTCCTCGAACGCGGGATCCACGCCGGCCTCCACCGGACGCTCGCGCAGAAGCTGGGCACAGAAGGAGTGAATGGTGCCGATGGAGGCGCGCTCCAACTGCGCCAGCGCCTGTTCCAGGTTGCGGCGCACCTCGGGATCCGCGGCGGCGGCGCGCGACTCGTCGATTTCCTGGCGCAGGCGCAGTTTCAGCTCGCCGGCGGCTTTGTGGGTGAAGGTGACCGCGACGATGCTGCCAATGCGCGCGCCGGCAGCCAGCACCGCCACGATGCGCTTCACCATCTCCGTGGTCTTGCCCGTGCCCGCCGCGGCTTCCACGATGAGGCTCTCCTGCAGCGAAGCTCGGATGCGACGGCGGGCCCGTTCATCGCCCGAAGGCGTGGATCTCGGGGTCATGGCAGGCCCCGGACGTAATCCAGATTTTCCAGAGCGGCCTTGGGCTTGCGCCGGGTGCGCTCCACTTCGTAGGGGCCGCAGATCACCGCATAGTCGCAGAGATCGCAAGCGCCGCGCTGCGGGGCGGCGGGAAGAAAGCCGGAGCTGAGCGCGCTGTCGATGACGCCCGCCACCTGCCGGATGCGGTCCCTCGTGACCGCGTTCAAGGGGATGCTGATCCGCTGGAAATTGCCGCGCTGCGTGGCGAAGAACAGCCGGCCGCTCTCCACCGTCGCGCCGAGAATCTTTTCGACGGCCAGGCCGTAGAGCGCGGGCTGCAGAACCGCGCCGCCTCCAACCGAGCCCGGATGCCGGTCAGGCGGCTTTCCGGTCTTGTGATCCGTGACGCGATACACGCCACGGGTGCGATGCTTCTCCACGAGATCGACGGAGCCGCGCAGCTTCCATCCATCCAGCACGCTGACTTCCCCCGCGATGCTTGCCGGATCGTGAGAGCCGTCCAGCATGCGGCCGAAGCCGAGCTCGAAGTGCGCGGGAATCCAGTCAGCGTCTTCCTCCAGCGCGTGCTGGATCCAGCCTCGCAGGTCGGTGCGCAGGTCCTCCACCTCGCTGCGCCAGACGCGGTGGAGCGCGGGCGCGAGCTTCTCGGCGAACTCCGCCGCGACGCGGTTCAACACCAGGTCGCAGGCTTCCAGAATGCGGTCGCGCTTCCAGGGGCTCATCGGCAGCAATTCCGCCGCCCGCAGCTCGCGGAACAGCTCGTATTGCGCTTTGTGGAACAAGCTGCCCCGCGTCAGCGGATCCATTCGCTCCAGCGCCGCCGGGTTTTCGCGCGGACGCAAGCCGTGAATCGCGTGCAGCGCGAACTTGTACGGGCAGGCGGCGAACTGCTGCAGGGCGGTGGGCGAGAAGGCCCGTTCGGACCCGCGCTGCAGCAGCAGCAATTGCCGCGCTTCATCGCCGGCATCGACGATGCCGTCCGCTTCGTTCCATTTGTTATTCCAGCGGCGCCAGCGGGTGCGGAGGCTGCGCGCGAGAACCGGACTGGCGTCGATGAGGTAGTGGGCGAGACCCGGCCGCGGCTCGCCCGCGAGGGCCGCGGGTGCGAGCACGGCAAGGTCGTACTCCGCGTTGTCGATCGCGTCCGCTATCTCGCGCGGAGCGGGCCAGTTCAGGCGCGCCGGCGCTGCCTCACGCGATTCGCGTTCAAAGCGCCGCAGGTTCGGCAGCGCGCCGTCCACCGAGCGCGGCAGCTCCAGCGCATAGAACGACGGAACGCGCGGCCGCGCCTGGGCCACCTCCATGCGGGGGTAGCTGGCGATCAGCTTGTCCGACGCGGCGGCGGAGGCGGCGTGCAACAAGAAACGCTCGGCTTCCAGCTTGTCATCGCGGACGGGCAGGCCGGGGGCGATCGCCGCGCGGTGCTGATCGAGCAGCAGCGGATCCTCGAAGACCCGCCGGGGAAACAGGCCTTCCGCGAGCCCCGGCAGGAAGACGACCGTGAACTCGCGGCCGCGCGCCTCCTCGATGGAGCCGATCCAAACCCTGCCGTAGCGATCGAGGGGCGGGTCCGCGCGCAGAAACCGCAGCCGGTCGAACAGTGTTTGGAACACCTCATCGAGGGTCACCGGGCCCACCTGGGACATCGGCTCCAATTCGCTGAACACGGCCAGCACGCGTTCGGGCCGCCGCAGCGCGGCGGAGGCGAGGTCCGCGAGTTGCTCCAGCCAGTCTCCCCAGCTTGCCTGCGCGGGAAGCGCGCACAGCCTGGCGATCACCGGAAGCGCGAACTGCTCCAGATTGTCCAGCCGCGCGATCTGGGTCTCCAGATACGCCCGCTGCCCCGCGTCGTCGCCGTCGAGCGACTGCAGACGGACCGTCATTTCGGCGCGCAAGCCCTGCAGACGGCGGGCCCATCGCTCCTCCCCTCCGCCGATCACCGAAGCATCGACAATCAGCTTTTCCCAACCGGCGGGAGTCTGCAGCGTTCCGTTTACCACCGGGCTGGCGGCATTGGCGGGCAGTTCCACCGGCGGCGGGTCTGGCTCTGGAAAGGGAGTCAGGTTCTCGAACGCGTCGCCTGCCGGCGGAACAAAGGCCGAACTGCCGCGGCCCGGCGATCCGTCCGGCCGCGGATCGGGCACCTGGCCGAGCGAAAGATACTCGGCGAAGCGGGAAGCGCTGCAACCTTCCTGTGCACATTCGAGCAGCGTCAAGAAGGCCCGGCCCGCGACGTCCGGCCGCGCCGAACCGCGGGTGAAATAAGCGGGAATCCGGGCGCGGCGCATCGCTTCCTGAACCAGGGGCTGGTATCGCTCCGGCGAGCGAAGCAGAATACCCATGCGATCCAGCGCCACGCCGGAGCGCGCCAGCTTGCGGATCCGGCGGGTAATCTCCACGCATTCCAATCCTTCGCCGGGCGCGGAAAAGAATTGGAAGGATTCGTCGGCGGCAGCGGCGGCGAGAGAACCGGCGACGAACAGGTTGTTCTGCAGGTGACGGAGCCGCGAGGAATCCGCGGAGTCGAGGGGCGCCGGCTCGGTTTCCAGCAGGGACGCGAGCGCGCTGTTCCGGGGATCGCCGGCGAGCGAAATCGCGAGAATGGACGGCGCCCGGCGGGCCACCTCGCGAAGCAGGCGTCCGCAGGGATCGTCCTCGGGCGAGGCGCAGAGCAGCAGCAACGGCAGCCGCAGCAGCCGGTGCGTGCCCGCGGCGGCATTTTCGGCGGCCAGCGCGAACAGAGCCGCGCGATCCGCCAGTTTGCGATGTTCGAGCTCGGATTCGTAAGTTTCCAGCAATCGCGCCAGATCGGCGCCCGCTCCGCCTCGTTTCCGCAGCGCCGCTGGGGACACTCCAGCCAGCCGCAGGTCATGAAGCGTGGATGCCAGCGCGCGCGCGAAGCCCGGCATCGCCGCAACCGGGGAGAAATACTTCAGCTCGGATCGAGCCGAGTAAGCCGCGCGCGCGGCCAGGGCTTCCATGCCCAGGCGGGGCACCGGCGACAGGCCGCGATCCGCCATCGCCTGCGTCGCCAGATCGTGCGCCAGCATCGCCAGCGTTACCCGGTGCACTCCCAGGCTGCCGGTGTCCAATCCGCGAACCAGATCATCCGCGGCGGCTCGCGTGTGGGCGATCACGAGAATTTCCGAGCCGGCGTGGTCGCGCAGGAAGGTGGCGGCGGATTGCAACGCCGCGTGGCTGGAGGAAGCCTGCAGGATTCGTCGCTGGGGCGCGGAAGGCAAATCCTATTTTGCCTGATCTTCGCCCCTGGAAACCGGATGGCGCCGCCGCGCGTCTCCTGGAGCAGATCCCCGTTCAAGCAGGCGGGCGGCGCCGGTCCCAATGATCGGCGTCGCCCGCCGTTCCATTCGCGGCGCTAGAATAGCGGCCAGAATGACTACCGCCGTTCCCACCGCAGATCTGCGGCCGATGCTCGACCAGCTCCGCGCGGGCTACCAGGCGGATCCGTTTCCCGCCGCCGCGGAACGCAAGCAGAATCTGCGCAAGTTGAAGGAGGGCTTGCGGGCGAGGCAGAACGATTTCGTCAAGGCCGTGGATGAAGATTTCGGCGGCCGATCGCATACGGAGACGGTGTTCGCGGAGATCTTCACTTCGGTGAACGCGATTCAGGATGCGATTTCCAACCTGGATTCCTGGATGCGGAAGCGGTATCGCGACGTGCCTCTGACTTTGCAGCCGGCGCGCACTTACATCCTGCCGCAGCCGCTGGGCGTGATCGGCATCATCTCGCCCTGGAACTATCCGGTGCTGCTGGCGCTGGCGCCGCTGGCGGCGGCGCTCGCGGCGGGCAACCGGGCGATGATCAAGCCCAGCGAGTTCACGCCCGCCACCTCCGATCTGCTGAAGCGCTTCCTGGGCGATCTGTTTCCCGCAACCCTGGTCGGCGTGGTCACGGGCGACGCGGAGACGGGCCGGATGTTCGCTTCCCTGCCCTTCGATCACCTGCTGTTTACCGGATCGACGCAGGTGGGCCGGCACGTGATGCGAGCGGCGGCGGAGAATCTGACTCCGGTGACTTTGGAACTCGGCGGGAAATCGCCCGCGATCGTGGCCGAAGACGCGAACCTGGCGCGCAGCGCCGCCGATATCGCATACGGCAAGCTGCTGAACGCGGGGCAGACGTGCATCGCCCCGGATTACGTGCTGGTGGCCGCGCGGCAGCGCGACGAGTTCATTCAAGGCCTGCGCGACGCGGCGCGCAAGTTCTTCCCGAACGGCGCGGACACGCCGGACTTCACCTCGATCGTGAATGCGAAGCATCACGCGCGGCTGCAGTCCTATTTGGACGAAGCTCGCGCGCGCAAGCTGGAGGTGCTGCCGCTGCTCGAAGGCGGCAGCGGCAACAAGCTCGCGCCGGTGCTGGTGCTGGAGCCGCCCGACGATATCGCGCTGATGCGCGACGAAATTTTCGGGCCCATTCTGCCGGTGAAGACCTACGGATCGCTGCAGGAGGCGATCGGGTACGTGAACTCGCACCCCCGCCCGCTGACTTTGTACCTGTTCACGCGCGACTCCGGCGTGCAGGAGCGGGTGCTGAAGGGGACCATATCCGGCGGGGTCTGCGTCAACGACACGCTGGTGCATGTCGCCGACGACAACATCCCCTTCGGCGGTGTGGGCGCCAGCGGCATGGGCGCGTATCACGGGCGGGAAGGCTTCGAAACGTTCTCCAAGATGAAGCCCGTGTTCGAGCGGACCGGACCCAGCGTGGGGGCATCCCTGCGGCCGCCCTACGGCAAGCTGCACCGCCTGATGCAGCGCCTGCTGGTGCGTTAGCGGGTGGGCGTCTGCTCGCGTTCCAATTGGATTTCCGTTACGCCTTCCACGGCGGCTTCCGGGGTGGCTCCGTAGCGGTTCAGCGTGAACACGGCGAAGCTGATCAGAATTCCAAGGGGCAGCCACACCTGCCAGTGGGACAGGATGCCGCCGAAGGGGAACGCGCCGGCGACGCCGATGTCGGCCGCGATGCGCCACGCCGCCAGCGCGTAAACAGCAACCGAGACGGGCATCAGCAGCGATGCCAGGGCCTGCGCCAAGTGGCGATTCTTGCCGCGCTTGCGCGAAACCGGACGGCCTTTTTTCAGGCGAAGGCGGATAATCATCGGGCCCGACTTTCGAGTCTACCAAGTTCGATGCGGGAATCGCCCCCGCGGTTTCGCGCCGCCGGCCTGGCGCTGTTGGTTATGATGAGCAGCGATGCGAAAACTCCGCGCCGCGGTCTTCGGGACCGGCTTCATGGGCAAGGTTCACACCGAAGCGATCCGCCGTTTGGGCGGCGTGGAGGTAGCAGCGGTCTCGGCATCGACGGAAGACAAGGCTCGCGATTTCGCCGAAGCGCACTGGATTCCGCGCGCCACGGCGGACTGGAAGAGCCTTTGCGCCGACCCCGGCATCGACGCCGTTCACATCTGCACGCCCAACGCCCTGCACTTTCCGATGGCCAAGGCCGCCCTGGAGGCGGGCAAGCACGTGCTGCTCGAGAAGCCGTTGACGATGGATGTGGCGGAGGCGGAGGAACTCCTGGCTCTGGCCGAGGCGCGGGGCGTCGCCCACTGCGTCAATCACAATCTGCGCGCCTATCCCGTGGTGCAGCAGGCGCGGGCGATGATTGCCGCGGGCGAACTGGGCGAGATCCTGATCGCCCAGGGGACCTATTACCAGGACTGGCTGCTGTACGACAGCGATTACAACTGGAGAGTGGAGGAGGCGGGCAACGGATCGTTGCGCGCGATGGGCGACATCGGCTCCCACTGGATGGACCTGGTGCAGCACCTGACCGGGTTGCGGATCACGGCGTTGAACGCCGCCCTGACTACGTTCCACCGCACGCGCAAGCGTCCGCGCGGGTCCGTGGAAACCTTCACGGGCAAGCGCCTGGCGCCGGATGAGTACGAGCAGGTGACGATCGGGACCGACGATTTCGGCGCGGCGATGTTCGAGTTGGGCGAGCGGGCGCGCGGCGTCTTCAGCGTCAGCCAGGTGTCGGCGGGGCGCAAGAATCGCTTCGCCTTCGAGATTTACGGCGCCGAGGCGGGCGTCGCCTGGAGCCAGGAGCGTCCCGACGAGCTGTGGATCGGCCGCCGCAATCAGCCCAATCAGGTGATCGTCAAGGACGGATCCCTGATGCACGGGGCGGCCGCGTCTTACGCCGATCTCCCCGGCGGGCACAGTGAAGGCTACGACGACACCCACAAACAGACCTTTCGCCGCTTCTACGCCCGGGTAACGGATCCCCAGGCGCCGGTGGATTATCCGACATTCGCCGACGGGTTGCGGGGGATGCGGCTGCTGGCGGCCGTCGCGAAAAGCAGCTCCAGCCGGCAGTGGGAATTCGTCCCATAAATTCGCGATTGTCGGCATCGGACGCTATACTGCTGCGTGGAGGCGTGCATGAATTTCCGATTCGCCGCGAGTGTATTGATTCTGTCCCTGGGAGGCGCATTTGCCGAAGGCGGCGCGCCGATGCTTTTGCAGCGTCCAACGCTGAGCAAGACACACATCGCGTTTGTATACGCGGGCGACCTGTGGACGGTGCCGCGCCAGGGAGGCGAGGCGGTGCGATTGACCACCGCGGTGGGGACCGAAACCAATCCCGTATTCTCGCCTGACGGCGCGACCATCGCGTTCACGGGCGAATACGACGGGAACGTCGACGTCTACCTCGTGCCGGCGGCGGGCGGCGTCCCCAAGCGGCTCACCTGGCATCCGGCGGCGGACACCGTGCTGGGCTGGTCCCCGGACGGCAAGCGCGTGATCTTCGGCTCCGCGCGGGAAACTTACGCCGGCTTCCTGGAGTTGTTCACCACGGACCGCGAGGGCGCCTTCCCGGAGAAGATTCCGCTGCCGTGGGGTTGGGAAGCGGCGTACTCGCCGGATGCGACGCGGCTGGCTTATGTGCCGTCGCGGCGCGCCTTCACTGCCTGGAAGCAGTATCGCGGCGGCACGGCCACGCCGATCTGGCTGGCGAACCTCGCCGACTCCCGGATCGAGAAAGTGCCCCGGGAGAATTCCAACGACTATAACCCTCTGTGGATCGGCGAGAAGGTCTACTTCCTCAGCGACCGAAACGGCCCGGTGACGCTCTATTCCTATGACACGCGCGCCAAGCGCGTCAAGGAAGAATTCAAGAACACGGGCCTGGATGTGAAATCGATCGGCGCGGGTCCGGACGCCATTGTGATGGAGCAGTTCGGGGCCTTGATGCTCTTCGACCTGAAGTCGGCGAAGGTGACGCCGGTAAATGTGAAAATCGCCGGCGACCTGCCGGAGGTGCGGGAGCGAATGGTGAACGTCACCCGGCGGCTGGCGAACCCGCATCTGTCGCCGAACGCGGCGCGCGTGGTATTCGAGGCGCGCGGCGAGATTCTGACGGTCCCCGCGGAGAAGGGCGATCCGCGGATCCTGACCAACACTCCTGCTGTGATGGAGCGGTCCCCGGCGTGGTCCCCCGACGGCCGGAGCATCGCCTATCTCTCCGACGCGGGCGGCGAGTATCAGTTGATGATCGCGCCGCAGAACGGCGCGGGTCCGGCGACGCAGATCCCGCTGCCGGAGCCGGGCTTCTATCGGGGGCTGCAATGGTCTCCGGATTCGAAGAAGATTTCGCTGGTCGATTCGCGGCTGCGGATCTGGTTCGTGGATGTGGAGACCAAGGCGGCCACTCAGGTGGACAAGGAGCGTTTCTGGAATCCCGGCGCGGATTGGATCCCGGTGTGGTCGCCCGATTCGAAGTGGCTGGCCTATTCCAAGCGCCTGAGCAATTACATGGGCGCGATCCACGTCTATTCGCTGGCGGACAAGAAGGCATCGCAGGTCACCGACGGCATGAGCGACGCCAAGCACCCGGTGTTCGACAAGGACGGCAAGTATCTGTACTTCACGGCGTCCACCGATGCGGGTCCGTCGCTGCAGCCCGAAGTGGGGCTGACCGGACGTCCCGCCAGCCGCAACGTTTACATCGCGGTGCTGTCCAAGGACCAGCCGTCGCCCTTCGCGCCGGAAAGCGACGAGGAGAAGGTGGAAACACCGCGGACGGAAGGTCCCAAACCGGACGCGGCAAAGCCGGAGGGCGCCAAACCGCCGGCCGCGCGGGTTCCCGATGTGAAGATCGACATGGCGGGCATCCGGCAGCGCATCCTGGCGATGCCGCTGCCGCCGCGCCGTTACGTGGGACTGGAAGTGGCGCGTCCCGGCATTCTGCTGGCAGCCGAAGCGCCGGCGGGCGCTCCCGGCCAGCCGGGCGGGCTGGTGATTCACCGCCATAACCTGGCCACCCGGCGCAGTGACGTCGCCGCCTCCGGCGTGCAACATTTTCAAGCCGCTCGCAACGGCGAAAAGATGCTGGTGCGGCAAGGCGAGAACTGGTTTATCCGCAACATGCCTCCCATCCCACCGGCGGGCGCCCCGGCGCCGCCGCAGCAGCCTCCCGCGCCGGGCGGGGGCGGCGGGCAACTGAACGTCGCCAACCTGGAGATCCGCATTTCGCCGCGCGCCGAATGGAAGCAGATGTATCACGAAGCCTGGCGCATGCAGCGCGATCACTTCTACGATCCCGGCTATCACGGCCTGGATCTGAAGGCCGCCGAGAAACGGTACGAACCGTACCTGGACGGCATCGCCTCCCGCGCCGACCTCAATTATCTGTTCGCCGAAATGATGGGGAACATGGTGGTGGGCCACCTGGGAGTGGGCGGCGGCGAGCAGCCGGAAGTGAAGCGCGTCCAGACCGGGTTGCTCGGTTGCGATTACAAAATTGAGAACGGACGCTATCGCTTCGCCCGGGTTTTCGACGGGGAGAACTGGAATCCGGATGCTCGCGCGCCGCTGACCCAGCCGGGCGTGAATGTCGCCGCCGGCGACTACCTGCTGGAAGTGAACGGCCGCGCGGTTACAGCCGGTGACAACGTGTTCAGCTTTTTCGAAGCCACTGCCAACCGGCAGGTGCGGCTGAAGGTCGGGCCCGACCCCACTGGCGCCAACGCCCGCGAGGTCACCGTCGTGCCGGTTCCCAACGAAGGACGCCTGCGAAACCTGGCCTGGATCGAGGACAACCGCCGCAAGGTGGATCAGATGACTGGCGGCAAGGTGGCCTACGTGCACCTTCCCGATACCGCGTTCGGCGGGCTGACCAACTTCACCCGCTACTTCTACGCGCAAGTGGACAAGAACGCCATGATCGTCGACGAGCGTTTCAACAACGGCGGCGCGCTGGCAACCGACATCGTGGAACACCTGGTCCGCAAGCACATGTCCAGCGTCGCCACGCGCGACGGGGAAGACGAGGTCCAGCCGCAGGGCGCCATCTTCGGGCCCAAGGTGATGCTCATCAACGAATTCGCCGGATCGGGCGGGGATGCCATGCCGTGGTACTTCCGCCGCGCCGGAGCGGGCAAGCTGATCGGCAAGCGGACCTGGGGCGGCCTGGTGGGCCGCGCCTTCGCGCCGCAACTGATGGACGGTGGCGTCGTTTCCTCGCCCTCCTCCGCGGTTTGGGATCCAGTGGAGAGCCAGTGGATCGCCGAGAACGTCGGCGTTTCGCCCGACATCGAAGTCGAGCACGATCCGGAGCTGGTGCGTAAGGGTCGCGACCCGCAGCTCGAAAAGGCCGTGGAAACGGTGCTGGCAGAGCTCGCCAAAGCGCCGCCCAAGAAACCGGTCCGGCCCAAGTTTCCGAAGTACTCGACGCTGAACTAGCGGGCGGTACTAGCCATAACGCGGGCAAGATCAAGTACTCTCTTGCCATTCTCCAAGCCCGCCGCCTCCGGTAAATTCAGGAAGCGGCGGGTGCTCCCAGCACTCGGGCAGCACACCAACGAGGAGAAACGCACTTGCTTCACCGCTACTTCGCCCTGCCGGCGCTGGCCGCGATCCTGAGCCCGGCCTGCCTGACCGCCGGACCGCTGGTCAACGTCATCGACTCACCCATGTGGAGCGGCGTTTTCGGACCGCGAGGGTCGCAGACGCTGACCATCACCGTCAACGGAACGGCGCAATCGGTGCGAGCGGGCGCCTTCGGCCTGCAGATCGATTACGAGCGCGACGGCATATACGACGAGACGTTCCTGACGTTCTGCCTGGACCCGGATGTGTTCCTGGATCTGTCTCCACCGTCGTTCGAGGTGCAGAGCCTGAATCCGTTCGGCGCGGATTCTCCGCCCTACGACGCCGTGGAGGGCCTGCAACTGTCCATCCTGTGGGCCAAGTGGAAGGCCGAGATCGGGAACGCGACCATCACCACCACCCGCGAAGTCGGCTATCAGATCGCGTTCTGGGAAATCGCCTACAACGGCGCGATCGGCGCAATGGAGAGCGGCGCTGTCCGTCTGGCATACGGCACCTTCCAGCTCTTCAACGGGGGTGACGCGCAAACTTACGCGATCGGCCTGCTGGATGACCTGAAGACCCGAACTGCCGCGGATGCGGTCCCGCTCAACGTGCTGCGTCAGGCAGGTCAGGACCTGATGATCGAGCCGATTCCGTCCGACGAGGTGCCGGAACCGGCGACCATGGCATTGATGGCCGCGGGCCTGCTCGCCTTGGGAGTGGCGCGCCGCCGCCAGGGAAGTTCCGCGGCGTAGTTGATCCTGGCAGGCCTGCGCGGGCGGCTACAATCGTAGGTTCATGGCCTACCCGATTCACCGCAAGCGCAGGCTGCGCCGCACGGAGCAGATCCGCTCCCTGGTCCGCGAAACCCGGCTGGCGCCCTCGCAATTGATTCTGCCCCTGTTCGCCTGCCCCGGCGAGGGAGTGCGCAACCAGATCCGCTCGATGCCGGGCAACGCGCAGCTCTCCGTGGATCTCCTGGTCCAAGAATGCGCGGAAGCGAAGTCCCTCGGTATCGGTGGTGTGCTTCTGTTCGGCATCCCCGAGACCAAGGACGAGCAGGCCAGCGGCGCATACGACGACGGCGGCATCGTGCAGCGCGCCGTGCGGGCCCTGAAAGCCGAAGTCCCCGGCCTGCTGGTGATCACCGACGTCTGCAACTGCGAGTACACCAGCCACGGCCATTGCGGCGTCATCGCCGGCCAGGAGGTCGATAATGACCGGACCCTGGAGTGGCTGGCGGCGTCCGCGCTCTCTCACGCCCGCGCCGGCGCGGATATTGTCGCGCCCTCGGACATGATGGACGGACGGGTGCGGGCGATTCGCGACGCGCTGGACGCCAACGGCTTCACCTCGCTTCCCATTCTGTCCTACGCGGCCAAGTATGCCAGCGTGTTCTACGGCCCGTTTCGCGAGGCCGCGGAATCCACGCCCCAGTTCGGCGATCGCCGGTCGTATCAAATGGACCCGCCCAACGCGCGGGAGGCCATGGAGGAGATGCGCCTGGACCTGGAAGAAGGCGCGGACATGCTGATGGTGAAGCCGGCCATGCCGTACCTGGATGTCCTGCGCATGGCTCGCGACCGTTTCGACGTGCCGCTGGCGGCCTACCAGGTGTCCGGCGAGTTCTCGATGATCCTGGCGGCGGCGCAGAACGGCTGGCTTGACCAGGAACGCGCGATGCTCGAATCGCTGATCTCCATCCGCCGCGCGGGCGCCGATTTCATCCTGACCTATTTCGCCAGGGACGCGGCCCGCGCGCTGGCTTGACGGATTTTGTGGAACAGTAGAGGCAGGAGCGCGATTTCCTGCTGTGCGGAGTCTTACTTTACCCGCGATCCTGCTGAGCGCGGCGATGCTGGCGGCGCAGTCCTCCGGTCCCCGCGTACTGACGTTCTCTTCCGCGGTGGACGGGTCCGAACAGCCCTATGCGCTTTATGTCCCGCCGGATTATGACCCATCGCGCAAGTATCCGCTGGTCGTCTCCCTGCACGGCCCCGGCTCGAACCATCGGCTGAATATGCGCCGCGTGTTCGGCCTGGGCAATCAGCTTGGCGGGACCATCGCGGAGGCGGCGCGCCCGTTCCCGCGGCTGCCCGACGTGGACTTCCTGGTCGCCAGCCCGCTGGCTCGCGGGACCATGGGCTACCAGGGTCCCGCCGAGAAGGACATCTACGACGTTCTCGAGGACGTGAAGCGGCGCTACGCCGTGGATGCGGATCGCGTCTACCTCACCGGGTTGTCGATGGGCGGGGGCGGTGCGTTGTGGCTGGCTTTGACGCGGCCGGATGTGTGGGCCGCCGTGGCCGCGGTGGCGCCCGCCGCGCCCGAAGGCAGCGAGGAACTCGCGGCCAACGGCCGCGGCCTGCCGGTTCACCTGTATCACGGCGAAGCCGATCCCA
The DNA here is from genome assembly GCA_964406035.1 of uncultured Solibacteraceae bacterium. Lineage (GTDB taxonomy): Bacteria > Acidobacteriota > Terriglobia > Bryobacterales > Bryobacteraceae > JAIEPW01. The sequence continues at coordinate 7,671 of CAYOQB010000064.1, read as the reverse complement.
TTGTTCCGGCCGCCCGCTCCCGGCATTGGCAGAAACGGCTGCTGGCCGGGGGCGCGCAAGTACAGTACGCGGAATACCCGCGCGTCCGCCACAATGCCTGGGACATCGCCTATCGCAACGCCGCGGTCTTTGAGTGGCTGGGTCAATTCCGGCGCAACCCGGCGCCGGATCGGGTCACCTACGCCACGCGCTGGTACAAATATCCGGGAGCTTACTGGCTGCGGCTCGACAGCCTGACTCCCGGCCGGCTGGCGTCCGCGGACGCCCTGTTTGCCGGACCCAACCGGATCGAGGTCACCGTGGAGAAGGCGAACGGCCTTACGCTGCTGCTCGAAGGGCATCCGAAGTTCACCTTGGGCAAGCCGCTGCAGGTGGTGATCAACGGCCAGCTTTTGACCATTGCCAAGCCAGGCGGATCGGCGAGCTTCGTGGCGACGCCGAAGGGCTGGCGATCCGGGCGAGCCAGACCCGCGCCGGATGAGAAGCGTCCGGGCTTGGAAGGGCCCATAGCGGAGGCGGTCGCGTCGCGGCACGTCTACGTTTACGGCACCCTGGACAATCCCGGACCGGGAGAACTGGAGGCGAGGCGCAAGATCGCGCTGCAGGCGGCGGAGTGGGGCAGCAACCTGTTCCCGAAGCTGCTGCTGTCACCGCGGATCCTGGCCGATTTCGAGGTCTCGCCGGAGGAACTGCGCGAGGCCAACCTGATTCTCTTCGGCACGGCCGCCACCAACCGCATCATCGCGCAACATAGCGCCTCCTGGCCGCTCAGCCTGAGCCCCGGCGCGGCCGACTACGGACTGCTGTTCGTCGCGCCGCTGGGCGATCGCCTGGCGCTGGTGAACAGCGGATTACCGTGGTGGTCGGGTCCGGAATCGGCGCGGGCGGGGGCGTTCTACCTGCCCTGGCGGTATCGCCTGCTGCGCAGCTTCGGCGACTATATCCTGTTCCGGGGATCGCTGGACAACGTGCTCGCCGAAGGCTACTTCGATGCCGGATGGCGGCTTCCGGATCCGGCCGCGATCTCCGCTAGCGGAGCCGTGGCAACCCGCATTTCTCCGGCTGCGTCCAACCCAAGAGCGGCTCAATAGCCCGAAGATGACGCTTTTCGTTACAGTGTAAACAATGAGACTTGCATTCGCGCTTCTGCTCGCGCCGGCGGTTTTCGCGCAGGCGCCCAAGGCCCAGCCTCCCGCCACCAAACAAGCGCCGGTGACCGATACGCTGCATGGCGTATCCATCACGGACCCGTACCGCTGGCTGGAGGATCAGAACTCGCCGGAGACGCGCGCCTGGGTGGATGCTCAGATGCAATACACCAAGCAGTATCTGGCCAAGGCGGGCAACTACGAAGCGGTGAAGAAGCGATTCATGGATTTGATGAACGTGGAGACCATGGGCGCTCCGAGGGTCGCCGGCGGACGCTATTTCTTCGCCAAGCGCAAGCCCGGGCAGCGGCAGAGCGTGTGGTACGTGCGCGAAGGACTCAACGGCAAGGACGAGGTCCTGATCGATCCCAACCCCTGGAGTCCCGACGCGACCCTCTCCGCCGCGCTCCTGGACATTTCCGACGACGGCAAGCTGGTGGCCTACGGCATCCGCAAGGGCGGCGAGGACGAAGTGGAGATCCGCTTTCTGGAGGTGGACGGCCGCAAGGAACTGAATGACAAGATGCCGCGGGCGCGCTACTCGGGGGTCGGAATTACCCATGATCGCAAGCAGATTTACTATGCGAAGTTCACCCGTGAAGGTCCCCGCGTTTACCACCACCCCCTGAACACCGCCGAGCACCACCTGATTTTCGGCGAGAAATACAACGCCGGGCACATCCTGAACTGCGGCATCAGTGAAGACGGCAAATGGCTGGTGATCGGCTTCTCGCAGGGTTCGTCCGGCCGCAACGAGATGTTCGTCAAGGACTTGACCGGCGCCGGACCGATCCAGCCCGTGATCACCGGCATCGACGCGCACTTCGACGCCGAAATCCACGGCGACAAAGTCTACGCGCTCACTGACTGGAAAGCGCCGAACGGGCGGGTTCTGGTGATTGACTTGAAAAAGCCGGCACAGGATCAATGGAAGGAGTTGCTGCCGGAGGGCAAGTCGCGCCTGGAGTCGATCTCCATCGCCGGCGGCAAGCTGTTCACCAATACGCTCGAAAACGTCCAGCCCAAAATTCGCATGTACTCGCTGGATGGCAAGCTGGAACGGGAACTGGATCAGCCGGGCTTGGGCGCTGTCAGCACTCCCTCCGGACGCAGCGACGGCGCGGAGGCGTTTTACAGCTTCAGCACCTTCGGCCAGCCGGGGACCATTTACCGCTACGACGTCAAGACCGGGCAGCGCGGCATCTGGAGCCAGACCAAGATTCCCTTCGATTCGTCCACGGTTCAGGTGGAAAAGGTCTGGTACAACTCCAAGGACGGCACCCGGGTGCCGATGTTCCTCGCCTACAAGAAGGGCTTGAAACGCGACGGTTCGAATCCCGCGATGCTGACCGGCTACGGCGGCTTCAACCTGGTCCGGCTGCCTGCCTACTCGCCGCTTTCGACCGTGTGGATGGAGATGGGCGGGGTGTGGGCCGTGGCCAACCTGCGCGGCGGGGGCGAGTTCGGCGAGGAGTGGCACAAGGCGGGCATGTTCGAAAACAAGCAGAATGTGTTCGACGATTTCATCGCGGCGGCCGAATACCTGGTCAACCAGAAGTACACGCGCAAGGACAAGCTGGCGATTTCCGGCGGATCCAACGGCGGGCTGCTGGTGGGCGCGGCCATGACCCAGCGTCCGGACCTGTTCGGCGCGGTGATCTGTTCCGTTCCGCTGCTGGACATGGTGCGCTACGACAAGTTCCTGGTGGCGCGTTACTGGATTCCGGAGTACGGCTCCGCCAGCGATCCCAAGCAATTCCCGTACATCTTCAAGTACTCGCCCTATCATCGCGTGGAGAAAGGCGCCAAGTACCCGGCGGTGATGTTCGTCTCCGGCGACGCCGACACCCGCGTGGATCCGCTGCACGCGCGCAAGATGGCGGCGATGATGCAGGCATCCACCGGATCGGACAAGCCGGTGCTGCTGCATTACGACACGAAGGCGGGACACTCCAGCGGATTGCCGGTGGACCGGCAGGCCGAGAATCTGGCGGACGAGATCGCGTTCCTGACCCTGGCTCTCGGGCTGAACTAAAGCGGGACCAGCCCGCGGCGGATCCCCAGGGTGACCGCTTCCGTGCGCGTGCCCGCGCCGAGCTTGGACAAGATCGAAGCTACGTGGAACTTCACGGTGTGCTCGGAGATGCCGAGGCGGTAGGCGATCTCCTTATTGGCGTGACCGTCGGCAAGCATCCGCAGAACCTGGGTCTCGCGCCCGCTTAGCGATTCTGCTGTCACGGCGGAGGAAGCCGGCTCCGGCAGCAGTTGCTCCAGTTCGCCGGGTGCGATCATCGTAAAACCGGCGGCGGCGGCATGGAGCGCCGCGGCGATCTCTTCCGGCCGCGCCGTTTCCGGCAGAATCGCGCGAAGGCCCTCGCGCAAGGACGCGGAGCTCCACTCCGCCGAGTCGCTGAGCAGGACGGCCGGCATCCCGCTGTCCGGCTCCGGCACTTCGGACTCCGCAAGCAGGACGTCCGCGTCGTCCTCGGCAACTTCCATACCGGCGGAGCGTACCAGCGCCTCCATGCCGGCGCGCGAGACCGGAGCGGCGGCGGCAATGCGGACCCGGATCACGCCGCGGAGGCCCTGGCTTGCGGAAACGCTATGGTCACGCGCCGCAACGTGCCGCCGCCACGCAGGAACTCGATTTCGAGCGTCGCGACGGCATCGTCGAGGGCACTGCTGAGATCTTGCGGCGAGCGGACGCGCCTCGACCCCGCCCCGACGATGAGGTCGCCCGGCAATAGTGAGGACCGATCGGCGGCGCGGCCGGGTTCCACTTCAAGCAGCAGCAGACCTCCGCGCACGGGGCGCGCGGTCACCCCGAGCACTCGCTCATCCGGGCCAGCCTTGACAAATTGCTCCACCGTGGAGGCCGGGATCGCCAGCGCCAAGGACCGGCGTCCGGCCGCGATCAGCATTGTGTTGATGCCTGCCAGCCTGCCCTCGGCATCGGCGAGCGGCCCGCCGGAGTTGCCGGGCGCAAGCCGGACGTCCGCTTGCACCCACTCGCGGCCGCCGAGTCCCGGCGCGGGTCCCACCGCATGCACCACGCCGGTGGACAGCGCGCCGGCGAAGCCGAAAGGGTTGCCCACCGCGATCACCAGTTCTCCGGTACGCAGCGAGCGGTCCCGGCCTCGCGCGATGTGTGGCAGCGACGCAGCGCTCACTTCCAGCAGCGCCAGATCGCGGCGGGCGTCGCGCATCCGCACCCGCGCCGGAAGGCGGCGTCCGTCCCAAAGCGTGACCGTGTTTCCGGAACCCGCGGCCACATGAGCGTTGGTCACCACCAGGCCGCCTGAGTCCCAAACCACTCCCGAGCCGTGCCCCCTGCGGCCGTCGCCCGCTACCGCCACCGTGGCGCGGCGCAGACGTTCACTGACTTCGCCGAAGTTCATGCATTCCTCCCCGGCTTCTCGCCGATGCTGACGCGAACCTCCCTCACTTCCCCGCCTCGCAGAAATTGTGCGGCTACCGTCTTGCCGATGAACTCCGGACCCAGCACTGCCTGGACGTCATCGGTGTCGGCGACCGGCTTCCCGTCCACCCCCAGAAGAATGTCTCCGATCACCACGCCGGCGTGAGCCGCGGGCGCGTCCGGCTCGACGCTCAGTACGATTAACGCGGTGCGGGATGCGCGATGCAATGCGGCTTTGAGATGATCCGGAAGCCCGATCGGTTGCAGACCCACGCCCAGATACCCGCGGGCCACGCGGCCTTTCTCCAGGATGTCGCGCACTACGCGGCGGATGGTCTGCGCCGGCACCGCCACCGGCGACACTCGCGACAGCGCCGAGCTCGCCAGTCCGGCGATCCGCCCCTCGACGTCCACCAACGCGCCGCCGGAAGCTCCGGGATAAAGCGCGAGATCCAGTTTCACAAGCTGTTCCAGGTGACCGCCGCGCCACGTGCGCCATGGCCCGCCAGCGGCGCTCACGATCCCCAACGCGGCGGTGGCGCCGCCCGAGTGCGAGCGTCCGACGGCAAGCATCAGTTCCCCGGCGCGCAAGGGCGCGGTCTCGTCGCGAAGCACGCCTCCCGGCGCTCCCAGAGCCGCCACCCGGAGCACGGCCAGGTCGGTTCCCGGATCGCGTCCGGCAAGCTCGGCCGCCACCGTTTCCCCGCCGGGCAGGGTCACCTGAATCTCTTCTTCCCGGCGCAACGTGTGATCGGCCGTGACCACGACTCCAGCCGCCCAGTGAACCCCGCTGGAGCCGATCCGCGGCCGTGCATGCACCGCCACCACCACCCGCGAGGCTTGTTCCACCACCGCCGCCAGCGAGTTCGAAAACGCGATCAGGCTGTCATTCATGATTCGAGATTACGGCAAGGCTCCGAAATCGGGAACTGGCCGTTCGGCTAGAACAACGCCGCCCATCCTGCCAGGCCCAGGTTTGACATCGCAACGGAATCGGATGATCCTAAAAGGGTACGGCGCGGTAGCCAAGTGGTAAGGCCAGGGTCTGCAAAACCCTTATTCGTCGGTTCGATTCCGACCCGCGCCTCCAGCTTTTGCTCAGGCTTTGTTTCCGCCGGACTCCACCCGCGCCGCAACCGCCGCCCCGATCACCGCGATCTCGTCGTTGCGAGGCACCATCTCAAAGGAGTTGCTCTGCAGCGGGCTCATGGTCACCATTTGGTCCAGATACGCGTCGAACAAATCCTGATCCACGAAGCGGGCGTTCGGCCCGGTGATGTAGAAATGCCCGGGTCCGTCCAGGTGAATGCTGGTGGCGGTGGCCGCGGCGAAGGCGCGGTGCCACAACCGGACGAAGTCGCGGCAGCGGATGTCGCCCTCGCGCGCGGCCGCGAACACTTCCTCCGGCTCCATGTCCAGGAAGCGCTTGCGCATCGCGCGGTGGCCCATGATGCTTTCCAGATGCCCCCGGCCGCCGCAGCCGCAAAAGCGCTCTCCGGGGTCGAGGGTCACCGTCATGTGCCCGCCTTCATTGGCCCCTTCGATGGAAGGATAGCGGCCGAAGCCGATGCCGTCGCCCAGGGTCCAGACCCGGACGACTTTGTGAAGCTGCTCGCGCGTGGCCGCGAGCCCCGCCGCCACCGCGGCCGCGTCATTCACCACCACCACCGGCACGTCAATCGCGGACTCCCGCAGCAGCAGCGCGATCCGCTCTCCGATGTTGACGCCCTTCAGTTGCGGCAGGTTGGGCGATTCTTCAATCAGGCCGCCGCGGATCAGGCCGGGCACGGCCAGCCCCACAGCCGCGGCATGAGAACCGGCGAGCACCACCTGCACCTGCGTGCAGATCTGCCGCGCCAGATCCTCCACCGGCATCTCAATCAGGTCGCCCGCGTCGGCGGGCTCCTCCGGGAACAACTGCAGCGGTCCCGCCAGCGCGCTGCCCGACACCAGGCCCACCGCCAGATGCTCCGCCGCGAAGATTCCCACGCAGTCCATATGTTCAGAGCTTCGCCAGCTTGTTCAGCCCGTTGAACGCGGCCGCCTTGTAGCATTCGGCCAGCGTGGGGTAATTGAACACCGTATTGACGAAATAGTCAACCGTCCCGCCCAGGATCAGGACCGCCTGCCCGATGTGCAGCAGTTCGCTGGCGCCCTCGCCGATAATGTGGACGCCCAGCAGTTCCTTGGTCTCGCGGTGGAAGATGATCTTCAGCCGGCCGGTAGTGTCGCCGCGGATCTGCCCGCGCGCGATCTCGCGATAGAATGCCACGCCCACTTCGTACGGAACATCCTCCTCCGTCAGTTGCTCCTCGGTCTTGCCGATGAAGGAGATCTCCGGAATCGTGTAGATGCCATAGGGATAGTTCGCCGGATTCGAGTGCGCCGGAATCTGGAAAGCGTGCGCCGCCGCCAGCCGGCCCTGCTCCATGGACACCGACGCCAGGCTGGGGAAGCCGATCACATCGCCCACGGCATAGATGTTCGGCGTGCACGTCCGGTAGTCGGCATCCACCGGGATCCGCCCGCGCGCATCCGCGGTGACACCGGCCGAAGCCAGGTTCAGGTCCTCCACATTGCCCTGCCGCCCCACAGCGTACAGCAGCACATCGCCGGAGATTTTCTTGCGGCTTTCCAGGTTGGCCACCACCGTCCCGTCCGGCAGCTCCTCGACGCTGGATACCTCCTCGTTCAGCCGCATGGTCACGCGGTTGTCGCGCAGATGGTAGGACAGCGCCTCCACCATTTCCGCATCCGCGAACTCCAGCAGCCGCCCCCGCTTCTCCACCAGAATCACGCGCACGCCCAGCATCGCGAACATGCAGGTGTACTCCACGCCGATCACGCCGCCGCCCACCACGATCAGCGTCTTCGGAATGTCCGGCAGCCCGATCACGTCGTCGCTGCTGATGATGTTGCGGTGGTTCACCGGAACCTTCGCCGAGACGGCCGGCTTGGTGCCCGTGGCGATGATGATTTGCTCCGCCGTGTAACCGTTGATTCCGCGGCTGTTCATCACCGTGATGGAGTTTTTATCGAGGAAGCTGGCCGTGCCGGTGAGCACGTCGATGTTGTTGCGCGCCAGTTGCGCCATGGTTACGTCGA
>CAYOQB010000063.1:0-27302 GCA_964406035.1 uncultured Solibacteraceae bacterium | reverse complement strand
TCCGCTCCGGGATCGGAATCAGGCGGAACGCAACGGGCTGCAGCGCCAGCCGCTTCTGGGGAAGGTCGCGAACCACCATCGCCCGCCGGCTGGATACCGGCACCACGAACGAGTTCGAGACTTCTTCCAGGATGCGGAACGTGATGGAACCGCTCGCTTCCGGGGTGTGCAGGCGAATGGGCGGCGGCGGCTGGTAGTCCGGATCGAAGAAGATGTCGATCCCGAACGTCTTGCCCACCGATTCCCAGACGTCCTTCGCGTTGCCGGTCAGCTCGAAGCTCTTTTCCACGGGGGCGAACGCCAGCTCTGGCGGAGGCTGCGCGGTTTGCGCCTCCCGCAGGTCGCCGGGGCTGATCGTGCCTGTCACCGCCGCCCACTCCGGCTTCGGCGAGATCTGCGATGGCGTGGGAACCGTGCTTACAGCGCCCGCCACGCGGTTCTGGATTCGTTGCAGCGCGGCGGCGCGCTCCCGCTGTAATTGCGCGTTGGCCGGTTCCAGCCGCAGGGCTTCCGAATACAGGAAGTAAGCGTTCAGATAGTTGCCCGATCGGGCCGCCTTGGCCGCATCCTTGGCCACGCGCGACGCCGGACCCGCCGTCGCCAGGCAGGCTGAAAGCGCCAGAAACAGAGCGAAACGCATGAAAAGAAATAGACGCCCCCGCGCCCGCCGCCGTGCAGGTTAAAGTTAGGCCCACGTCCGGACGATTCTGGACCAGAGGAGTATTGTCCGTGACCACCTTCGCTCCGGTCCGCTCGGCCTACGCGCCCCCGATCCCCCAGAATTTTGAACAACTTGGCATTCCCCAAGGCCTGGTTCTGGATATCGTCCTGCGCCGCATGCTGCTGGAGGGCAACTCCTCCTTGCACGGGCTGGGACATTCGCTGCGGATGTCGGTGGCCATCATCGAGCAGGTTTTCACGCACATGCGGAAACAGCAACTGGTGGAAGTGAAGGGGATGATCGGCAACGATTACAACTTCAGCCTCTCCGCCGCGGGGAAGCAACTGGCCAGCGAACGATTCCAGATCTCGCAATACGCCGGCGCGGCGCCAGTGTCCCTGAACGACTATCACGCCGCGACCAAGGTGCAGGCCGCGCGCGTTCGCGTCGACCGCAACACGCTGCGCCAGGCCTTCTCGGACCTGGTGATCAGCGATCGCCTGCTCGATCAAATGGGACCCGCGATCATCAGCCAGAGCTCCATTTTCGTCTACGGACCCACCGGAAACGGTAAAACCAGCCTGGCCGAGCGAATGCTTCGGGTCTACGACGACGCCGTGCTCATTCCCTACGCCGTGGAAGTGGACAACCAGATTGTCAGCTTGTACGACCCGGTGGTGCATCACCCCATTTCGAACGAGGATCCGGAAGTCGATCCGCGCTGGGTGCTGTGCCGCCGGCCTTGTATCGTGGTGGGCGGCGAACTGATTCCCTCGATGCTCGAGCTGCGCCTGGACGAATCCTCCGGAATTTACGCCGCGCCGCTGCAAATGAAAGCAAACAATGGCATTCTGCTGATCGACGACTTCGGGCGCCAGTTGATGTCGCCGCGCGACCTGCTGAACCGCTGGATCGTGCCGCTCGACCGCCGGGTCGATTATCTTACTTTACGTTATGGCGTTAAATTCCAGATTCCATTTGAGTTGATGGTTGTCTTCTCGACCAACCTGGAGCCCTCGGACCTGGCCGATGAGGCCTTCCTGCGCCGCATTCACAACAAGATCTACGTGGAAGCCGTGGACGCCCGCAGCTTCGACATCATCTTCCAGCGCGTGCTGGCGGCTCGCAACATGCAAAGCGAGCCCGATACGGCCGAACACCTCCGCAAGCTGTGCCTGCGCGAAGGCCGGACCGAGCTTCGCGCCTGCTATCCCAACGATATCTGCAACATTCTGGCGGCTATCGGACGTTACGAAGGCCGGCCGCCGCAGGTGACCAAGTCGGAGCTCGAACGCGCCACCGCGCTGTACTTCGCCAAGGGCTAATCCCGCGCGAGAACGAAGCTGCTAAGCTCGACTTCATCATGAGCTTCTCCCCGGACGATTACCGGATCCACGATGCCGCGCAACTGCTGACGCCGGCCCTCATCCTGTACCCCGATTTCATCGATCACAACATCACCGTCACCCTGGACGCTCTGAACGGCGACGCCAATCGCTGGCGCCCGCACGTCAAGACCGTGAAGCTGGAAAGCGTGATGCGGCGTTACGTGGAACGCGGCATCCTGCAATGCAAGTGCTCGATAACGGCCGAGCTGGAAGCCGCCTGCCGCGCGGGGATGCAGGACGTGCTGCTGGCCTACCCGGTGACCGGCGCGAACGCGCGCCGCGTGCTCGAAATCGCTGACCAGCATCCGAACGTGCGCATTTCCGTGCTGATCGAAACCCTGGCGCAGGCGCGGCAATGGGCCGGGTCGCGCATCGGCATCTTCCTGGACTTGAACTCGGGGATGAACCGCACCGGAATGGATCCGGAACATATCGCGGCGGTGGTAAAGCTGGCGCGGGAGTTGCCCGGGCTGGCTCTGGAGTTGCGGGGCCTGCACTTCTACGACGGACACGTGCGGGCGGCCTCCATGGAGGAGCGGTGCCGCACCGCGCACGACGGCTACAACCGCCTGCTGGGGCTGATCGCCGCGCTCGACGCCGCGGGCGTCGCGGTGCCGGAAGTCATCACGTCGGGAACACCGGCTTTCCCTTGCGGCGCGTCTTACTGGCCCTTCTCCGGCGGCGCGTTCCTGCACCGCGTGTCTCCGGGAACGGTGGCCTTAAACGACCTGAGCAGCCTGTCGCAACTGCAGGAGCTCGACTATCGCCCGGCGGCGCTCGTTCTGGCCACGGTGGTCAGCCATCCGCTGCCCGGCATCATCACCTGCGACGCCGGTCACAAGGCAGTCTCAGCCGACGAAGGCGTGCCCACCTGCGCGGTGATCGGACGGCCGGACCTGATTCCCGGCAGGCCCAGCGAGGAGCACCTGCCGATCGAGGTCCCGCCGGGATCGCCGGTGCCGAACATCGGCGATCACCTGCTGCTGATCCCGCGCCACGTCTGCCCTACCGTGAACCTGTTCGACCACGCCGTGCTCGTGTCGGGAGGGCGTATTCTCGGCCTGGATCGCGTCACCGCGCGCGGGCACGAGTCTCCGCTGCTTGCCGCCGCTTCAGCGTCCTGACGACGCCTAGCGGCCCACCACCAGCGAAGCGGGCTGCGGCGCGGACGCCAGCACCTCGTCCTCAAACTCGTAGTCGGGCTTGGGAAACGGCTTGTGGCGGACGTACCACTTGTACGTCTCCTTCAAACCGTCGGCGAACGGAACCGGCCGGAACTTCAGCACCCGCTGCGCCTTGGCGATCACCTGCGTGATCGGCGCGATATCGAAGTACGTCCCGAAGTACAGCTTCGGACCCATGGGGTGCCCGCCCATGCGGATGATCCGCTGCCGCGGGATGCGCACCACCTGGGGCTTCTTGCCGCAAGCTTCAGCGAACGCGTCCACGGCTTCTTCCTGGGAAACCGGGCGTGGGTTGGCGATATTGAAGGCGTGCCCCACCGCCCCCGGCTCCTCCATCACCCGCAGGCAGGCCCACACCAGGTCGTGGACATAGGCGAATTGCATCAGCCGCCGTCCGTCGCCGGGCAGGATCAAGGGGCGTCCCGCGCGCAGGCGATCCCAGAAGAACGCCTCCCGGTAGTACGGATTCTCCGGCCCGTAGATGAACGGAGGGCGCAGCGTCACCACCGGCAGCTTGATCCTCTGGTGCAGGCGGAACAACGCCCGTTCGCTCATGGCCTTATTGCGAACGTAGAGATCGGCCGCGTCGTCCGGCGCCAGCGCGTCCCCTTCATGGTGATTCAAGCCGTCGCCATAGGCCGCCACCGACGACATGAAGATGTAGCGCTGCAGGTGATTGCCGGCCGCGGCGCGCACCGTCGCTTCCACCTGCGCCGCCGTGGTGCCGCGCTCCCAGTCGTAGACGTTGTCGAAAACGATGGAGAACTTCTTCCCCGCCAGAGCCGACTTCACCGCCTCCGGATCGTTGCGGTCCGCAATCAGGTTTGCCACCTTGCGCCCGAACGGATGCTTCGGCTTGCGGTGCAGTAAGGTCACATCATGGCCGGCCTTGACCAACTGCTGAACCAGCAGACGGCCGACAAACAGCGTCCCTCCGATAACCAGAACGTTCATGCGTCAGATTTCGTCAGTCGTAGTATTCGAGACCCAAGTGGGTGATGAGATCTTCGCCCCGCATCCAGCGCAAAGTGTTTTTCAGCTTCATTAGCTGGATGAAGATGTCGTGTTCGGGATACAGGCCGGGAGCGGTCATGGGCGCCTTGAAATAGAAGGACAGCCACTCCTGCACGCCCTTCATGCCGGCGCGCTGCGCCAGGTCCAGGAACAGCACCAGGTCCAGCACCAGCGGCGCCGCCAGAATGGAATCGCGGCACAGAAAATCCACCTTGATCTGCATCGGGTAGCCGAGCCACCCGAAGATATCGATGTTGTCCCAGCCTTCCTTGGCGTCGCCGCGCGGCGGGTAGTAATTGATGCGCACCGCGTGGTACAGCTTGCCGTAGAGATCCGGATACAGATGCGGCTGCAGGATCTGGTCCAGCACGCTCAGCTTGGTTTCCTCCTTGGTCTTGAAGGACCCCGGATCCTCCAGCACCTCGCCGTCGCGATTGCCCAGGATGTTGGTGGAGAACCAGCCCTCGATGCCCAGCATCCGCGCCTTGAAACCCGGCGCGAGCAGCGTCTTCATGAACGTCTGTCCGGTCTTGAAATCCTTGCCGCAAATCGGAATATTGCGCTCCCGAGCCAGATCGAGCAGCGCCGGGACGTCCGTGGTGAGGTTCGGAGCGCCGTTGGCGAACGGCACGCCCGACATCAGCGCCGCGTAAGCGTAAATCTGGCTGGGCGCGATGTCCGGATCATTGGCGGCCAGCCCCTTCTCGAACGAATCCAGGGTCTGGTGCACCGCGGCGGGCTTGTGAAACACTTCGGTGGAGCCGCACCAGATCATCACCATGCGGGCGCACTGGTTCGCCTCGCGAAACTGCCGGATATCCTCGATGAGCGCTTGCGCGCGCTCCATCTTGGAGCCCTTTTTCACGTTCGGCCCGTCGATGCGCTTTACGTAGTCATGCTCGAAGACGGCCTTCATCGGCTTCACCGCCTCGAGCGGCTTCCGCACCTTCTCAAGCAGCGAGCTTTCCAGCACCTTGGCCTTGGAAGCGGCTTCGAAAGCATTGTCCTCGAAGATGTCCCAGCCCCCGATCACCAGATCCTCCAGCCGCGACAGCGGCACGAAGTCGTGGATCATCGGCGAGCGGTTGTCCGTACGCTTGCCCAGTCTTATGGTGGCCATCTGGGTCAGCGAGCCCACCGGCTTGGCGAGGCCCATTTTGATGGCTTCGACGCCGGCGATGAATGTGGTGGTGACCGCGCCGATGCCCGGAATCAAAACGCCCAGCTTGCCGTCGGCCGGCGCGAGGCGCACGTTTTCTTTGTTTTGCAAAACTCGAGAAACTCCCTTTCGAAATCCACCGGCTTTTACCGCAAGACAGGCAGTGGGGAGGATTGGAGCCTACCTAGGTTATACTAGCATCCGGATGACGGGTCGCGCGACGTCAACAATGCAAACTTTGCTGGTGGACGATGAGCAACTGGCCAGCGATGAGCTCTCCTATCTGCTTAAGCAGCATGCCGACATCGAAGTGGTGGCGACCGCCAACAACGGACTCGATGCGGTCCGTCTGATCGAGGAACTGCAGCCCGATCTGGTGTTCATCGATGTCCAGATGCCGGGACTCGACGGCCTGGGCGTCATCCGCCAGTTGCGCGAAAAAGACATTCCCCTGCCCCATTTCATCCTGGCGACGGCATACGACCAGTACGCAGTGGACGCCTTCCGCTGGGAAGCGCTCGATTACCTGCTGAAGCCGGTGGAAGCCGAGCGGCTGGCGATCGCCGTCGAGCGGGCGCGCAAGTCTATCGCCGAAAAGACGCGAGCCGCGGACGCGGCGCCGGCGCCCCGCCCCGCGCTGCAAAGGACCAAGCTGCTGGTGCGCAGCCAGAATCGTAACTTCATCGTCGACGCGCAGGACGTCATCTACGCCACCATCGACGACGGCCTGATCACCGTGGTCACCACCGCGCTCGAAGGCCAGAGCAACTACCGCACCATCGAGGAGTTGCAATCCAACCTGGACCCTGACACGTTCTGGCGGGTGCACCGCTCCTACCTCGTGAACATCCACCGCATCAAGGAAGTGATCCCCTGGTTCAAGTCCAGCTATCAGTTGCGCATGGACGACCGCAAGCAAACCGAGATCCCGGTAAGCCGCGTTCAGACCAAGCGCCTGCGCAGCCTGCTGAAACTGTAGGCGGGCCGCGCTTGCGCCCGCCGGGCGCAATCTCAGACAATCAGAAATCCACATGAATCGCGAATATCACAAGTGGTACAGCCCCAATCTCGGGCGGGAAATGGAGTTGCTCGTCTTCGGTCATGCCGGAAACCCGGTGGTGGTCTTCCCCACCTCCATGGGACGGTTCTACGACTACGAGGACCGCAACATGATCCGCCTCATCGGCGGCCACTACGAGAACGGCTGGACTCAGACCTTTTGCGTGGACAGCGTGGACAAGGAAAGCTGGTACAACAAACAGGTGCATCCGGCGGTTCGCGCCGCGCGGCACAACCAGTACGACGCCTACATGTACCAGGAAGTGATCCCGTTCATCCAGGCGCGCAACCCCAATCCGATCACCGTCACCGGATGCAGCTTCGGCGGCTATCACACGCTGAATTTCGCCCTGCGGCACCCGGACGTGGTCTCGCGGGCCGTAAGCATGAGCGGAGCCTTCGACGTTCATCAGTTCTCCAACGGACATTACGACGAAGGGTTCTACTTCAATTGCCCGCCCGACTTCCTGCCGGGCCTGTCCGACCCCTGGTACCTGGAGCGCTACCGGCGGATGCACCTGGTTCTGGGCGTCGGGGAGCACGACATCTGCCTGGCGGACAATGTCCGCATGGCGGAGATTCTGGACCGCAAAAACATCCCGCACGAACTGGACATCTGGGGCGGTTACCCGCATGACTGGCCGCTGTGGGAGCAAATGGTGCTCAAGTTCTTTTGATCAGAGGATTCGATGAAGAAAATCGGCGTAATTTACGGCATGGAAAGCACCTTCCCCTTCGCCCTGGTGGAGCGGATCAACTCGATGCGCGTCGCGGGCGTGATGGCGGAAAGCCTGGTGGTGGGAGGCGTACGGATGGACCTGCCGTCGCCCTACCGCGTGATCATCGACCGCATCTCCCAGGACATCCAGTTCTACCGGGCGTACCTGAAGCTGGCGGCGATGAACGGCGCTACCGTGATCAACAACCCCTTCTGGTGGACCGCCGACGACAAATTCTTCAACTACGCGCTGGCGGCGAAACTCGGCATCGCGATTCCGCCCACTGTGCTGCTGCCGCACAAAAGCCACCCGCCCGGGACCTCCGACCGCTCCATGCGCAACCTGCAGTATCCCCTCAACTGGGACGAGATCTTCAGCTACATCGGCTTCCCCGCGTTCCTGAAACCCTATTCGGGCGGCGGCTGGAAGAACGTGTTCAAGGTGGATAATCCGGCCGAGTTCTTCGAAGCCTATGACCAGACCGGCGACCTGTGCATGACCCTGCAGCGCGGCGTCAACTTCACCGAGTACTACCGCTGCTATGTGGTGGGGCAGAGCAAGGTCCACATCATGCCCTACGAGCCCCGCAACCCCCACCACCTGCGTTACGTGCACGACCACCCCGGCGTGGAACCCCGGCTGCACGCGCGAATGGTCAACGACTGCCTGACGATCTGCCGCGCGCTGGGATACGATTTGAATACGGTGGAATTTGCCGTGGAGAATGGCGTTCCCTACGCGATCGACTTCCTGAATCCGGCGCCGGACGCCGACCTGCACTCCGTCGGCCCCAAGAACTTCGCTTGGATCGTGGACGCTGTCGCCGAATTCGCCGTGGAAGAGGCGATGCGGGAGCCCAAGCCGATCGAGTTGAAATGGGCTCGCCTGCTCGACCAGAAGCCGCAGGGCGCAGCCGGCGGAGGAGCTTGACCATGCCGCGTCCCAGTTTCACCCTCGGCATCGAGGAAGAGTACCAGACCATCGACCCCGTCACCCGCGACCTGCGGTCGCACATCGGCGCCGAGTTCATCTCCAAGGGCAAGATGGTCCTGAAGGAACTGGTGAAGGCGGAGATGCACCAATCCGTGGTCGAGGTGGGCACGCCCATCTGCCGTAACGTGCGGGAAGCGCGAATTGAGATCGGGAAGCTGCGCCGCGCCATCATTGACCTGGCGCACGACAACGGCCTGCGCATCGCCGCCGCCGGCACCCATCCGTTCGCCGACTGGCGCAAACAGGAAATCTACCCGGACGAGCGCTACGAGAATATCGTCAACGACATGAAGATGGTGGCTCGCGCCAACCTGATCTTCGGGTTGCATGTCCACGTCGGCGTGGAGGATCGCGAAACCGCCATCCACCTGATGAACACCGCCCGCTACTTCCTGCCGCATATCCTCGCCCTGTCCACCAACTCGCCGTTCTGGATGGGCATGGACACCGGGCTGAAAAGCTACCGCTGCAAGGTGTTCGACAAGTTCCCGAGGACCAATATCCCGGATTACTTCCCGAGCTGGGGGGAGTTTCAAAACTTCGTCAACCTGCTAATCAAGACCAACTGCATCGACAATGCGAAGAAGATCTGGTGGGACGTCCGGCCGCACCCCAACTTCTCCACCCTCGAATTCCGGATCTCGGATATTCCCATGCTGGTGGATGAAACTATCGCCATCGCGGCATTAATACAAGCGACGGTGGCCAAGCTGTACAAGCTGTACGAGGCCAATCAGGGGTACCGGCTGTACCGGCGGGCCCTGATCATGGAAAACAAGTGGCGGGCGGCGCGCTACGGAATCGAAGGCAAGCTGATCGACTTCGGCAAGCAGACCGAAGTGCCTTTCCGCGACCTGATGGAAGAGTACCTGGAATTCGTGGACGACGTGCTGGATGAACTGGGCTCCCGGCGCGAAGTGAATTTCATTCGCACCATGCTGGACATGGGCAGCGGCGCGGACCGCCAGTTGAAAGTTTTCCGGGAAACGGGCGATCTGACAAAGGTGGTGGATTACATCATCGAGCAAACGGAGATGTCGTCCTTCATTCCCGCGGAAGTAGGTGTAGGGTAGCGGCCCGGGCCGCGCCGATGAACCCGGGGGCGGAGCGCCCCGGTTGAGAGAATCGATGAGAGACTTAACGACGCACGCGTTTGATCCCGAGTTGAGCGAGGGCGCGCACAACGCCGTCCAGGTTTGCCTTCGCATCCAGCCCCACGAGAAAGTCACCGTGATCGCCGACGAGGCCTGCCTGGATATCGCCGCCAGCCTGGTGGCCGAACTCGAGGAAATGGACGTTGTTTACAACACGTTCGTCCTCGAGGACTATGCTCCCCGCCCGCACACGGAGATGCCCCAGCCGGTGCTCGAGGACCTGGAGTCGAGCCATGTCAGCATCTACACGGTCCAGGCGCAGACCAACGAGCTGCGCACCCGCATCCAGATGACCGACGTGGTCAACCGCCGCGAAATCCGCCACGCGCACATGGTCAACATCGAGCGCCGGATCATGCTGGAAGGCATGCGCGCCGATTTCCTGAAGGTGGACGCCCTCAGCGTCAAGGTCTGGGAGATCGGGACCGCGGCGCAGCAGATCCGCGCCTGCACCCCCGCCGGCACCAACATCATCGCCGACCTGAATAAGGGGTACCGCTGGGTGAAAACCAGCGGCATCATCTCCACCCGCAAGTGGGGCAACCTGCCCGGCGGCGAAGTGTTCACCACGCCCGGCGAGGTGAACGGCGTATTCGTCATCGACGGCGTCGTGGGCGATTACCTGTGCGCCAAGTATGGCGACCTGAAGGACGCTCCGCTGACCCTCCACATCCGCGAGAATCGCCTGGTGGGCGCCGAAAGCGACAACAAGGAACTGCGTGACGAGTTCTGGGCCTATACCCATACCGACGAGAATTCCGACCGCGTGGGCGAGTTCGCCATCGGCACCAATCTCGCCCTGAAGGACGTCTGCGGCAACATCCTGCAGGATGAGAAGATTCCCGGTATCCACATCGCGTTCGGCAATCCCTATGGCTTCCACACCGGGGCCGATTGGTATTCGTCCACGCACATCGACGTCGTCGGCCGCCGCTTCGATATCTGGGCTGACGATCACCAGATCATGCGCTCGGGGAACTTCCTCATCTAGCTCATGATCGACGCCTATCGCCAGGACTTCAATCGCCGCTTCCGGCCGGACCTGTACACCAAATTCCTGCGGCGTCTCGACGAGTCCATGGGCGCTCACGTCGATTTCCGCAACTCCGAAACGCCTTGCTTCTTCACCGGCGCGCTGCTCGACAAAATAGCCGCGTATGGAATCGAGCTGACCGGGCAGTTGATGAACAGCCCGGAATACCTGAAACGGTCGCTCGCGACCATCCCGGCGGAATACAACGCCCCCGGCGACCCCGGACGTCCCCTGTTCCTGGTGATCGACTTCGGACTCGATGCCGCGCATGAGCCCAAGCTGGTGGAGATCCAGGCCTTCCCCTCCCTTTATGCCTATCACCCGCACCTCGCCGACGTGTATCGCGAGGTCTACGGGCTCGATCCGGAGCTCAAGAATTACCTGGGCGATCTCGACCAGGACAGCTACCGGGACATCCTGGGACGCGCGGTGCTGGGCGGGCACAAGCCCGCCGACGTGATCCTCACCGACATCCACCCCGAGCAGCAGAAGACGTATCCCGACTTCCTGCTCACCTCAAGAGAGCTGGGCATCCGCGTCGCCTGTATCACGGAACTGGAGAAACGCGGGCGCAAGCTGTACTTCGAGGGCCGCCCGGTGGAGCGCATCTACAACCGCGCCATCGTCGATGAGCTCGTCCGCAAGCAGGTGCGGCTGCCCTTCGATTACCGCGATGAGCTCGATGTCGAGTGGGCTGGACACCCCAACTGGTACTTCCGCATCTCCAAGTTCTCCATCCCCTTTCTGAACCACATTTCCGTTCCCAAGACCTTCTTCCTGGATCAGGTGCGCGAGCTTCCTCCCGATCTCGAACGCTGGGTTCTGAAGCCGCTGTTCTCCTTTGCCGGCCTCGGCGTGATTGTCGGACCCACGCGCGCCGACATCGACGCGGTTCAGGACCGGTCCAACTACATCCTGCAGGAGCGCGTGGACTTCGCGCCGGTGATCGACACGCCGCACGGGCCCACCAAGGCCGAAATCCGCATGATGTACGTCTGGGATCGCGAGATCGTGCCCATGACCACCATCATCCGCATGGGCCGCGGCAAGCAGATGGGCGTCGATCACAACAGGAACATGGAGTGGGTCGGCGCGTCCGCCGGATTCTGGATCTAGCCGTTACCGCCGCCGCGAGTGGCGGAATCGCCGCTTCTCCGCCCGCTGCACTTCCGCTTCCTTCAAGCCGAAATGATGCGCGATCTCGTGCCACACCGTTTCGAACACGTGCTGCTCCAGCTCCGGCACGGACCGCGACATGCGCTCGTGCGGCCCCTGATAGATGGAAATCCGGTCCGGCATGCGGAAGGGATCGCTGACGCTGCGCTCGGTCAACGGGCGGCCCTCATACAAACCCAGCAGGTCAGGTCGCGGCGGCTCCGGCTCGACGATAATCACCACGTTGTCGAGCAGCTTGCGATAGCGCCGCGGAATGCGTCCCACGGCGCGCGCGACTAAGGTATCGAATTCCTTCGGGTCCAAACTCCAGTGTACTGTCCGGAGACTTAGCTCCGGAACACGCCCAGCGGCGGAAAATCGCCGCGCAGCACATTCTTGGTCCCCGCGAAGCCCATCCACTCCGACATGAGCGTGGAATACACCCGCCGGAAATCGATGGTCATCTTCAGATCGCCGTTGTCGTCCAGATCGGTCAGGCTGGGATGTTTGCCATAAAACCCCGGCTTTACCGAGCGCCCCATCAGGAACATGGGACCCGCGGTCCCGTGATCCGTTCCCAGGCTCGCGTTCTCTTCCACCCGGCGTCCGAACTCGCTGAACATCATCAGCCCCACATCGTTCTGCCGCCCCATCCGCTTCAAGTCGGTGAAGAACGCCTCCAGAGACTCGGCCAGGCCGGTCAGCAGGTAGAATCGTCCGCCCTGCTGTCCCGCGTGCGTGTCGAAACCGCCCAGGCTGACGTAATATACCCGCGTGGGAAATCCTGCGTGGATCAGCGCGGCGACCTTTTTCAGATCGACCCCCAGCGGCGTGGATCCGTAGCCCACCGGCGTCTGATACCCGCGCGTCGCCTCGCGGACCTTGGCCGATGTATCCGCCGCGTTGCGCGCGATCCCGGCCAGAAAATTGAGCGATGCGTTGCCCGTGTCGCGAGCATCAATGATCCGCCGGTAGGCGGCGCCCTGCGTCGCATCCCCTGCCCGCACGAACTCCTCCGGCCGGTTGAACACCACCGGCGCGTGCTTCACTGCCTGCACCGCCAGCGACTGCTTCTGCCCCACATTCACCACTGTGTTCAGCGGCGCCGCCGGCCAGCGCTCATCCGCGAAGCGGCCCACCCAGCCCGTGGTCTCCGCCTGATGCGGCATCGCCGTGTGCCAGTACTCCATCGACGAAAAGTGGCTGCGATCCGGATTCGGATACCCGCACCCGTGAATCGCCGCCACCAAGCCCTGGTCCCACAGCCGCTTCAACCCGCCCAGCGACGGATGCAACCCAAAATCGTCGCTCAGCGGGAGCGACTTGTCCTTGCCCAGGCCCAGCGTCGGCCGCGACTTCCGGTACGCGTCGTCGCGCCACGGAATGATCGTGTCCAGGCCGTCGTTGCCGCCGTTCAGCTCCACCACCACCATGATGCGTTCCGGCCGGGCCTCGCCCGAAGCCTGAAAGGCCGGCGCGGCCATCGCCTCCGAAGCCTGGCCGAAGAACGCCGGCAGCACCGTGCCGATGCCGAGCCCGGCGAAGCCCGCGCGGAACAAATCGCGCCGGCTGCTAAGATTCTCGAAATTCTTGTTCTTCATCGCAGGCTCCTTAGGACAACTGATATTCGGGTGTGGAAAGGATCAGGTGCAGCAGCTCCCGTAACGCTTTCTCCAAGCCGCTGCCGCTGAAGTCGATCGCGCCGCTTCCCAACTGGCCCTCCAAGTACTTCACCAGCTCCGCCCGCCGGGCGTCCTGGAGAGGCGCGCGCAAGAACCGCTTCATCAGCGCGTCCACCGCGCCCGGCGCGTCCGTCACGTTCTCCGCCTGCAGCATCGGCCCGATCCGGAATTCGGCCGTCTTGCGCGGCTCCGGTGGAACCATCTCCACCGCCCGCCATGCCGCGTTGAACACGCCCCGGAACAGGTTGAAGTCCTCGCCCTGCATCTTCATCGTGTCGGAGCTGCCCGCGGCGCCCTTGTTCATCGAGTCCTTCATTCCCGCCCCGCCTCCCGAGGGGAAATCGGTGAGATTGCCCTTCGCCGCAAGCGTCAGGAACTGCTCGTGTATGAAGTCGCCCGACAGCCGCCGCGAGCCCTCCAGGTGAGCCTTCGGATACACCGGCATCTCCTCCGGGAAAAGAATGTAGCGCGCCGTGTTCGATCGCTCGAACATGGTCGCCGGATTCACCCAGGCCCGTCCCCCGTCCCAACCCTTCACATTCGGAGGATAGAAAATCTGTTGCCCCAGTGCCGCTGTCAACTGCGCGAACTTCGGATAGGACGGCGCGCTCTCCAGCCCCAGCTTCCGATACGTCGCTACCACCAGTTGCACCGGACTCTTGATCTGCGTCGCGTACGAAGCCGCGCTGTAGAAATCCCGCGACAGGAACATCGCCTCCAGCAGCGGCGCGACCTGATATCCGCTCGTCCGCAATAATCCCGCCAGCTTCTCCTCCAGCTCCGGCGACAGTTCCTCCCGCACGAAAAACTTGTACAGCTTGCGCGACAAGAACCTGGCGCAGGCCGGCTGCTCCAGCAGAGTGTCCACAACCTGCTCGCCGGCGAAATTGCCCGACTTGCCGAGCACGTTCTTGACCCCTTCGTCGTGCAGCTCCGCCCGGTTCACGAACTTGCCCGCCGGAGTCAGCGTCCAGCCGGTGAACGCCCGCGCCGCTTCCTTGATGTCCTGTTCCGTGTAATTGCCCACACCCAGCGCGAACAGCTCCATGATCTCGCGGGCGAAGTTCTCATTCGCGTGCCCTTTGTAGTTCTGGTTGTTGTCCAGATACAGCAGCATCGCCGGATCCTTGCCGATCCCGATCAACAAGTCGCGCACGCCGCCGTTGGCGCTCTCCCGCAGCATGGCAAACTGATTCAGCATCATGCGGTAGTCGCGAACCTTCTCGTTCCCGGTGGCGAAGTGTCCGTGCCAGAACAGCACCAGCTTCTCTTCGAGCGGCCGCCGCGTGCGCACCATCCGGTCCGCCAGCCAGGCCGCCGCGCGCTGCGATTCCAGCAGGTCCAGGTTCCGCTGCAGATAAAATTGATCCACCACCGCCTGCTTCGGCGTCTTCGCGACACGAGCCAGTTCCGCCGTCACGCCGGTCAGCCGCGAATCCAGCATCCGCGCCTGCTGCAGCGCATCCGCCTTGTCGAACCCGCCCTGCAGGATCGCCGCGAATGTGCGCGCCATGCCAAAGCGCGTCCACTCCGGCGATGGATAAATGCCGGTCTCGCGGAACGGCGGTAAGGCCACATTTTCCACTTCCTGATACCGCACCAGGCGGCGCACCGCGTCCCGCGGAGACATCGCCGCCAGCTTGCGGATCTCCTCTGGCGTGCCGCCGAAACCCGCGCGCTCCAGCAGATGCGCCGCCCGGTCGTAACTCCAATCCGCCGCCTCGATCGGCGCGAGATCCCCCCGCCACGCCGCCGGCCCCGGCTGCGCCGCCGCGGCAATCGCCAGCAGGCACCCCAACACGATCGCTTTCATCGTTCCCCTCCCGCAGCGAACAGTTCTATCAGGGCGCGACACCGGAAACAAGCGTCCGCCAAACGTCAGCCCTGAAAAGATAGAATCGGCCCCATGACGCGCCGCACCCTGCTGGCCTCCGCCATCGCCGCCGCCGCCCACGCGCAGACCAAACCTTACGCCGGACGCACGCTGGTGATCGTCACCGCCCACGCCGACGACTTCACCATATTCGCCGGCGGCACACTCGCCCGCATGATCGACGACGGCTACACCGCCCATGTCATCCGCGTCACCAACGACGAAAAAGATAGCTGGGACCTCACTCCCGCCGAAACCTCCCACCGCAACACCGTCGAGATGCGCGCCGCCGCCGACATCCTCGGCATCCAGGAAATTCATTCCCTCGACTATCGCAACGACGAACTGGACCCCGTGCCCGAAACCGAGATCCGCGGCCGCCTCATCCTCCTGTTCCGCAAGCTGAAGCCGTGGACCATCTTCACCTTCGATCCCTCCGCCAAGTACGAAGAGAACCCCGACCACAAGAAGACCGCGCGCGCCGCCGAAGACGCCGCCTGGAACGCCGGCGTCCATCTCGTTCTTCCCGAGCATTTCACCGCCGGCCTCGGCCGCTGGACCGTCCTCGACCGCTACTACTGGGCCCGCCAACTCGATCGCGAGGACGCCAACAAGGCCATCGACATCTCCTCCACCATCGATCGCAAGATCCGCGCCATCCAGGCGCACAAAACCATGATGCGCCACGCCGCGCACCAAACCCGAGCCAAGCTGGCGCAAGCCGGCCTGCGGCTTCCGCTGCTCGACGAAATCAACGAAGCCAGCATCAATAAGCTGGTCGACATCCAAACCCGGGAGCGCGCCGAAGCCCTGGGCAAGCGTCATGGCCTGAAGCTCGCCGAGGAGTTCCACTACGTGCCCATTACCGGCGGCTATGTCGAGACCAATGCGGTGCCGCTCCGATGACCCTGCTCTGGATTCGCGCCGCCCTGTTCACCTTCCTGCTGCCCGGCTTCGTCGCCGGGTGGGCGCCGTGGTGGATCCGGACCGCGTTCCCGGCCCGTTGGCAAACCTACGAAATGCACTGGACCGGCTGGCTGCTCATCGCACCCGGGGCCGCGCTGCTGCTCGCCGCGGTGCTCACCTTCCTGCTGCGCGGCAAGGGCACCGGAGCCATCTTCTTCAGCCGCCGCATGCGCTGGCTCGTCGGCGAGGAGCCGGACCGCGTGGTCACCCAGGCGATCTACGCCTATACCCGCAACCCCATGTACGTCGGCGTCCTGATGCTCATCCTCGGCCAGGCGATCTGGTTCGAGAACCGCGCCCTGCTGTGGTACTGGCTGGCCGTCGCCGCCGCGTTTCAGTTCACCATCGTCGCGCTGGAGGAGCCGCACCTCCGCCGCAAGGATCCGGCCGGCTTCGATGCTTATTGCCGCCGCGTTCCGCGCTGGCTCGGCCGGCGCGGGCGCGGGTAAGCCAGGCCGCTTCCTCTATACTGGCTTTCATGGATGCTTCCCTTACCGCCGTGGTCGCGCTCGCGTCCCGCTGGTTGCACATCATGTCCGTCATTGTCCTGATCGGCAGCGCTTATTACGCCATGCGCATCAAATCGCCGTTCACCGCCCAGTACCGCTCCACGGTGCTGCTGGCCATCCTGTTTATCCTCGGTTCCGGGCTGTACAACCTGCTGACCAAGGAGGTCCCGCGCGGCTATCACATGTGGTTCGGCATCAAGATGCTGCTGGTGCTGCACATCTTCGCGGTGCTGTTCCTGGCCACAACGCCCGGCTCCGACACGGCGAAGAATCAACGCTGGATCCGCAGTGCGGTCTATTCAGCCGCGCTCGTGGTGGCGCTTTCGGCTTACCTGCGATTCCTCGGCGCGGCGGCATGACCGGCTATCAGGCACTTCGCGAACACGCCGCCTGGATCGACCTCGCGCCTCGCGGCCGGATCTTCGCCACCGGCGAGGACCGCGCCCGCCTGCTGCACGCCATGACCACCAACCATGTCCAACAATTGCAGCCCGGCCAGGGCTTGTACGCCTTCTTCCTGAACGCCCAGGGCCGCATCCTGGGCGATGTGAACGTGCTCTGCCTCCAGGATCGCTTTCTTCTCGACACCGAACCGGAGGTCCGGCGGAAGCTGTACGAACACCTGGACCGCTACATCATCGCCGACGACGTGACTCTGGAGGACGCCTCGGACCTCCTCACCGCCGTGAGTCTCGAAGGCCCGGCTTCGGCCGAGGTGCTGGAAGCGATCGGCGCTCCCCGGCCCGCCAGCGAGTGCGGCGTCGCGGAATGGGACGGCGTGATCGTCGCCAATCTCAATACCACCGGATCGCCCGGCTGCTTCCTGATCGCGCCCCTGGAACGCCGCGCGGAGCTGATCTCGCAACTGGAAGCCGCCGGCGCCGTCGCCGCCACCCCCGATGAGGCCCGCGTCGTCCGCATTGAGAACGCCAGGCCACGCTACGGCGAGGAGATCACCGAACGCTTCCTGGTGCAGGAGACGCAGCAGATGCACGCCGTTCATTTCTCCAAGGGCTGCTACCTCGGCCAGGAGATCGTGGAGCGCGTGCGCAGCCGCGCGCATATCCATCGCATGCTGATGCCGCTCGAAATCGAAGGCGCGGATGTGCCGCAGCCCGGCGTCAAGCTGCAGTTCGAAGGCCAGGACCGCGGCGACCTCGTTTCCGCCGCCTGGTCGCCCGCGCTCGGAAAAGTAGTGGGCATGGCCTACCTCCGCGTCGAACAGGCGCGCCCCGGCGTGGAACTCGATCTCGCCGGCCGCAAAGCCACCGTCCGCCCTATGCCGCCGCGGACCGCCCCGTGCTAACCAGCGCCGCCGCCGATTCCTCCGTCCGGCTGTACTGAATATTGGCCGACGCCAGCGAACCCAAACGGCTGAAGTTGCGGAATGCCGCCAGCGCTTGCGCCGGGTTTGACCCTTCCAGCTTCCGCGCCGCCTTCCCTACCATCCGCAGCAACCGGCCCAGATCCGCGATCTCCCGCGCATTCAAATCGCCCACCACCGTTACTTCCGCCTCCACTTGCGAGGATTGGAATTGCCCCGCTGCCCGCGCCCCCGGCGCCCGGATGTCGTACAAACCCGCCTCACTCCGCGATTCGAACGACAACGTCACCCGGTCGCCTTCCGCCGTCGTTACCGTCAACCCGGTAGTCGTCTCCGTTCGCGCCGCCGCGGCTCGGATTCCGTAGGCCGGCCTCGCCGCCCCGGCGAACTCCAGCGCTCCTGTTGCAGGACCGATCATGCTGGACTTATCGTTCGGTTTGCCGCGGGCTTTAGGACCGCGGCGTAAGCCACGCCAGACCCATTCCGTCAGCATCCCTGCCGCAACGGCGTACCCTCTTCACCGCACCCAAAACAATTTTGAGTAACTTTGTTTTTTCCCGTTGACAGCCGTCCCGCCCGGTTCTATGATCGAAACATCACTGAGAAAGGAGGTGGTCCAGTCTACATGAGTACCTGTAGTATTGACAGCAACAAACCCACGCGCGAGGTGGCCGACTCTTAAAGTCGCCGCTCTAACGTTCAGGTTTCGTTCAGTGACGAGGCCGCTGTTCCTGTGGAACGGCCACCTCACGCGCGAACTGCTCGAAGTCCCCGGTTGCAGGCCTTGCGAGGCCGCCGCCGGGGATTTCTGCTTTCCGCCCCCCTTCTGCTATACTGAAGCGTAGTCTCTCGAAAGGAATCCCACACAGCCAATGAAAGCAGGCATTCACCCCGCCTACAACGAAGTCAATGTAATCTGCGCCTGCGGCAACAACTTCAAGACGCGGAGCACCCACAAAGGCGATGTCCGCGTGGAAATCTGCTCCAACTGCCACCCCTTCTTTACCGGCCGCCAAAAACTGGTCGACACCGAGGGTCGCGTGGACCGCTTCGTGAAGAAGTTCGCCAAGTCCAAGGCCATCCAGGCAGAGCGCGCCGCCAAAAAGGCCGAGCAGCCCGCCGCCCAGTAAGCTTCTGCACCATTCCGCGACAGGCCCGGGGCAACCCGGGCCGTTGCTTTTTACCGCGCCTCCGGCATCACCGGATAGAGCTTCCCGAACAGCCTGACCCGCGATCCCGCCACCGCCTCCGCCTTCACCACGAACAGCATCTTCCGCCGGTCGCTCCGCACTTCCTCTTCTTCCCCGTTCACCGAATCCCAGGTCTCCACCGGCGACCATTGCACCGGAACGTACCCGTCCCACGGCAGGTGCGGCGCGGCTTCCCCGCCCGCTCCATCCAGCAGCATCAGATTGCCCTTGGTCAGCCTCCGCGGATAGGGGTGCGGCATCACCACGTCGATCACCAGAAAAACGCTGCCCGCCGGCGGCGTCCGCATCTCCGGCTGCAGCACCGAGCTGCGGCCCTTCGGCGTTAGCGACAGGAAATTCTGGCGCGTGCTGACCGCTTCCGCCTTCTCCACCCGGAACCCGTCGAGCACCCGCTTCTCCGCCGCCGCTTCCATTTCCGCCGCCAGCTCCCGCAGACCCTTCTGCAACGCGAGTTCATACGCCTCGCCGATCTCCGCACCCTCCGCCATCAGCTTGCGCGCGCCGGCGACATCGCCCCGCTCCACGGCTTCGCGCAGGGTATCGGCAGAGGCCAGCGACGCGATCAGAAACAACACCAGCCGCACGTCAGACCCCGACCTCCACTCCGTGCTTCGCGTATGTCCGATCGACATACTGATTCAGCAGTTCAATGAACTCCGCCACAATGTGATCGCCCCGCAGCGTGCGGTCCAGCTTGCCGTCCACATACACCGGCGCCACGGGTTCCTCGAACGTCCCCGGCAGCGAGATGCCGATATTGGCATGCTTCGACTCCCCTGGTCCGTTCACGATGCAGCCCATCACCGCGACCTTCATCTCCTCCACGCCCGCGTGCCGCGTCTTCCACACCGGCATCTGATCCCGCAGGTAGGTCTGAATCTGATCCGCCATCTCCTGGAAGAACGTCGAGGTCGTCCGGCCGCAGCCCGGACAGGCCGTCACCTGCGGAGTAAAGGATCGCAGTTCCAACGATTGCAGGATCTGCTGGCAGGCCCGCACCTCCTCCGTGCGATCGCCATTCGG
Source organism: uncultured Solibacteraceae bacterium (assembly GCA_964406035.1). GTDB lineage: Bacteria > Acidobacteriota > Terriglobia > Bryobacterales > Bryobacteraceae > JAIEPW01. Next base: position 7,195 of record CAYOQB010000063.1, on the reverse strand, counting down.
CATCGGCGTCAGCGAGCAGCGGATGGTGTCCCCAATCCCTTCCTGCAGCAGAACCGCCAGTCCCACTGATGACGCCACAACACCCTTCATCCCCATGCCTGCTTCGGTCAATCCCAGGTGTAGCGGGTAATCGCAGCGCGCCGCGAGCTTCCGGTTCACCTCGATCAAATCCTGAACGCCCGACACCTTCGCCGACAGCACGATCATGTCGTGCCCCAGCCCGTGCCGCTCCGCCGCCGCCGCGGAAAGCAGCGCGCTTTCCACGATCGCGTTGATCGTCACTGTCTTCGCGTCCAGCGGCTCCGGCAGCTTCGCGTTCTCGTCCATCATCCGCGTCAGCAGCGCCTGGTCCAGCGATCCCCAGTTCACCCCGATCCGCACCGGCTTCTGGTTCTCCACCGCGGCTTCGATCATCGCCCGGAAATTGTCATCGTGCTTCTTGCCGATGTTCACGTTCCCCGGGTTGATGCGGTACTTGGCCAGCTTGCGCGCCATCTCCGGGTATTTCTTCAACAGCAGGTGGCCGTTGTAATGGAAATCCCCCACCACCGGAACATTGCAGCCTAGCATCCGCAGCGTGTCGATGATCGGCGGCACCGCCCGCGCGGCTTCTTCCGTGTTCACGGTGACACGCACGATCTCCGATCCTGCTTCCGCCAGCTCCTTCACCTGCTTCACTGTCCCCGTTACGTCCGCCGTATCGGTGTTGGTCATCGACTGCACGACAATCGGATTCCCTCCGCCGACCAGCACTCCGCCGATATTCGCCGCCACGGACCTGCGCCGCGCCTGAGCTGCCATGGAGCCTCCTGTATGTGGGATGAACCTCCATTCTATCAGCGGCTTGCTATCATTCGGACGAAATGCTCCCCCTGCTGCTCCTTGCCTTTGCCGCGGGCGATCGCGAATCCGTGCGCGCGGCGATCGAATCCCTCATCGCCGCCGACAACCGGCGCGACTTCGAAGCAGCCGCCGCCGCTTACTCCCACGACGCAGTGCTGACCCCGCCCAACGCCCCCGAGATTCGCGGCCGCACCGCGATCCTCGCCCATTACCAGCGGCTGTTTGAGCGCGATCAACCCCGACTTTGGGTGGAGCCCGAAGAGACGCTCGTCGCCGGTGATTTCGCCGTCGAAACGGGCCGGACAAAAGGGTTCCTCTGGCACCTCGGCTCCAGCGCGGATTCCCGTAAAATCGACGACCGCTATGTCATGATCCTGCGCAAGTCCGCCGGGCGGTGGCTGATCTCCCGCCTCATCTGGAACAGCCAGCCGATCGCGGACTCCGGTCCCGTGTGGGTCCGCTGACCTCGCCACATTGCTACGCAACCCGCCTCTCCGGAGGGCCGCCTCGCCCAATTCCGGTAATTCCACCTTCCGTCGTCCGTCTTCCCATCCGATGCACCTTAGAACGTTCGTAACTTCCTTATTCGGTTTCGCAGCCCTGCTCGACGCCTCCGCCCTGCGCGAGCGCCTCAAACCCTGCCAGCTCCCCAACGTGCCCGGCGAGGCATTCTGCGGAACTCTCGAGGTCTGGGAGAACCGCGCCGCGAAGACCGGACGCAAAATTCCCCTCAACATCGTGGTTCTCGCCGCCATCGATCCCAAGCCGGAACCCGACCCCCTCTTTGCCTTCGCCGGTGGTCCCGGCCAGGCCGCCAGCGACGGCGCTGCCGGGGATGCGCAAAGATTCGGAGGCATCCGCCAGAAACGCGATATCGTCTTGATCGATCAGCGCGGCACCGGCCGTTCCAATCCCCTTCCCTGCGACCTCGGCACGCCGCAACAGATTATGGACGCCTTCGCCGGAGGCAAATTCCACATCGACATCGTGAAACGGTGCCTCCAGAAGCTGCAGGCCAACGCCGACCTCCGCTACTACACCACTCCGCTCGCCGTCGAGGACGCCGACGAGGTGCGCTCCTGGCTCGGCTACGACAAGGTCAACACCTACGGCGGATCGTATGGCACCCGCCCGGCCCTGCTCTATGCCCGGCAATATCCCGATCGCGTCCGCTCCGTCACCCTTCGCGCCGTCAGCGCCCACACGGATTCCCTGGTGCTGTTCATGGCCAAGGACAGCCAGACCGCCTGGGATCGCCTGGTGGCGGACTGCATGAAGGACGCGGGCTGCGCCGCCGCCTTCCCCGACCTGAACGGCGACCTCGCCGCCGTGCTCTCCGGCCTTGAAAAGGAACCCGCTAAGGTTCCGGTAAGAGGCCCGCAAGGCGACGCCGAACCGCTGCTCGTCACCCGCGACATCCTCGCCGGCTCGCTGCGCCGCGCCCTCGCTGATCCAGGAAATCAGGCGCAAATCCCCGGCACGATGCAGGTGTTCCGCGCCGGCAACTTCGATTCCTTCGCCCGCATGCTCCAGCAGAACGTGAACCTGGTCGGCTCGCTAACCCTCGGACTGAACATCAGCATCACTTGCTCGGAAGACGGCGCGGCGCTGACGCCCGAAGCGATCGCCCGCGAAACGAAAGGCACGTTCCAGGGATCCGCGATGGCTACCAGCCTCCGCGAAGTCTGCGCCGTCTGGCCCAAAGCGACACTCCCCGCGCGCTATCACGACCCCGTGAAGTCCGACGTTCCGGTGCTGCTGCTCTCCGGCACGCTCGATCCGCAAACCCCGGTTCACTGGGCCCGCAAAGTATCGTCAACACTGCCGAACAGCCGGCTGGTCTTGTTGGAAGGCATCGCCCACGGACCCTTCCCGCGCTGTGCGCAGGACATCATGGCGCGATTCGTCGCTGCCGGATCCGCAAAGGACCTCGATACCGCGTGCACCGCGGAGCTGAAACGCCCGCCTTTCGTGCTGCCGAAGAAGTAGAGGTTAGGGAACGGGAACCGTGCGCTCCGCCATCAGCCCGGCGATGTGCGTATCCACCAGTTGCTCCAGCAGCTTGGTGCGATCCGCCCAGGGGAACGTGGTTTTCACAATCAGCAGCGAGGTCAGGCCGTGAATGGTCGCCCAGATGTTCTGCGCGGCGGCCTCCACATCCTCCACGTGCATCCGCCCGTCCGCGACACACTGCTTCAGGCTGCTCCGCGTGTGATTCAAGGCGTTCTGGCCCATCGCCTTCGCCCGCCCGCCCGCCAGCTCATCCGGCTTCAGCTCCGTCATGAACGCGACCTTGTATTCGTTCGGATGCTTTAGCCCGAACTCTACATATGCCTTCATGCCGCGCCGCAGCCGCTCCACCGGATCGGGCGTCGAGTTCTCGATCTGCGTCAGCCGCCGGTCCAGCTTGCCCAGCGTCTCCTCGCACAGGCAGTCAATGAGCTCCGCCTTATCCTTGAAGTACAGGTAGATCGTCGTGGGCGAATACTCGATCTTCTCGGCGATCCGGCGCATCGACACCTGGTCGATCCCTTCCCGCACGAAAAGCTCCCGCGCTGCCTCCAGAATCTCCCCCCGGAGTTCCTGGCGTTCTCGAGCCCTGCGTTCTTGTACGCCCATAAAATTAACGGTGTTATGTTATATCACCGCAACGGGATGCGCAATCCCCAATCGGGCCCAGAAATCAAACGGCCCGCCTAGGAGGGAAGCGGGCCGTCCCTGGCCTGCCTGGATGACTGCGTCCAGACGGAGGGAAGTCGAAAGGCTTACCCGGCGCTCTCCAGCGCACCGATCCTCCTGGGCGCGAGAGCAGGTTTCGCCTTTTCTACTCAATTGGACGCCCCCAACCCTCCCTGGTTTCAGTTTTTCCGTTCGGAAACGAACACTGCCGGGCGATATACTCGATTTCGCTATGCCCCTTGTCGGAATCGACCCGCCCCCGACCGCCGCGAACGCGTTCCTGCACCTCCACCCCTCCGACAACGTGGCGGTCGCCCGCGTTGCCGTACCCTCCGGCTTCACATACCGGATCGCCTCCCGCGAGGGCATCACCCGCGCCGCCGTCCCCGCCGGACACAAAATGGCGATCGCCTCCCTCGCCCCCGGCGACGTGATCCTTCGCTACGGGCACGAAATCGGACGCGCCCGCACCTCCATCGACCCCGGCGAGCACCTGCACACCCAGAACGTCGCTTTCTTTGAGCCCGCCCGCGACTTCGAGTTCCCCGAATCCGAGCTTCCCCTCCCCGCCCCCGCGTCCGAGCCCGCATTCCAGGGCTATCTCCGCGCCGACGGGCGCGCCGGAACCCGCAACTACATCGCTGTAGTTGCCGCCAGCAACTGCGCCGCGCATGCCGTCGAGCGCATCGCTCGCAGCTACGAAGATGAGCCCATGCCCCCGGGCGTCGATGGCGTGGTCGGGTTCGCTCATGGCGACGGCTGCGGCTTCCCCGACCTCGGCAAGCTCCGGCGCACCATCAGCGGCGTCGTCGATCATCCCAACGTCTTCGCCGCCCTCATCATCGGACTCGGCTGTGAAGCCAACCAGATCGAATACTACTTCGGACCTCAGGGCCCGCAAACAGCCCGGTTCGCAGGAATGACCCTGCAGGAGAGCGGCGGTACGCTGAAAACCGTGGCCGAAGCGCGCGAGCGCATCGCACCCCTGATCGCCGCCGCAGCCCGCGAGCAGCGCGTCCCTCTCCCCGCATCCAAGCTGATTCTGGGCCTGAACTGCGGCGGCTCCGATTCCTTTTCCGGAATCACCGCCAACCCCGCCCTCGGCATCTGCAGCGACCTCCTCGCCGGGCTCGGCGGCGCCGCTGTGCTCGCCGAAACGCCGGAATGTTTCGGCGCCGAACACCTGCTCGTGAAGCGTGCCCGCAGCCGAGCCGTCGCCGAGAGATTCCTGGGCTTCCTCGAGAGCTACAAGAACTACCTCGCCCGCTACGGCGATGAGTACAACTTCAACTTCAATCCCTCGCCCGGCAACAAAGCCGGAGGCCTCACTACGGTGCTGGAGAAGAGCCTCGGCGCCGCGGCCAAGGCCGGCGCATCCCCACTGATGGACGCCGTCGATTACGCCGAGCGCATTCAATCACCCGGATTCGTGTTCATGAACACCCCCGGCTACGACCCGGTTTCGCTCACCGGACTCGCCGCCGGAGGCGTCAACCTGATCGCCTTCACCACCGGACGCGGCAGCGCCATCGGGTTCCCCACCGTGCCCGTGCTCAAAATCGCCACCAACTCCCGGACCTTCGAGAAGATGCGCGACAACATGGAAGTGAACGCGGGCCGCATCGCCGACGGCGAAGCTTCCGTGGAAGAAGTAGGCCGCGAGATCTTCGACACTCTCCTGCGCGTCGCCTCCGGAGAGCGCACCCGGTCCGAGATCCTCGGCCATCGCGAATTCCAGCCCTGGCAGACCGGACCAACACTCTAACCTCCGCGAACGCGGTAAACTGCACTCTCTATGAAAACGTGCTGGAAAGCAGCCGCTGTACTCGGCCTGTGCGTGTATGCCGCCCTCTCCCAAGCGCCCGCGTTCCCGGATGCCCGCGCCACCGATCCCAATACCCTGGGATGGATGGCAGGCTTCCCGCCCGCCCCTGAGAAGCTGATCCGCCACGGTGACGGCAGCTTCTTCCAGTTCCCGCAGTTCCGCTGGAGCTTCTCCCACTGGCGCGAGCTGATGCCTACGGCGAACATCGGGCGCGGCAGCGGTCCCGTCGCCCCGCTCCCCAAGTCGCTCCGCGCCGGCATCGACTCCATCGAGTTCCTTCCCATCGCCGGCGACAAACCAATGACCTGGGCGCAATCGCTCGACGCCAACTACACCGATGGCATCGTCGTCCTGCATCGCGGCCGCATCGTCTACGAAACCTACCGTGGCGCGCTCGCCGAGGACCGCCATCACATCGCCTTCTCCGTCACCAAGTCCTTCATCGGGACCCTCGCCGCCACGCTCGTTCACGAAGGCAAGCTCGATGCGAACGCCCCGGTCTCCCGCTACCTTCCCGAGCTTAAGGACAGCGGCTTCGGCGACGCCACCGTCGCCCAGGTGCTCGACATGACCTCCGCCCTGAAGTTCACCGAAACGTACGGCTCAACTTCCGGCGACTTCCTCGAGTACGCGCTCGCCTCCGGATTCTCCCCGCGGCCGCCCGGCTATCGCGGACCCGCCCACACCTACGCCTACCTCGCCACCGTCCCCAAGCAGGGCGAGCACGGAAAAGCATTCACCTACCGCTCCATCAACACCGACGTGCTCGGCTGGCTGATCGCCCGCGTCAGCAACCGGCCCGCCCATCACGTGCTCAGTGAGCGCATCTGGAGCCGCATCGGCGCGGAAGACGACGCCGCCATCGCCGTCGACCCCGCGGGCACCCCGTTCGTCGCCGGCGGCTTGAACCTCCGGCTTCGCGACCTCGCCCGCTTCGGTGAGATGATCCGCCTCGGCGGCCGCTTCAACGGCCGGCAGATCGTTCCCGCCGCCGTGATCGACGACATCCGCCGCGGCGGCAGCAAGGATGCTTTCGTTCCCGCCGGCTACAAAACGCTGCCCGGCTGGAGCTATCACAACCAGTGGTGGATCTCCCACAACGAGCACGGCGCGTTCATGGGACGCGGCATCCACGGGCAGGCCGTTTACGTGGACCCCAAAGCGGAAATGGTGATCGCGAGATTCGCCTCGCACCCCATGGCCGGCAACGTCAACCTCGACCCCGCATCGCTGCCCGCCTACCACGCACTTGCCAAACACCTGATGGCCAAGCCCCGCTGAGCGGGCCCGATCCCGGCCGCTTCCAGACGACCCGTAGTGCCGCCTTCAGGCCCGCCCAAGTTCAAAGCCCGAACAGGCGCTACTACGTCTTTCGGTGATCGCCTTCTACCGCGGACGACCCTAGTGCCGCCTTCAGGCGGCGCGGGCCTTCAGGCCCGCCGAAGTTCAAAGCCCGAACAGCACCACTACATCTCTCCGCATCTTTTCCCACCAGCCAGGTCCGTAGAACCGCCTTCAGCCGGTGCGGGCCTTCAGGCCCGCCAAAGTCAAAGCCCGAGCCGCACCCTGCATCTTTCGGTGATCGCCTTCTATCGAGGACGACCCGTAGTGCCGCCTTCAGGCGGCGCGGGCCTTCAGGCCCGCCGAAGTCAAAGCCCAAACAACACCACTGCATCTCTCGGCGATCGCTGCCAGGCCCGTAGAACCGCCCTCACCCTCGCCCGCGGATCACTTCCACTCCCACATACGGCCGCAACACCTCCGGCACCACCACGCTCCCATCCTTCTGCTGATAGTTCTCCACGATCGCCACCCACGTCCGCCCCACCGCCAGCCCGGACCCGTTCA
>CAYOQB010000062.1:17469-27382 GCA_964406035.1 uncultured Solibacteraceae bacterium | reverse complement strand
TGCTGGTGGAACAGGTGAACACCAACCTGGTGGCCAAGCAGATCAAGATCCGGCTGACGCCCGAAGCTTCCAAGTGGATTATCGACAAGACACTCGGCGATCGAAGCTACGGCGCGCGCCCGCTGCGCCGCGCACTGCAGAAATACGTGGAAGATCCGCTGTCGGAGGCCCTGATTCAGGGCGTCCTGCCGCGGCCTTCCGAGCTGGAAGTGTACCTGGGCGAAACCGGCTTCTACTGCCGGCAGCTCCAGGAACAGCCGGTGGGCGCGGGCGGCGAGGAGATCGCCACCACCATGCCCACCATCCCGCTGTACCAGTTCTAACGCCGGTTCCCGGCAAAACGAAAACCCGCGCCCTTTTGGGGGCGCGGGTTTTGATCTTGGGCCTGCCTTAACTTACTGCCGGTAGATCTTGATCGATCCGTTCGAGGTGGACAGTTCCAGCATCGGCCCGCCGCTTCCGATTTGACCTTCCAGCCGGTTCTTCGAAAGCGAGCCCGAGGTGCTGACCTCGAAGTCGCTGCTGATCGAGGAGTTGGAAGTGGTGGCGCGGACATTGGCGTTGGCCGAGGCCGGCAGCCGCAGCAGGATTGAAGAGTTCGACGTGCTCGCGCGCAACTGCCGGGGAGTGTCGAGGGTCAGGTCGATTTTGCCGTTGGAGCCTTCGAGGCGGATCGGCTGCGTGGGGTCGGTTTCGCGCAGGCGAAGCTCGATGGAGCTGTTGGATGTGACGGCCTCGAACGCGCCTTTGGCCAGTTCGCCCGAAATCGAACCGTTGGACGTCCGCAGGTAAGCGCCGCCGACGCAGGCTGAGCACTCGATGCTCGCGTTGGAGGTGTCGGCGCGCAGCTTGCCGTTCAGCCGGAACACGCGCACCGAACCGTTGGAGGTCCGCAGCGTGGCCGGCCCGTCGATGTCCTCGACGCGAATCGCGCCGTTGGAGGTATGGATGTCGCTCAACTCCACCCGCTTGGGCACCCGCAGCACGAACTTCACGCCCGAGTTGCCGCGTCCGGTGGGACGCGTGGCGCGGATGCGCAGGGAGTCGGGAGTGGAGTCAGTGTCGATCTTGATATCGCGAAGCCGGGCTTCGGTATTGGCGGACTTGGTGCCGAAGACTTCCACGGAGTCCTTCTCCCAGCTCCGGATCTCGATGGAGCCGTTGAAGCTCTCCAGCAGAATCTTTCCGCCGGGCTTGAGTTGGTGCTCCTGACGGAAGTCTTCCTTGTAGCGGTCGAGCACCCCGAGGTCGAGATCGTCGCAACCAGCCAGGAAGAGTGCCGCGGCCGGAATCAGCAGGATTTGTGCGCGCATCGCTTCTCCTAAGGACACTTTACGCATACCCGGCCCGGGTTGTTCCACACTTTGCTCGCCCGGGAAGCCTAAACTGAAGACGGAGGCTGGCGCATGGATCTCACTTTCGTGGTTCCCGTAGCCATCTTGGTGCTGTACCTGATCTCGGCGGTCAAGATTCTGGCCGAGTACGAACGGGCGGTAATTTTCCGGCTGGGCCGCGTTCTGCCCCAGCCCAAGGGACCCGGCGTGGCGCTGGTGTTTGCGCCGATCGACCGGATGGTGCGGATCTCGTTGCGCGTGGAGGCCATGGAGGTGCCCGCGCAGGACGTGGTCACGCGCGACAACGTGACCGTGAAGGTCAATGCCGTCATATACTTCCGGGTGGTAGACCCGACTCGCGCGGTGGTCGAGGTCACCAACTTCCTGTACGCCACTTCGCAAGTCGCGCAGACCACGCTGCGCAGCGTTCTGGGCGAGGTGGAACTGGACGAACTGCTGAGCCAGCGGGAATCGCTGAACGTGCGCCTGCAGGCGGTGCTGGATAAGCATACCGGGCCGTGGGGCGTGAAGGTGACCATGGTGGAGGTGAAGCAGGTGGACCTGCCGGACCAGATGATCCGGGCGATCGCCAAGCAAGCCGAGGCGGAGCGCGAGCGCCGCGCCAAGATCATTCATGCGGACGGCGAATTCGCGGCCAGCGCCAAGCTGGCGGCTGCGGCGGAGCAGATCCAGCGGCAGCCCGCCGCGATCCAGTTGCGCTATCTGCAAACCCTGGTGGAGATCGGGGCGGAGAAGAACACCACCATTGTGTTCCCGCTGCCCATCGATGTGCTCAACGCCATAACCAAGGGCGTGCGGCAGTCCGGCGAATAGACGCCGATTGCGATATTCTCAAGGTTCACCCTCTCATGGCGCGAAACGAAGACGGCGAACTGGAGTTGATTCTCGGCAACAAGCAGTTGCTGAGCGTGTTTTTTATCATCGTGTTCCTGTTGGGTGTCTTTTTCTCAATGGGTTACATTGTCGGGCGGAACAGCACGGCAGCGGTGGTGGCGAGCGCCGGGTCGCCGGGCGGAACGGCGGAGCGCGTGCCGGAGCAGACCGCCGCGCCCGCGCCGCGCAGCGAAGCCCCGGCCGTGGTCACCCGCGCGGCCGATCCCAAGCCGGAATCGCCGAAGCCGGAGCCACCGCCGGTGGAGCCCCGGCCGGAACCCCGGAAGGAGAGCAAAGCCGACGGACCGCTGCGGCCGCAGGAGCCCGCCAAGGGGGTTGTCTATTTGCAACTGACCGCGATCGCCCGTCCCGACGCGGATACCTACGTCGCGACGCTGCGCAAGAAAGGCTTCCAGGCGCTGTTCACGCCGGTGCCGGAGAATCCGTCCCTGCATCGCGTGCTGGTGGGACCGCTGAAGGACGCGGCGGCGGTGAACAAGGCGCGCGCCGAATTGGAAGAATCCGGATTTCCCGGCGGCAAAGCCATTCGCAAGCAATTCGACTGACCATGTCCGATACTCTCGTACAGATCGGCGCGGCCGAACCGGCTCAGCCCCGGCTGCCGGCCTGGCTGCGCAAGAACCAGAACCAATTCGAGGCCGTGCAGACGCTGAAGAACGATCTGCGCCGCCTGAACCTGCATACGGTGTGCGAATCGGCGCGCTGTCCCAACATTCATGAGTGCTTCAGCCGCGGGGCGGCGACCTTCATGATCCTGGGCAATCTATGCACGCGGGGCTGTACGTTCTGTTCCGTGCCCAAGGGGTCGCCCGCGAAAAAAGAATTCAGCCTGGATCCGCTGGAGCCGTCGAACGTGGGGCGGATGGCTCAGGCAATGAAGCTGCGCTACGTGGTGATCACCAGCGTGAATCGCGACGATTTGCCGGACGGCGGCTCGCATCATTTCGCGGAGACGGTCCGCGAGGTTCGCCGCGCGCTGCCGGAGGCGCGGGTGGAGGTCCTGACTCCGGACTTCATGGGCGACATGGATGCCGTGGCTCGCGTGCTCGACGCCGGACCGCATGTCTTCAACCACAACATGGAGACCATCCGGGGGCTGTATCGCAGCGTGCGCCCCCAGGCCGATTACCAGCAGTCGCTGGACGTGCTGCGGTTCGCCAAGCGGTATCGCCCGGAGGCGCTGGTCAAGTCTGGGCTGATGGTGGGTTTGGGCGAGCAGCCGGCCGAAGTGGAACAGTTGCTGCGCGACCTGCGGGCTCATGAGACCGACGTCGCCACCATCGGGCAGTATCTGCAGCCCACGCGCCGCAACCGCCGGGTGGCGGAATACGTCACACCGGCACAGTTCGACGCCTATCGCGACTTCGGCCTGTCCATCGGCTTCCGCATGGTATTCTCGGGTCCTTTCGTCCGCTCCTCCTACATGGCGGATGTGGTTAACGAAGAAGCTGCTCACTCTTGAACCTGCTGTTCGCCATCCTCACCGGGCTGCTCCTGATCCTGCTGTTTCCGCGCTGGAGCTGGACGTTGCTCGCGCCGGTGGCGCTGGCGCCGCTGCTGATTTCCGCCGCGCGGGAGTCCCGGCCGTGGCTGCGTTTTCGCAACGGCTGGGCGGCGGGGGCGATCTTCTGGTTTGGCGTCTGCACCTGGATTCAGCAGACGCTGGCCATCTACGGCGGACTGGACGGCTGGCTGGCCTGGCTGACATTCCTGCTGTTCTGCGCGGCCAAGGGCCTGCACCTGGCGGTGTTCACCGTGCTTGCCGGATGGCTGGCGCGGTCGCGCTTCGCGCTGCTGCTGATTCCTGCGTTGTGGGTGGGCATCGAGCGAACCCATGGTCCGTTGGCGTTCGCCTGGCTGACCCTCGGCGACGCGGGAATCGACATGCCCTGGCTGATGCGCCTGGCGCCATGGACCGGCGTGTACGGACTGTCGTTCGTGTTCGCGATGACGGGCGCGGCGGCGGCCACGCTCGCGGTTTCCCGTGAGAATAAGTGGCGGTTTGCTCCGCTTGCCCTCTTGCTCCTGATCCCGCTGCTTCCCGCGCTGCCCGCCCCGGAGCCAACGCAGACCGCGCTGGTGGTGCAGCCCAACATCCCCGGAGATATGGACTGGACCTGGGATCTGGCGCACGCCACGCAGCGGGATCTGCTGGAGCTGTCCGCGTCGGGCAAGGCGACGCCGTTGGTGGTCTGGCCGGAGATGCCGGCGCCGCTCTATTTCGACACCGACCCGGTGTTCCGCGGCGCGGCTCAGGATCTGGCGCGAGCGCGCTCCTCGTACTTCCTGTTCGGCGCGGTGGCGCGGACCCCGGCGGGCGCGCCTCTGAACTCCGCCTATCTCCTGAACCCGGCCGGAGACCGCGTGGACCGTTACGACAAGATCTTCCTGGTTCCCTTCGGGGAGTTCGTGCCCGACATCTTCTTCTGGATCGAGAAGATCACCCAGGAAGCGGGCAATTACGTGCCCGGCTCGCGCGTGGTCAGCTTCCCGTTTCAGGAGCAGCGGGTCGGCGTGTTCATCTGCTACGAGTCCGCGTTTCCCCACCTGGTCCGGCAGTTTGCGCGATCCGGGAGTTCGGCGCTGTTCAATCTCTCAAACGATGGCTACTTCGGAAAATCTAAGGCGCGCGAACAGCACTTGAGCCTGGTGCGGATGCGTGCGGCGGAGAACGCGCGCTGGATTGTGCGCGCCACCAACGACGGGATTACGGCGGCGGTGGACCCCGCGGGGCGGATCGCCGCGCGGCTTCCCGCGGATCGGCGGCTGGCCGGGCTGCTGCCCTACGGTTTCACCCAGGTAACCACCGGCTACACCCGCTGGGGCGATTGGTTTGCGTGGTCCTGTCTAGCTGCCGGGCTATTCTTTTCAGTCAGTTCCAGATTTCGAAAGCCTGTTTAATGCAGTCTTAACGAAATCAGGGGTTGATCGAATTCCGGAGCTCGTGCTAACGTAATCGAGTCCCACTTCTATTGCGAAAGGAGCAAGCTCGTGACAATTGATCAGTTTGAAAGATTGCGAACGTTCCGGCTCCTGACCGCCGTCCGCTTCGCGTAACTTTCCCACTCCAACGCAGATGATTCGCCGGCCGGATGGGCCGCGCGGCAGGGCATTTGCTCCACCGCGCATCCCAATGGCAGGCAAACCAAGACCTCTTCAACCTGTAAGGAGGATCCCCCATGCCTGTCTCTGTTCCCGGCAACCTTCGTTCCGGCGGTCAGCCCCGGCTGTGCGACTCCTGCTGGAGCGGAGTGGTGTTGCGCGGCGCTTCGGAAAGCGAGGAGCGGATCTACTGCCGCAACATCGAACGGGACGTTCGCATGCGCGTGGTCGAGTGCAGTGAGTACTCGGCGCGCGGCGAGCCGTCGCTTTACGATCTTCGCAAGATCGCCTGGGTCATCGATGCCGACTCCAGCCGCGATCGAATCGGGTTTTTGCGGGCCGCCGACTGGTCGCGCCGCAATCCTGACGAAGAACTGTTTCCCGCGGTGCTGGATCGCACTGCATAACCAAAACCGGTGCGGGTCGCCGGGCAGTCCCTGATCGTTAGCGAAAGACGAATGCCTCCATTTGGGGGCAAGGGAACGCCGACTTTTTATCCGCACACTCTTTTTTGGGCGTAACAGAAAAACAAACTGAAGGACTTTGGCATGAGCCACCAGACACGGCTGTTCACTCAAGATCCCGCGCGGCAGTCCGGACTGCCGCACCCGGAGCAGGTTGCCGGCCAGGGCAGCGACTTCGCGCCACCCGTCAGCCTATGGACGCAGCTCGATCATTTTCTGATTCTGGGCGCCGCCGGCGGGATGTTCCACGCCGCGGACCCGCGTCCGCGCCTCGCCGGCGCGGAGCCGGTGCAGGCGGCTCTCGCCTTGGACGGCCCACGCGTGGTCAATCTAATCATCGAAGCCTCCGCATCCGGGCGCTCCGCGCGGCGGGACCCGGCGCTATTTGTGCTCGCGATGGCCGCCAGCCCGGGGTTCGCCGATGCTCGCACCAATCAACTCGCGCTTGCCGCGCTGCCGCTGGTGGCGCGCACCGGCAGGCAGTTGTGCCGCTTCGCGGAGTTCGTGGGCGAAATGCGCGGCTGGGGCCGGAGCTTGCGGTCGGCGATCGCCCACTGGTATCTCGCCAAGCCGGTTCCAGAGCTCACCCGGCTGATGCTGCGGCGCGGGTCGGGTGAGCGCTGGACGCATCGCGACCTGCTGCGCCTGGCCCATCCCAAACCGGCCAGCGAGAGCCAGAGGGCATTGTTCGGCTGGGCTGTGGATGGCCGCCTGACTACCACGTCCGAAGACTTGAGCCAACTCTACGCCTTCGAGCTGGCGCGGCAATCGACCGAGGAGGCCGAGATCGTGCGGCTGGTGGAGGATTACCGCCTGACGCACCAGATGCTTCCGCCACGCTGGCGGAACTCGCCCCGGGTTTGGGAAGCGCTGCTGGATACTCTGCCATACACGGCGATGTTGCGGCGGCTGCGGAAGCTGACGCGCATCGGGCTGCTGGCGCCCTTCAGCCCGGCCACGGCGCTGGTGGTGTCGCGGCTGATTGACCGCAAGCGGATCGAACGCGCCCGCATTCACCCGGCGGCGCTGCTGGCGACTTGTTCGGCTTACGCACGGCAATCGCCGGTGACCAGCATCCTGGACGCGCTGGAGGAGGCCTTCTATCGCTCCTTCGAGTTTGTGGAGCCGTCGGGCAGCAGGATCTACCTGGCGGTGGACGGGAGCGCGTCCGCAGCGCCGGCAGCCGCGGTGCTGGCCATGGCCGCGGCACGGTCCGAACCCGACGCGGTGATCGTGGCGTTCGACCAACGGGTTCGGCCGCTGGCAATCGGCGCGCGGGACCGTCTGGAGCGGGTCAGCGAAGCTCTGCGTGGCGGGGCTCCCGCCGGCGATGGTTCGCTGCCGGTGCGGGATGCGCTGGAGCGTGGGGTCCGCGTGGATGCCTTCGTGATCGTCACCGGGGGCGAGGGCTGGGGCGGAAGCCGCCAGCCGGCGTCGGCGCTAGAGGAGTATCGCCGCCGCACCGGGATTCCCGCCAAGCTGGTGGTGATCGCCTTGGATCCCGCGGGCGCGACGGGTACCGATCCTTTGGATCCCCGCCAGTTGCTGGTTGCGGGCTTCCACTCGGGCGTGCCCGGCGTGGTGCGCGAATTCCTGCGGCAGTAACGTGAGGCCCGGACTTTCGGTTCAAGTCCGGGCCGCTCCTGGCCGATTATTGTAACGACACTTTCATCATCGGCATCGAAGTAACCAGGAGAGGCATATGGCAGCCATAGCGCGGATCCAAAGCCCTTATTTACAGCAGCTTCTGAGCCAGGAGAACTCCGACGAGACCCGCCGGGATGACCTGATTCACCTGGCGCAGTTTGTGCGGATTGAACCCAGGGGATGGGAGGACCGACTTTGGTTCGAACACCTCAAGGATCAGTATCCGACTGAGTTCAAAGCACTTTCCGCTGAAGCCCGTTAGCTTACCCGAGGCGCGCAGAACTTCTCGAAAGCGCCCGTAAGCACTTCGGCGATCTCCTCCGGTCCGCGAGATTCAATCCCGCTCCGGTGCAGATAAAACACCGGCTTACCGTCCTGAAACAGCGCCACCGAGGGCGAAGAAGGCGGATAGTCGGCCAGATAGCGTGCACGAACGTGCGCCGTTGCCTCTTCATCTCCCCCCGCGAATACAGTGATGGCCCGATCCGGCCGGACTTCGCTTTGCAGCGCCAGGCCGACACCAGGCCGGGCTTTTCCAGCAGCGCAACCACACACTGAGTTAATCACCAGCAGGACGCTGCCCGAGCCGGGCAGGAGCGCCTGGTCCACGGCTTCCGGCGTGCGCGCCTCCGCGAGTCCGTATTGCGTCAGGTCTTCCCTCATAAGTCGAATCAATTGTTCCGGATAGGGCATAAGCTGATTCGATGCGCCAGCATCCCGTTTCGACGCAAGGAAACGCCCGTCCCGCCGCGCTGTCTACCCATTGATGAGATATCGAGTTGCGTTCACCAAGCGCTATCAGTCGGACGGGACCGAGTCCGCGCAGGATCCCACCGCGGAGCTGGATGTGTATCTGGCGGAAGGAGTTGTCGCCGAGAAGCTGTTCGTGGAGCGGCTGGAACCCGCCGCGCAGCACAACCAGGAAGTCTTGGACGAGGACGATGCCTGGCTAGGGATGGCGGCGCCCGAGGTGTGGGAATACGAAGTGGTGAACTCGCGCCAGGGCGAATTCGAGGACGCGATCCGCAACTCACAGACGGTGATGGAGTTCGAAATCATTGACGCGGGAGACACCGGGCCGGATGAGGCCACCGCAGTGGCGCTTGCGGAGCCGCCCGCCAATGCGCCGGAGTCGCGTGAGCTGCCGGAAGACGATGTCAGCCGGACCGGCTCCGGGGTGCGTGGCGTGGACGACGGCCCGGCTGGTCAGGTGACCGGGAATCCGGCCGCGGGCGGCATGCGCGCGGCGGGAGATCCGAGGTACGGCCTGGATCAGGTGGAGGGAATCAGCAGTGAAGGCGGAGCAGGGATCGACGACCTGACCGTGACCGATGCATCCGATCCGAGGCTAGGGTTGACCAACATCGGCGACAAGCCCCCGGAGGATTGGGCGGCGAATACGGGTTTGACGCGGACTCCGGACCGGGGCATCGAATCCGACCGCCTGGGCGATGACGCGAGCACGCTTGCGCCCGATAAGCCGAGGGCCAAGCGGCCGCGCAAGCGAGCCAAGAAATCCGCCTAGGCGATGTCGGGGATCACGAACCGGCGGGGATCGCCGGCGGCGCGGGTGACTGCTTCCGCGGCCAGATAGCCGCTGCGAACCGCGCCTTCCATGGTCGCGGGCCAGCCGGAGCGGGTCCAATCGCCGGCCAGGAACAGGTTGGGAATCGCGGTTGGATTCGGCGGGCGTCGTGCCTCCAGATTTGGGCAGGCCGAGAAGGTTGCGCGCACCTCTTTCACCACGTGCGCCTTCTCCAATTTAGCCTGCGTGGCTTGGGGAAAGAACTCGGCCAGTTCGCGCAGCGCCAGGGCGATGACCTCGGCGCGCGGCATCGCGGAGAGGGATCGCGAGGCGCTGACCACCAATTGAACGTAGCGGCCCTGGTGCTTGTTGAACATCCATTGGATGGTGCGGTCGAGCAGCGTGGCGTGGGGCAGATCGGTCACGGGACGGTCAAACCAGAGGTGGATGCCGGTAATGGGCGAATGGTCGAAGCCCGAGAGGTCGAGGTTCAGGTCGGGCAGCAGAGCGGAGGCGCGCTCGAAAGGCACGGCGCTGATATAGAAATCGCCCCGCAGCGGCTCGCCGTTGGTGACCGCGGCGGAGACACGGCCGCCGGAGATTTCCAGGCGCTCCACGGCGCGGCGGGGATGGAGGGTTACGTTGGGGATGCGCGCCCAGGCATCGGAGGAGTAGAGCTCGCCCAGGGGCACCGAAGGGATGCCCATTTCGTAGGAGTTCGGCTGCGCCACAAAGCCCAGCCAGAAGACCTGGAAGCCGTGTGAGGCAGCCATGCGATCCAGTTCCTCGTTGATCGCGCTCACCAGGACCTGACGCCAGAAGCGCTCGATCGCGCGTGGCGTCTGCCCGTTGGCGCGCAGCCAGTCGAGCATGGTGATCCGGTCCAGGTCCTTGCGGGTGCGGTACTCGGAACGAATCTTCAGCAG
>CAYOQB010000062.1:0-17459 GCA_964406035.1 uncultured Solibacteraceae bacterium | reverse complement strand
GCCCTCGCGCCACCGCGATCTTGTCGCGGTGGTCGAGAAAGCGGAGTGTCAGGAAGGACTCGCTGAAGTGCAGGGGCGCGGGCAATACGCCCGCCTTCATCGTGGAGGTCCGGCCGCCCGGCTCGATGAAGTAAAAGGTCCGGTGGAATTGAACCTGCCCGGCGACTCCTAACCGCTCGTAGAAATCGATCAGGTTGCCGCAGCAGCGCAGCAGGATGTGCTGGCAGTTGTCGATGACTTCGGACTCGCCGCTGCTGTTCTGGAGCGGATAAGACGTAGCACGGCCGCCAAAGAACGGACGGGATTCGAGAAGGTCTACCTGAAAGCCAGAGCTCCCCAGCGCTGCCGCTGCCGCGAGTCCGGCAAGGCCTCCGCCGGCGATGATCACCGACGGCATCAGGGCCGCTCCCGGACGTCAGACGGGCAGGCGGAGGCGGCGGCGTCCACCGCCCTCGCCGTCGTCCATGAGACGAAGCGCGATCCACAGGACCAGCAGGTAGAAGGCGACATCCGCGATCGGCATAGGCTTTCCCAGTATCGTTCGCGGACGCCGATCCCGCAAGTGCTATCCGTTCCAGTACCCATCGTATATACCCATCGCGATTCCCAGCGCGATTCCGGTGACCGGGAAAGCCGCAATCGCCGCCGCCAGGCGGACTTGCCAGCGCATGGGACGCTTCCGGAAGCTGATCCAGGCCTGCGGAAGCACCACGGCGGCGAATACCGCGCTGTAGCCGGGCAAGCCTCGCGTGCAAAAGGGGCAGCGCCGGCCTTGATGCTGGTGGACATTGCAGTGGTCAGCGGCTTCGGCCCACAGGGATCGGCAGCCGCAGGCGAACAGCAGGTCGCAGAAATTCAAAAAGAAGGCGCAGGTCAGCGTGAACGACGCCGCGAAAATCAGGAGCTTACCGGCTGGCACGCACCACCTTCGCACTGCCGTACTGCCGCACCATGTTCTCGATGATCTTCAGGCCGCAGCCGGACTCCAGCGACAGGATCGACTCGGGGTGGAACTGCACCGCTTCGATGGGCAGATGGCGATGCCGCACGCCCATGATCACGCCGTCTTCCGTTTGGGCAGTCACCTCCAACACGGAAGGCAGGTGTTCCGGTTTGGCGAAGAGCGAATGATAACGTCCCACGCGGAACGGCGACGGCAAACCTTCGAACACGCCCTGACCCCCGTGCGAGACCAGGGACGGCTTGCCGTGCATCGGGTAATCGAGTACGCCGAGCTCGCCTCCGAACGCTTCAACGATACCCTGCAGCCCGAGGCAGACGCCGAAGGTGGGAATTTCCAGTTGCGCGGCGTGGCGTACCAGGTCCGGGACGCCGAAATCGGCGGGACGGCCGGGGCCAGGCGATATCAGGATCACGTCCGGAGCGATGTCCCGGATCAGCGAGAGGGGGAAGCCGGCGCGATAGGTGACAACTTCCGCGCCGGTCTGCCGGGCGTAATTCGCCAGGGTATGGATGAAGCAGTCGTCGTTGTCCACCAGCAGCAGGCGGATGCCGCGTCCGGAATCGCTGGTTGTGCCACTGGCTGCGGTTGCCGCGGAGGGCGTTTGCATTACCCGGAAGAAGCCGGTGGCCTTCATGCGCGTCTCCTGCTCCTCCGCTTCGGGGACCGAGTCGTAGAGGAGGGTCGCGCCGACGGGATAGCGGGCAATACCGTCGCGCAAATGTACGGTGCGGATCAGAATGCCGGTGTTCATGGTGCCATCCATGGACAACATGCCGACGGCGCCACCGTACCATCCGCGCGCGTCACGCTCCAGGTCTTCGATCGCCTGTGCGGCGGACTTCTTGGGAGCTCCGATCACGGTGACCGCCCACATGTGGGTGAGGAAAGCGTCCAGGGAATCGAAGCGGTCCTCCAGAATGCCTTCTACGTGGTCCACGGTGTGGAACACGCCGGCGTAGGATTCGATGAGCCGCCGCCCGATGACCTTGACCGAGCCCGGGACGGAGACGCGGGACTTGTCGTTGCGGTCCACGTCGGAGCACATGGTCAGCTCCGATTCTTCCTTGGCGGAATTCAGGAGCTCGCGGATGTTCTCGGCATCGCGAATGGGATCGCCGGTGCGGCGCGCGGTGCCCGAGATGGGGCAGGTTTCCACGCGGCGTCCTTCCACGCGTACGAACATTTCGGGCGATGCGCCGATCAACTGCTCGTCGCCAAACTGCAGGAAGAACTCGTAGGGGCTGGGCGAGGCCTGCTGAATGCCCTTGAACAGCTCCGAGGGCTTGCCGGAGTAAGTCGTGGAGAACGTCTGGCGGAGCACGACTTCGTAGAAGTTGCCGATCCGCATGCCTTCACGCACGGTTTCGACGTTGGCCATGTACTCGGCGGGAGTGTGATCCGACACGATGGGCGAAGGTTTGCGCCGCGGCGGCTTCGCGACCGCCGTTCCGGTTCGGGGCAGACCTCGAGTGGAGAACTCGCCGCGGGCGAAGTCATACTGGAAACGCTCAATGACTTCCTTCTTGCGATCCATGAAGTAGATGTCGTCGCAAAGGAAGAGGCGGAGGTCCTGCACGCCCTCGCGAGGGTGCTTCAGCGCGATGGGATCGAACTGGAACAGGAGGTCGTATCCGAACGCACCCACCAGCGCGAGGCGGCTGTCGCCGAGGTTGCCGAATTCCTGCATCAGTAGGCGCAAGATGGAAAAAGCGGAAGGCTGGCGGCTGCGCTCCTCCTCGGGAAAAAGTGCCGGAAGGGGCTTCAGCGTGCCGGAGAGCACGCTGCTGTCGCCGCTGAAGGAATCCCAGTGCGGGTGCTGCTCGAGCAGCGGACGGAGGATCTGATTCAACTGCTCGCCGCGAGCGTTTAACGCGCGGAACCGCATGGATCGCCCGGCGCTTGCGATTTCGAGCGGCGGGCACACCGCGGCGACATCCCAGCGCGAATACCGCTCCGGGTACTCGTACCCGGAAGACAGGTAAATGCCGGCCCGGCTGTTCAGTTTCTCCAGCAGATGATGCAGGCCTTTGGCGAACGAAGTCCGGGAAGCGGATCGAAAAACACGTATGCCGGAAGGCGTTTCGAGCGTGGAATGCATTGTCGGGACTAATTTCTAGTGTGGCACAGGTACAATGAAGGTGCCTTCCATGCCGTCCCCCAACCGCCTTTCCCAAGAGAAGAGTCCGTACCTGCTGCAGCACGCCAACAACCCCGTGGACTGGTATCCGTGGGGAGAGGACGCGTTCGCGAAGGCACGGCAGGATGACAAGCCGATCTTCCTGTCCATTGGCTATTCGACGTGCCACTGGTGTCACGTGATGGAACGCGAGTCCTTCGAGAGCGACGAAGTCGCAAAGGTACTGAACGAGCACTATGTGCCGATCAAGGTGGACCGCGAGGAACGGCCGGACGTCGATCGCATTTACATGTTGTTTGTGCAGGCCACGACCGGATCGGGCGGCTGGCCCATGTCCGTGTTCCTGACGCCGGATCTGCGGCCGTTCTACGGCGGGACATACTTCCCGCCGGACAATCGCTATGGGCGTCCGGGCTTCCGGACGCTGCTGGAGCACCTGGCGACGGCATGGAAGCAGGATCGTTCGCGAATCGAGGAAGCCGGATCGCAGGTCGTAGGGCAACTGCGGCAGTACGCGTCCTTGCCGGAGCGGCGTCCGGCGTTGGATCCGCAGGTGCTGGATCACGCGTTCCTGCAGTTCCGGCGAAGCTTCGACCAGCAGCACGGAGGTTTCGGGGGCGCGCCCAAGTTCCCGCGCATGGTGACGCATAATTTCCTGTCGCGGTATTACGCTCACACCCGAAACGAAGAGGCGCTGGACATGGTGCTCACGACCCTGCGCGAGATGGCGCGGGGCGGAATTAACGATCAATTGGGTGGAGGGTTCCATCGCTACGCGGTGGACGAGAAGTGGTTCGTTCCGCACTTCGAGAAGATGCTGTACGACCAGGCGCAGATCGCGCTGTCGTACCTGGAGGCGTATCAGCTTACCGGCGATGAACCGATGGCGGCCACGGCCCGGACGATTCTCGACTACGTTCTGCGGGACCTGAGTCACCCCGAGGGTGGCTTCTACTCAGCGGAAGACGCCGACAGCGTGATCGATCCGGCGAATCCGCACGAGAAGGGGGAAGGCGCCTTCTACATCTGGAGCCATGAGGAGCTGTCCGAATTGCTCGATGCGCGGACGCTGGAGTGGTTCTGCTACCGCTATGGCGTGGAACAGGGAGGCAACGTCGCGCAGGACCCGCACGGCGAGTTCACCGGGCGCAATATCCTGTCCGAAGTATGGAGCCTGGAGGACACCGCCAAGCGGTTCGGGGCGACTTTGCCGGAAGTTACGGATGCATTCGAGCGCGCGCGCGCAGTGTTGCTGGAAGCGCGAGCCCGGCGGGTCCGGCCGCACCTGGACGACAAGATTCTCACCGCCTGGAACGGCCTAATGATTTCCGCCTTCGCGAAAGGCGCTCAGATTCTGCGGGAGCGCCGGTACGCCGATGCGGCAGTGGCGGCCACACAGTTTGTTCTCAAGCATCTCTACCAGCCGGACAGCGCCGAGTTGCTGCGCCGCTTCCGTGATGGTGACGCCGCCATCCCTGGGTTCCTCGACGACTACGCCTATTTCGTCCAGGCGCTGATCGACTTGTATGAGGCCACGTTTGAGCTTTACTACCTCGATCTCGCGGTTCAACTCGCCGGAAGGATGACCGAGCTGTTTGAGGATCGCGAGGGGGGCGGGTTCTTCTCCACTCGCGAGGGTGCGGGTGACCTGGTGCTGCGCATGAAGGAAGACTACGACGGCGCTGAGCCTTCCGGGAACTCGATTGCCGCGCAGGCGCTCCTGAAACTGGCGGCGATTACCGATCGCGAGGACTTCGAAACCAGCGCGGAGCGCACGGTGGAAGCGTTCTCCTCCCGGCTGGCGCAATCCGCCACGGGAGTGCCGCAGATGCTGTGCGTCTACATGCAGCAGTTGCTGCCGCCGCGGCAGGTGGTGATCGCCGGCGATCGGGGGAGTAACGCAACGCAGGCGATGATCGCCTTGGCGCAGCGGACGTTTCAGCCGAACGCCGCCGTGCTGCTGGCCGATCCGGGTCTGGCCCGATACGGCGAGGCTTATGGCGGGATGACGCCGGTGGACGGCGAGCCGGCCGCGTACGTGTGCGAGAACTTCACCTGCAAGCTGCCGGTGACGGACGTGGAGGAGCTGGCAGACGTGCTGCGCGGTCCGGCACGCGAGGAGTAGCGCCGTCCGCTTCTGGGCTTCACTTGCCTTTGCGCACGCGCAGATCGTGACCCTTCATCTCCGCTGGCTGCGCGACTTCCAGCAGCCCCAGTACCGTGGGCGCGACATCTTCCAGCGATCCGCCGGAGCGGAGCGGAGTGCTATCCTCGCCGACAATCAGGAACGGCACCGGGTTGGTGGTGTGATATGTATGTGGTCCCCCCGTGATGGGATCCACCATCATTTCCGCGTTCCCGTGATCGGCGGTGATCAGCCACGTGCCGCCGCGGCGTTGCAACGCAGCATTGATTCTTCCGAGCCCTGCGTCCACGGCTTCGACAGCCTGAATGGTAGGCCCGAGCTTGCCCGAATGTCCCACCATGTCGGCGTTCGCGTAGTTCATTACGATCACGTCGAAGCCGCCTTTTTCAATGGCCTCGACGACGGTTTCGGTCACGCCCTCCGCGCTCATCTCCGGCTTAAGGTCGTACGTCGCCACTTTGGGCGAGGGAACCATCGTGCGCTCCTCACCCGGGTAGGGCTTCTCGTTGCCGCCATTGAAAAAATAAGTGACGTGGGCGTACTTCTCCGTTTCGGCGACACGCAGATTCTTCCACTGATGCTCGGCCATGACGTTGGCCAGGATGTTGTTCGGATGCTCACGTTCCAGAACGAAGGGAACGTCGAAGGTCTTGTCGTACTGCGTCATGGTGGTGAAGTGCAGTTTCCTGGGGCATGCGGCGCGTGGCGGAACCGGAAGGGTTGTGGAGGTGAGCGCCTCGGTCATCTCCCGGCCGCGGTCGGCACGGAAGTTGAAGAAGATGCAGGCGTCCTCGTCGCGGATGCGGCCCACGGGCTCGCCACGTGAGTCGACGATGGTCACCGGCTCCAGGAACTCGTCGGTGATGCCGCGCTCGTAGCTGCGCTTCACGGCGGCAACGGGATCCTGCGCTTTCTCGCCCGCGCCGAGCACCATGGCGTTAAATGCCCGTTCAATGCGCTCCCAGCGCTTGTCGCGATCCATGGCGTAGTAGCGACCGGAAAGTGTCGCGACGCGCCCCACGCCGATGGTCCGCATCTGCTGCTCGAGCTCTTCCACATAGCCCGCTCCCGATTCCGGCGGCGTGTCGCGGCCGTCCAGGAAGCAGTGAACAGCGACATCGGCGACGCCCTCCTGCCGGGCCATGCGCAGCAAGGCATAGCAGTGCGCCAGCATGGAGTGCACGCCGCCCGAGGAGCAGAGGCCCATCAGGTGGAGACGCCGCGTACGCGCGTGGCGCATTGCCCCCAGAAGGACTTCATTACGATAGAACTCGCCGTTGGCCAGCATCAGGTCGATGCGGGTGACATCCATATGGAGGATGCGGCCGGCGCCGATGTTCAGGTGGCCCACCTCGCTGTTGCCCATCTGTCCCTCCGGCAAGCCCACGAAGGGTCCGGAAGTGTGGATGAGGGTGTTCGGGTACTCCGCCAGCAAACGGTCATATACGGGTTTGCGCGCCAGCGCGATCGCATTGCCGTCGGCGGAAGGCGAATAGCCCCAGCCGTCGAGGATGGTCAACACCAGAGGTTTGCGGTTCAATCCAGGCTCCCGGGAATCATGCGTTGGGGAGCGGCACTACCACTTCGCCGCCCTTCATCACCCACTTTACCCCGCGGATCACGGCCTCGATGTTCTTTCGCGGATCGGCGTCGAGGGCGACCAAGTCCGCGAAAGCGCCCCGCGCCACGCAGCCCAGCTCGCGTTCCACGCCGAGCATCGCGGCGGCGTTGCTGGTGGCCGTAGCCAGCGCCTGTTCTGGCGTTAAGCCTGCCTTCACCATCCACGTCAGCTCCCGCGTGTTCTGGCCGAACATCGAGTTCACCGCGTCGGAGCCCATGGCCAGGCGGACGCCTTTCCGATGCGCTCGCCGGGCGGTCTCGACATTGCGGGCGATGAACTGCTGAAAGGCGCCCTGAACGCCGGCGGGCCAGGTTTTCTGCTCAGGCGCGATATCGGAGTAATAGCGGTTGTGATCGATCGTCGGAACGTAGAACACGCCCCGTTTTGCCATGCCTTCCAGCGTCTCGTCATCCAGGTCCACGGCGTGTTCAATCGAATCGGCGCCCGCCCGGAGGGCATCGCGCGCGGCGTCGGGACCGTAGCTGTGGACCGTGATTCTGCGGCCCAACGCGTGCGCGGTGTCCACGGCGACGCGGATCTCCTCGTAGGAGAACGTTGGATCGCCAGTAACGTCCGGGCCGGAGCCGGTGGAGGCGAACATCTTGATGAAGTCGGCGCCGTCGGCGATCTGCTTGCGAACCAGCGCCTCCACCTCCGCGGGACCCTCGGCGGTCTGCTCCGTGCGGCGGCCGCGCGTGCCCTTCAGGCTGAGGATGCCCGCCCCGCAGACGAACATTCTGGGACCTTGCATGCGTCCGGCCTGGATCAGGTCTCGCATGGCGATGCTGAGCCCGCCGGGGGCGTTGAGGTCGCGGACAGTGGTGACACCGGTCTGCAGTGTCTTGCGGGCGTTTTCCTCCGCGAGTACGAGCCGCGCCGCCGCGGGCCACTGGTCGCCGCCAGGCTTGGGAGCGTTGTTGTAGGTCATGTGCGTGTGCACATCGATCAGCCCGGGGAGTCCGGTGAAGCGCCGGAGGTCGATTGTCGGGTAGCCGGAAGGCGCCGGGCGGCCCTTCGCCAGCACATCCTCAACCTTGTCGCCGCGGATCAGGACGGTGGCATCGGGGATCGCCCCGCCGCGGCCGTCGAGCAGCAGGCCGAAGCGAACCGCGCGGGCGGTTTCGCCCCGCAGCAGAGTCACAGAGGAAGCAGCCAGAAACGTTCGTCGCGACAGCATCGCCCGATGCTATCGCAAACCTACAGGCCGCGAATACCAGCGCCGACGCGGCGCATCCAGGCGAGCTCGTCGGGGTCCATGGGGCCGCGATGGATCGTGGCGATGGCTTCGTCGGCTTCGGCTTCATTCGCCGGCCCGGTCATCACGCAGTCGATGGCGGCGTTCGACAGGACGAAGCGGTAGCAGTCACTGGCGCGCGGCGTCGCCTCGCCCGGCGGAGTCTTGCGCGGATTGCACAGCCGGCCCCAACTGGTGGCCGTGAAGGCGACCACGCCGGGCCTGGGGTGGCGCAGCCGCGGGATCACCTCGTGTTCCACCCGTGTGTCGGCCGCGCTGTAGCGAAGATGAAAAACGCTCGCGACGTTCTTGGCATCTCCAACCGCCACGGGCGGCCGGTGCGTGGAGAGCGCGATGTGGCGAATCAGTCCGCGATCCCGCAGCCGCTCGGCTTCCTCACGAACGTAATCCCACACACCTCCGTTCCAGTACCCCAGCACCAGCACATCGGCGAAGCCGGCCTGCAGCTCTCGCAGGTCCTTCTCCACGCCCCGGGTAAGCAGCACGGGCAAGCGGACATACGAGCACACGCCGAGCACGAACGACTCGCGGCGGTTTTTCAGGGCACGGATGCCTTGCGCCATGCCGTCTCGCTGGATGCTGCCCCAAATCAGATAGTTGCAGCCGGCCTCGACGGCTTTCTCGACCGCCTTGGCGGGCATGCCGTAGCTGGCGCCGAAGGCGATAGGGCCTACCTGCAATCCACACTGGCCGAGGGTTCTGGAGACGAACGGCGCCACGAGCTTTCATATTAGACTCGGCGCAAGGGCCGCCGTCACGCGCAAATGGATGCGCGACTTAGGGTGCATCGGGCGTATACTGGCCGGAACATGAACAGGCTGACCGCGGGCATGATTTTCGCTTGCGCCTCGACTCTTTGGGCGCAGGACATCCCCTTGTTTACCAAGGATTTTCCGCCGGAGGAATTCGCCGCGCGGCGGGCCAGGGTGTACGAGGCGATCGGCGCGAAGGCGATCGCGCTGGTGCAGGGAGCGCCCAGCCCGGAAGGCTACACGCGCTTCCGCCAGAACAACGAGTTCTACTATCTGTGCGGAATCGAGGTCCCGCACGCGTACCTGCTGCTGGACGGGGCGTCGCGCAAGGCGACGGTTTTCCTGCCGCGCCGCAATGAACGGCGGGAGCGCAGCGAAGGCAAGCTGCTGTCGTTCGAGGACGCGGATCAGGTGAAGCAACTCACGGGGATCGAGGAAGTGTCGGCGGTGGATCTGCTGGCCGAGGCGCTGATCCGCTACGCGCGCCAGGATTGGATGCCGGCGCTTTACAGCCCGCTGCAACCGCCGGAGAATTACGCCAACTCGCGGGACCTGGCGCTGCGCGTCGCGGCCGATATTTCCGCCGATCCGTGGGACGGGCGTCCGGCGCGGCACGAGCGTTTCCTGCAACTGGTCCGCCAGCGGTTTCCGCAGTTCCCGATCCAGGATCTCTCGCCGGTGCTGGACAAGATGCGGCTGATCAAGAGCCCGCGCGAGATCGAGATGATCCGCCGCGCGACGAAGCTGTCGGGAATGGCCCTGCTGGAGGGCATGAAGTCCACCAAGGCGGGGTTGAAGGAGCACGAGCTGGACGGGATGGCCAAGTTCATTTTCTTCCGCAACGGCGCCCAAGGCGACGCTTACTATTCGCTCATCGCCAGCGGGCCGAATGCGATGTTCCCGCACTATAACGCCGGCAAGCGCACCATGGACGGCGGCGAGATGCTGCTGATGGACTACGCGCCCGATTACGGCTATTACATGGCCGACGTCACCCGCATGTGGCCGGTGAACGGGCGTTTCAACGACTGGCAAACCCAACTCTACGCGTTCTATCTGGAGTGCTATGAGGCGATTCTTTCGGGCATCCGTCCGGGTGTGCCGGTGAAGCAGATCCAGAAGGAAGCGCACGCCAGGATGGATGCGCTGCTGGCTCGCACCAGGTTTCTGAAGCCGGAGTACGAGCGGGCGGCGAAGAAGTTCGTGGAGCCGTTCGCGAACCCGTCGGGCCGCCTGGGGCACTGGATCGGCATGGCGACGCACGATGTCGGCGGGACGGTGGAGATGCTCGCGCCGGGGATGGTGTTCACCATCGAGCCCGCGCTGGTGGTGCCGGAGGAGAAGATCTACATCCGGCTGGAGGACATGGTGCTGGTGACGGACAAGGGGGCGGAAGTTCTGTCCGACTTCGTGCCGCGGACGCTGGCCGGGATCGAAAAGGTGATGAAGGAAGACGGGCTGCTGGACAAGCACGCGAAGCAGTAGAAGCTTACAGTTCGCGATCGCGCAGGCCGATGAGGTACAGGATCGCGTCCAGCCCGAGGGTGGAGAGCGACTGGCGCGCGTTCTCGCGAACCACCGGCTTGGCGCGGAACGCGATGCCCAAACCGGCG
The DNA here is from genome assembly GCA_964406035.1 of uncultured Solibacteraceae bacterium. GTDB lineage: Bacteria > Acidobacteriota > Terriglobia > Bryobacterales > Bryobacteraceae > JAIEPW01. The sequence goes on along the minus strand of CAYOQB010000062.1, from coordinate 6,971 downwards.
CGCTGCAGCATCGGCAGGTCGTTCGCGCCGTCGCCCACGGCGATCACCTGCTCCATGCTGATGCCTTCCTGGCGGGCGATCTCCTCCAGCAGTTCGGCCTTGCGCCGGCCATCCACAATAGGGCCCTTCACCTCGCCGGTCAGGACGCCGTCCTCAACGCCCAGTTCATTGGCGTGGAGGTAGTCGATGCCGAGCCGCGCCTGCAGCCGCTGCCCGAACCAGGTGAATCCGCCGGAAAGAATCGCGGTCTTGTAGCCGAGCTGCCGGAGCGTGGCGATCAGGCGTTCGGCGCCGTCGGTCAGCGGAATGCGCCCGGCGACCCGGTCCAGGGCCTCGGCAGGCAGACCCTTGAGGGCGGCCACGCGGCGCCGCAGGCTGTCCGCGAAATCGATTTCGCCGCGCATGGCCGACGCGGTGATTTCCGCCACCTTGTCCCCGGCGCCGTGTTCGCGGGCGAGCTCGTCGATCACCTCGGCCTGGATGAGCGTGGAATCCATGTCGAAGGCGACCAGCCGGCGGTGCCTGCGCCACACGTTGTCATGCTGGAAGGCGATGTCAATCTCGCTGGCGGCGGCCAAGTCCAGGAAGCTGGTGCGGACGGCGTCCTCGTCGGCCGGATCGCCGCTGATCAGCAACTCGATGCACATGCGCCCGCCGTCGGAGGGCGAGCCGCGCGAGATGCGCCCGCTGAGGCGATCGACGCGGTCGATATTCAGGTCGGCGGCGGCCAGAATGCCGCTGATCTTCTCCAGGTGCCGGGCGGTGATGGTGCGTCCGAGCGCGGTGACCAGGAAGCGGCGCTTGCCCTGGTGCGCGACCCAATCGGCGTAGTCGTCATCGCTGACGGAAACGAACTGGATCTGCAGATTGGCTTCGGTGGCCCGCTGCATGAGCGACGACAGCAGGGGCGAAGAGGAAATCTCACCCTGAACTTCCACCAGGATCCCCAGAGCCATCGCATCGTGGATTACGGCCTGGCCGATATCGAGCACGCGGGTGGCATGCAGGGAGAGCAGTTCCAGAAGCGAGTGGGTCAGCCCGGGCTGGTCGTGGCCCGACACCTGAATCAGCAGGATGTTGGTATCTTCGGGCGATCCGATATTCGCGGGCGTGCCGGCGCTGCTCATCGCAACTGGAACTTTTTCATTTTGTAGCGCAGGGTATCGCGGGTGATTTCGAGCAGTTGCGCCGCCTTGGTCTGGTTGCCGCCGGTTTTCTCCAGCGCTTCCGCCAGCAGCCGGCGTTCCTGATCGTAAAGCGACATCCCGTTGGCGGCGGGGATCGCGGTTCCGTAACCGGCGATCGAGGGTTGGGCCACCGAGAGCGGAAGACTGGCGGCGGTGATCTGCGGCGAATCCTCCAGGATCATGGCGCGCTCCACCGCGTTGCGCAATTCGCGGACATTGCCGGGCCAGTCGTGGGCCAGCAAAACGCGGGAGGCGTCGGCGGTGATGCCTTCGATGCGGCGCTTGAACTTGCGGTTGTAGTGATCGACGAAGAAGCGGGACAGCGGAATGATATCCTCGCGGCGCTCCCGCAGTGGCGGAATCACGATGTGGATCACATTCAAACGGAAGTACAGATCCTGCCGGAAGTTCCCTTGCTCCACGAACTGGTACAGATTGCGGTTCGATGCGGCCAGCACGCGCATGTTCAGCCGGATGTCCCGCAGGCCGCCCAGGCGCCGGAAGGTCTGGTCCTCCAGCACGCGCAGCAGCTTCGCCTGCAGCATCATGGGCATTTCGCTGACCTCGTCCAGGAACAGCGTGCCGCGGTCGGCGAGCTCGAAGATACCTTTCTTCTGGGATCGGGCATCGGTAAACGCGCCCTTCTCGTAGCCGAAAAGCTCGCTTTCGAGCAGGGTCTCGGGTATGGCGGCGCAGTTGATGGCGACAAAAGGCTCGGCGCTGCGCAGGCTCTCGTAGTGCAGGGTCTTGGCGATGACGTCCTTGCCGGTGCCGTTTTCGCCTTCCAGCAGAATGGTGGTGGCTTCGCTCGCCGCCACCTTGCGGGTGAAGTCGACCACGGAGCGCATCAGCGGAGATTCGGCGATGATCTCGCGGCGCTGCGGCGCGAATTCCTCGGTGATGTCCTTGAACACCGCCACCACCACATCGACCCGGCCGTTCTCGTCGTAGAGCTGCTGCGTGCTCATCACGGCGATCCGCTCATGACCGTTGCTGGTGCGCAGATGTACCGTGCTGCGGCTGACGGAAGGCGCCTGCTCTAGCCCAACCAATACGCCGCAGCCGGGCTGGCAGTCCTGGCAATGGAAGACTTCGTGGCAATGGCGGCCCACCAGCATCTCCCCGCTCATGGCGAAGAGACGCTCCGCCGCGCGATTCGCCCCCACGATGTGCATGGAGGGATCGTAGAGCACCAGCGCGTCGGAGATCTGATCGAAAACTGCTTCCAGTATCTCCGGCCGCTTCCACTTAGGGAGAAGCCTTGACATAGCCCAGTAGTTACCTACAGTTTAGCCCATCGCGGCGCGGTCAGGCTTCCCATTTCCGGTTTCGCGGACAAATATTTGCGGACATTTGCGCTGGCTGGCGGCGGCATCCGATGCGCGTTACGTTTTCAGCTCGGCGGCGATCTCCATGGCAGCCTGACGCGCTTCCCGGATGGCGCCGATAGGGAAGCTGATGGCCCCCACCTTGGGATGTCCGCCGCCGCCGTAGCGCTCGCAGATGGTCGCCAGATTGTGGGTTAAGGGCTTCGGCGCCCAGGGGTTGGAGCCCACGCTCACCTTGGTGCGGAAGCTGGAGTTGGATACCGAAACGGTGTACTGCGAATCCGGGAACAGGTAATACGGTATGAACTTGTTGTAGCCTTCCAGGTCGAACTCCACCAGGTCGAAGAACACCACGCCCGCATCGGAGCGGGCCTGGGCGCCGATCACGTCCATGGAACGCAGATGGCGTTCGTACAGCGGCCGGAACTGTTCCTGAACGTCCGGTTCCGCGATGATTTCATCCAGCGCACGGGTGCGCATGCGACGGATGATGTTCTGCACGGTCTCGGAGCCCTTCGCACCCTCGATGACCAGGGTGAGCTGGGTGGCCGGGGCGCGGAGATCCACGGCTTCCTTCGCATCGCGATATTGCGCGCCGTCCACGATATCGGCCCAGTGAACCAGATCGTCCAGGTCCTCCGCGTGCCAGCCGAATTTGTCACGCGCCAGCCGGGCGATGAACATGGTGCACGACTTGTAGCTGATGTCGAGGAACTTGCGACCGCTGGTATCCCGCCGGAAATGTTCGGCGTCCTCGGGCGAAAGGAACGCGCTCTGGTGATGATCGAACCACCACGTGAGCCTGGGGTGAGGCGAATACTTGAAATCGACGATGGCGTTCACATCGCCGTCGAACAGGTGATCCTCAAAAAGCTGGGTCGCCTTGTGAGCCATGCCGGTGAACTGGAACTCCGCGCCCGGGTGGAAGCGTTCCTCCAGGAAGCGGGAAAAGACCGCGGCCGAGGCGGCGCCGTCGAAGCAGTGGTCATGATAAAGAATGCGAACGAGCATGCGAAGCTCAATGAACGGCCGGAAAACTTACTAGCTTGCCTGATGGGAGAGCACAAATGCAAGTGGGGCAGACGGACAGGTTGTGGATCGGCACCTGGGAAACGCACGATTTGGAGGAATTCCACGCGATCGCCGGTGATTCCGAAGTGATGCGTTACATCCAGGATGGACGACCCTGGTCCGCCGCGAGAGTGGAGAAATGGATCCTGCGGCAACAGCGGACCTTCGCGAAGCTGGGCTACAGCCTGTTCAAGCTGGTGGACAAGGCGGATGCCTCCATCGCCGGGATGTGCGGCATCCAGCCTTACGGGGAAACGGAGACCGAGATCGGCTGGTGGCTGCGGCGCGACGCCTGGGGCCGGGGTCTGGCGACGGAGGCGGCGCGCGAGGTGCTGCGCTTCGGATTGTACGATCGGAACCTGCCGGAGATCGTGGCCATCGCCGATCCCCGCAACGACGCCTCCATTCACGTGATGCACAAGCTGGGCATGATCGCGGCGGGCGTGGCCGTGGAGGATGGGCGGGAACTGGTCAAGTTCCGGATTTCGCGGACCTGAGCAGCTTCTCGACGTGCTTGGCCAGGATGTCGCATTCCAAGTTGACGCGATCGCCGGGCCGGTGGCCGCCGAGGGACGTCATCTGGTAGGTGTGCGGAATGATCGCCACGGACAGGACATCGCCTTCCAGCCTGGCAATGGTCAGGCTGATGCCATCAATCGCGATGGAGCCCTTCTCCACCAGGTAGCGGTCGAGTTCCGGAGGCACGCGGATGCGCAGCCACCAGTTCGATTCGCCCAGCGCGTCCAGGCCGAGAAACTCGCCGGTACCGTCGACGTGACCCTGCACGACATGGCCGCTGAGGCGGCCGTTGACGGCCAGCGGGCGTTCCAGGTTGACGCGCGAACCCGGTTGCAAAGCGCCCAGGTTGGTGCGTGACAGCGTTTCCGGAGCGAGGTCGGCGGAGAATGTGTCGCGTGTCACATCAAGCGCCGTGAGGCAGACGCCGTTGACGGCGATGGAGCAGCCCTCGGCGGCATCGGACAGGACGGCGGAGCACCGGACGGTCAGCCGCGCGCCGGTGGGACGCGGGTCCAGCGATTCCACCGCGCCGAGTTCTTCAATGATCCCTGTGAACATGGTCCGTCCAGGCTTCCACCGCGAATTCGTCTTCCGTGATCTGGTGCAATTTCACGGTGCGGAAGCGGATGGCGTCGGCGCGCCGCCGCCTGCCGACGCCGCCCGCGACGGGCAGCGATTGCATGCCGCCCAAAATCTTGGGCGCATAGTAGAAGAAAATTTTGTCCACCACGCCCGATTCGAGCGCGGCCCAGTTCACGCGGCTGCCGGCTTCGATCATTAGCGACTGGTACTTCTCGCTCGCCAGCCAATCGACCAGGCCTGGAAGGCTGGTGCGCCCATCGTCGGAATCGAGCGCCACCACCCGGACGCCGCGCTGTTGCAGCCGTTCGCGCCGCTCCGGTGAAGCCGCCGAAGTGGTGACCACCAGCAGATCTTCCCGCGCGGTCTCCACCATCCGCGAGGTGATGGGCAGGCGCAACTGCGAATCGAGGATGATGCGCAGCAGCGGCCGCGCGCGTTCCAGTCCGCTGCGGTCGTTCAGCAGGCAATCGTCGGCCAGCACCGTCCCGATGCCGGTCAGGATCGCGTCCGAGCGGTGGCGCAGCGTCTGCACGTGCGCTCGCGCGGTTTCCGACGTGATCCAGCCCCGGTTATCCTCGGGCGCGGCAATCTTGCCGTCCAGCGTGACCGCCGATTTCAGGGTTACAAGCGGGCGCCCGGTTCGCATGAAGTGCACGAACGCCTCATTCAGGCGCTCGGCGTCGGCGGTATATTCCACCGCGATTTCCACCGGAACTCCGGCTTCCGCGAGCCGCCGGAAGCCGTCGCCGCGCACCAGCCGATTGGGATCTTCCATCGCGGCGACGACCTTGGCGATGCCCGCCTGGATGACGCGATCGACGCAGGGCGGAGTACGACCCTGGTGGGAGCAGGGCTCCAGGGTCAGATACAGCGTAGCCCCCGCTGCGCGGCTGCCCGCCTCCTCGATTGCGAGCACTTCAGCGTGCTTCACTCCGGCCCAGGTGTGCGAACCGCGTCCCACGATCTCACCGTCGCGAACGAGCACCGCTCCCACCGCCGGGTTGGGGCTGGTGAGCCCGGCCCCGGCCCAGGCCAGGCGCATCGCCTCGTCCATGAATTCGTTGGGCATCAGTCGAATAAAGACGCGACGTAGCTTTCCGGCTCAAACGGCAGCAGGTCGTCCGCTTTCTCGCCCACGCCGACGTAGCGGATGGGCAGGTTCAACTCGCGGGAGATGGCCACCACCACCCCGCCCTTGGCGGTGCCGTCGAGTTTCGTGAGCACGATACCGGTAACGCCGGCGGTTTCGGTGAACTTGCGCGCCTGTTCCAGCCCGTTCTGGCCGGTGGTCGCGTCCAGGACCAGCAGCACCTCGTGCGGCGCATCCGGGATCACGCGCTTGGTGGTGCGGTCCATTTTCTCAAGCTCGGCCATCAAGTTGGTTTTGGTGTGCAGGCGGCCCGCGGTGTCGACAATCACGTAGTCCACTTTGCGCGCTTTCGCGGCCTGCAGCGCATCGAACAGGACCGCACTGGGGTCGGAACCCGCCTGCTGCCGGATCACCTCCGTCCGGGTGCGTTCGCCCCAGACCTCGAGCTGCTCGATTGCCGCGGCGCGGAAGGTGTCGGCGGCGCACAACAGAACGGAGCGGCCTTCGTTGCGGAAGCGTTGCGCCAGCTTGCCGATGGTCGTGGTCTTGCCCGCGCCGTTCACGCCCACCACCATCACCACCGCGGGCGGCTGGTTGACCTGCGGCAGGGGACGCTCCGTGGCTTGCAGGACCTCGACCACGTGCTCTCGTATCAGTTGCTTGAGCTCGGACGCGTCGCCGAGCATATGGCGATCCACGCGCTGGCGGGCGCGTTCCAGGATCTCCTGCGTGGTTTTGACGCCGATGTCGGCGCTGAGCAGAGCGTACTCCAGCTCGTCCAGAACGTCCGCGTCGATTTCCTTGCGGCCCTGGAACACGTCCTCCAGCTTCTCTACCAGGCCGGTGCGGGTTTTCTGGATTCCCGATTTCAGCCGGTCGAGCAGAGAAGGCTCGGGCGTCTCCGAACCGAAGAGGGTTTTGAACATGGCGTGGGTGCTCTTTTCAGTTTACCAATCGACGCCGGGATCAACGCACCAGATGGAACCGCTCCTGGCGTTTCAGGATCCAGTTCATGCGGCCGCTTTCATCGAGCACCGCGTCCTCCTCCATGCCGACAAACAGCTCCTGACCTCCCATCTCCGGGACCTTGGTCCGGGCCGCGAGCTCGATGGAGAACCAGGAGTTGGGCAACAGCAGGACATCGCCGCGTCCCGGAACTCCTTCCTGGCGATCCCACAAGCCGATGAGCGGTCC
>CAYOQB010000061.1:22865-27967 GCA_964406035.1 uncultured Solibacteraceae bacterium | reverse complement strand
GTCACCACCTTGCCGGTCTTGTTCGTCACCTTCATGTTGATGACGCCCTTGCCGCCGCGCCCCGTCAGCCGGTACTCGCTCAGCTCCGTGCGCTTGCCGTAACCCTGTTCCGAAATGGACAGAATCAGGCCGTCCTTCTCCACCACCTCGGCGGCGACGATGTAATCTTCCTCGCCCAGGTCCATGGCGCGAACGCCGCGCGCCGGCCGCCCCATCGGGCGGACATCCTCTTCCTCGAAGCGGATCGCCTTGCCTTCATGTGTCGCGATGAAAATGTAGTTCTTGCCGTTGGACAAGCGCGCCGAGATCAATTCGTCGCCGTCGTCCAGCGACAGCGCAATGATCCCGCGAGCCATCGGGTTGTCGAACTCCGTCAGCTCGCTCTTCTTGATCACGCCCTGCTTGGTGACCATCACGATGTAGCGGTCCGGAACGAAATCCTTCACCGCCAGGAAAGCCTGCACGCTTTCGTCGGGTTGCAGGTTGATGAGGTTCGAGATGTGCTTGCCCTTGCCCGTAGTGCCGGCGTCGGGAATCTCGTAGATCTTCAGCCAGTACACGCGGCCCTTGGTGGTGAACATCAGCAGATAGGCGTGGGTGGAGGCGATCACCAGCCGCTCCACGGCATCCTCGGCCCGGGTTCCCATGCCGATCCGGCCCTTGCCGCCGCGCGACTGCCGCCGGTACGTATCCACCGCCGTGCGCTTCACGTAGCCGCCGCGGGTGACCGTCACCGCCACGTCCTCCACCTGAACCAGATCTTCGAGGCGGATCTCGCCGGTGTCCTCCATCAACTGCGTCCGGCGTTCGTCGCCGAAGTCCTTCTGGACTTCCTTCAGTTCCTTGACGATCACGCCGCGCAGAACCTTGTCCGAACCCAGGATCTCCAGATACTCCGCGATCTGCTTCTGAATATCCCCCAGCTCGTCCAGGATCTTCTGCTGCTCCATCGAGGTCAGGCGCTGCAGCTGCAGTTCGATGATGGCCTGCGCCTGCCGCTCGCTGAAGTCCCAAACCAGCGACGCGCCGCCCGCGGCCCGTACCGCGGCGGTCTGCCGGTCGGAAAAGGCATTGCCGGTCAGCGCCTCGCGCGCTTCCTTTGGGTTCGCCGACGCCCGGATCAGCGCGATTACGCTTTCAATGCGGTCCAGCGCCTTCTGGAATCCCAGCAGGATATGCTCCCGCTCGCGAGCCTTGCGCAGCAGGTAGTCCGTGCGCCGCCGCACCACATCCACGCGATGGTCGATGAAGCGCCGCAGCATCTCCACCAGGCCCATCTCGCGCGGCTGGCCGTTCACGATGGCTAGCATGATCACGCCGAAGTTGGTCTGCAGTTGCGTGTGCTTGTACAGGTTGTTGAGGATCACCTCCGCCTGCTCGCCGCGCTTCAGCTCGAACACGATGCGCATCCCGTCGCGATCGCTTTCGTCGCGGATTTCCGAAATGCCCTCGATCTTCTTCTCGTTCACCAGCGCCGCGGCGTGCTCGATCAGCCGCGCCTTGTTCACCTGGAAGGGGATCTCGGTGACAATGATCGCCTCGCGATCCTTGCCCAGCTTCTCGATGGCTGCCTTTGCGCGCAGCTTCAGCGATCCGCGCCCGGTGCGGAAATAGTCGTAGATGCCGTTGCGGCCTAGGATGAACCCGCCCGTGGGGAAATCCGGACCCTGCACGAACTCCATGATCTTCGCCAGATCCGCCGTGGGATGCTGCACCAGGTGGATGCAGGCGTTGATCATTTCCGTCAGGTTGTGCGGCGGAATTCTTGTCGCCATGCCCACGGCGATGCCTTCCGATCCGTTCAGCAGCAGATTTGGAATGCGGGTGGGCAGCACCTCCGGCTCCACCGTGCTGTCGTCGTAGTTGGCCTTGAAATCGACCGTTTCCTTGTCGATATCCTCCAGCAGCGCGGACGCGATCCGCGACAGCCGCGCCTCGGTGTATCGCATCGCCGCCGGCGGATCGCCGTCCACGGAACCAAAATTGCCCTGCCCGTCCACCAGGGGATAGCGCATCGAGAAGTTCTGCGCCATGCGCACCAATGCGTCGTAAACCGGCGAATCTCCGTGCGGGTGGTACTTGCCCAGAACATCGCCGACAATGCGCGCGCACTTCTTGGGCGCCCGGTTGTAGAACAGGCCCATCTCCGACACGCCGTACAGGATCCGCCGGTGTACCGGCTTCAGCCCGTCCCGCACATCGGGAAGCGCGCGGCCCACGATCACGCTCATCGCGTAATCCAGGTAGGACCGCCGCATCTCGTCTTCGATGTTGATCGGGACCAGGTTGCGGGACCCGCCGTCGCCGCCGCCGGGCGGCGTCAAGGGCATCTGCTGCTCGTTATCTGGCAATCCAATAACTCCTTAGGACCGTACTGAGTTGGGGGAGGAAATGAAGCTGCTCGAAACCCTTATTTTACCAGACCCGACCTCTTCTTCGCCCGCTTTTCGCGTATGCAAATGATGGCTTCGGATCGCAAACTCGCGTGCCTGCTGGCGCTGCTCGGCGGCGCGCTCGCCTACCAGATCTGGGACTGCGTTTCCAGCGGCAAGCCGGTCCAGTTGCCGATCGCGGCCGCCAACGTATCTCTGCTCGCATCTCTCAGAAAAACAAGTAGTTTCTAGCCTGCAAGCGCGGCGGGAAGGCGCTCGGCGACCCTCTTCATCTCGGCGGAGGTCCCAATCGTGATCCGCAGCCAGTGGTCCAGCGCATCGAACCTTCTCCCCGGCGCGATCCCCCGCCGCAGCAACGCCCCGATCACCTCCGTCACCGGCTTGCGAACGTGGATCAACACGAAGTTCGCCGCGGGCGGGATGTACTCCAGACCCTGAGCGTCCAACCAGCGGCAGAACTCGCCTCGCACCTGCTCGCGCGACTGCCGCCGCGCCCGCACCGCGGCGGGACCTTCCGCCAGCGCCGCCACGGCGGCTCGCGCGCCCAGGATGCTGGCGACGTTCTCGCGGAAACCCCGCATTTCCGCGATCAAGTCCGGGCGAGCGCAACCAAAGCCGATCCGCGCTCCAGCCATGCCGTATAGTTTCGAGAACGTGCGGGTGACGATCACCGGGCGCCCCTGCTTCACCAGTCCGATCGCCGTGACCGATTCCGTGTCCGCGACGTAGTCGATGTATGCTTCATCCACCAGCAACCGCCAGCCCTCCGGCAGGTTGCCTGCCAGCCAGGAAATAGCCTGCGGCGGCGTCATCGAGGAGGTCGGATTGTTCGGATTTCCCAAGTGAACCAGTCCCGTCGGCCATTTCCGGGCTTCTTGAGCCATCCGTTCGACATCGGCGGCCCAGTTTCTGTCCAGCGGCACTTTCACCACCTGCGCGCCCAGCCGCCCGGCGATCTCCGCGCACATCTCCCAGGTCGGCCAGGCGGTCACAAACCCGCGCCCCGGCCCCGTAAACGCCTGCAAGGCACAATGCAGAACCTGGCTGGAACCGCTGCCGAGCAGTATCTGGTCCGAGGTCACCCCGGCGTACGTCGCGATCGCGTCTTCGATCCCCGGGAAAGCGCGATGCGAATACCGCCCAACCTCGCTTAACGCGCTCAAAAGTGCCTTCTTAGCGACCGGAAACGGCCCTTCCGGGCTCTCATTGGCGTTCAACCAGACCGTATCCGGCGGGACGCTGCCGCTGATCGCGGCGTGTTGCGCGAAGGCGAGTTCCGGAGCCAAGCTTGCCAGTAGAGTTCGTCGAGTCATATAGCTATTGCTAGATTATACTAGCTAGTGCTATCTTACAAGAAGAATGAGTTGGCTTCTGCTGCTGCACCAGATCCCTCCCGATCCACTCTACTTGCGAGCCAAGATCCTCCGCAGAATCAAGCAATTGGGAGCGATTTCGGTGAAGAAGTCGGCGTACGTGCTGCCCCTTCGCGACGATACCGTCGAGGATTTCGAATGGCTGCGGAAGGAGATTCTCGCGGGCGGCGGAGAAGCCTGGATCCTCCGCGGCGAGTTTCTGGCCGGATCGACCAGCGAGGAGCTGATCCGCCAATTCCAGGAAGAGCGCGCCCAGGATTACGCGGAACTGCTTGCTGCCCCGGAACGCAGTGCGGCGAGGATTCGCAAGCGCCTGAAGGAGATCGCCCGGATCGACTTCTTCGAGGCGCCAGGAAAGGATAAAGTCATGGAAATGTTGAAGAAAATGGAATCGCCGGAGCTGGAAACGCCGGCGGTGAGTCCGTTCGCGCGAGGCGCCACCTGGGTGACGCGCCAGGGCGTTAAGGTGGACCGGATGTCGTCGGCGTGGCTGATCCGCCGCTACCTGGACCCGCTGCCCGCTTCCGCTTTGTCGACCCCGCGAACTATGTTCACCAGGAGGGCGAGATCCGCTTCGACATGTTCGAAGGCGAATACACGCATCAGGACGACCGCTGCACGTTCGAGGTGCTGCTGCACACCTCAGGACTGGAAATCCCCGGGCTGCGCGCGATCGCCGAAATGGTTCACGACCTGGACCTGAAGGACGGCAAGTTCCAGCGTCCGGAAACGGCGGGCTTTGCGGCGATGCTGGAAGGGATCATCCGGCGTTTCCCGCAGGATGCGGACCGGCTGGAACACTCCGCCGCCCTGCTGGACACGATCGCCGCCGGATTCGCTTAACAAATCCAATTACGGGATGGCTTCGTAACTCCGCTGACGGGAGTTGCCGTCACCCGGAATGGTCACGAAGCCAATCGGTCTTGCGTTGCTCCATATCCGAACGGGCGTTCTCAGCGGTGAAGGATTGACCGTTCTCGAATTGCGCCAGAGCCCGATCGATCTTCGATTCGATCTCTTCTCTCTGCTCGTGAAGCAGTCCGTCCTCGGCCCGCAGAACCTCCAGGGCGCGTGCAATCACATCGTTGGCGCTTTCGTAACCGCCAGCCTGAAGGGCCTCGGCGATCAAGCGTTCCTGTTCGGCGCTTAGGGTTATCGTATGGCTGCTCTCCACTTCATTATCTAACGATTCGGAACCAAGACCGGCGGTCCGCCGCACGGCATTCCCGTTCAACATCCGATCAGGGCGTTCCTTCGTAACTCCGCTGAGGAGTTCCATGTCTTTTTCCCCGATTCGATTCATCCTGGCGTTGCTGCCTTTGTGCTGCGCAATCGG
>CAYOQB010000061.1:0-22765 GCA_964406035.1 uncultured Solibacteraceae bacterium | reverse complement strand
CTTTTTCCCCGATTCGATTCATCCTGGCGTTGCTGCCTTTGTGCTGCGCAATCGGGCAGCAGCCCGCGACCCTGCCCGACGTGAAACCGGCGATTCCGCCCCTGCACACCTCCATCGTCATCACCGCCAAGCCGATCGAGCCTTCGCTCGACTACCGCAATGCCGCAGTGTTCCAGGAAACGCTCTTCTCCCGCGACGATCAGGTCTTCCATCAACTGAACGCCGGGCTGAACGCCGGCCAGCATGAAGGCGGCGGCAAGTCGATTGAAATCCGCCGTTTCGGGTTCAACCTGGATCACGGCGGGGTGAACGGCGGGCTCAAGGTGCTGGTCGATAATGTGCAGCAGAACCAGCCCTCGCAGGGACATGGGCAGGGCTATCTGGGTTCGCTGAAGTCACTGACGCCGGAGCTGATTCAGGAAGCACGGCTGATCAACGGGCCGTTCAGCCCGGAGTACGGCGATTTCAGCGGGCTGGGCGTAGTGCACATCCAGTTGCGCGAGTCGCTTCCCGACCAGTGGACGGTGCGCCTGCAGGGCGGCTCGTTCCGCAGCCAGCGCGGGTTTGTGGCGTTCAGCCCGGACATCCGCTCCGTCGATTCGTTCTTCGCCTATGAAGGATCTCACTCCGATGGTCCGTTCGACCGGCCCTTGAACTACCGGCGCGACAACATTACGGCGAACTTCACCCGGCGGCTGGACGAGCATCGCAGCTTCGCCATCAAGATGAACGGCGGGCGCAATGACTATGACTCCTCCGGGCAGATTCCTCTGCACGAAGTGAGCGCGGGGCGGCTGAGCGCCTTCGGGTTTCTAGATCCCGGCGATGGCGGCCGGACGCGCAACGGAACCCTGGCGGGCTACTACCGCCACGAGCTCGGCGGCGGCGCGGTCTGGAAAGTGGACGCGTTCCTTGCCCGTTCCCTGCTGGACATGTACTCGAACTTCACTTTCTTCCTCAACGATCCGGTGAACGGCGACGGTATCCAGCAGCATGACTCGCGTCTGCAGCAGGGCGTCAACGCGCAATATTCGCGGCCGCACCGCGTGCTGGGAAGGATCAGCCTGCTCACGGCGGGAGGCAACTTCCACGCTAACCAGGTGAACGTGGGACTGTTCCCGCGCGTGGGCCGCGATCCCATCGGGGTCACCACGCGCGCCAACGTCAATGTGGGCAACGGGGCGGGCTACGTGCAGGAGTCGCTGTCGCTGCTCGGCGACCGCCTGCAGTTGAGCGGGGGACTGCGCTGGGATGTGTTCCGCTTCGGCGTCCGCGATCGCGTGACGCCGGAATCGAGCGCAACGGAATGGCAGGGCAGCCTGCAGCCGAAAGCCGCGATCGCTTACACGCTCTCCCGGCGAATTCCGGTGACGCTGCACGCGAATTACGGCCGGGGCATCGCCTCCACCGATGCTCGCAGTCTGACGCAAGCTCCCGGCGGAACCAAGATCGCGACCACCGACTTTTACCAGGCCGGCGCCGCCGGGCGCTGGGAACGGGTGGGCGTGTCCGCCGCGTTCTATTGGATTGACCGCTCGAACGAACTGGTTTATGTCGCGGACGACGGCTCGCTCGAGTTTCTGGGACCCTCGCGCGCATACGGCTTCGAAACCAAGGCGTCGTTCGAGATCACGCGCCGGCTCAGTTTCAGCGGCGGCGTGACCAAAGTCTTCAACTCGTTCTACCGCGGGACCTCGCCGCGCATTTATGTAGACCGTGCGCCGCAGTTCGTGGCCAACGCGGGCCTGACACTAAGCGCGTGGCGCGGCTGGAGCGGATCATTGCGAATGCGCGCCATCAACCGCTACCGGCTGGATGGGGAGAACCCGGCCATCACCGCTTCCGGGCACACGGTTGTGGATCTCAGCGTGGTCCGCAGGATCCGCCGCGGGTTGGATCTGAATTTCGCGATCGACAACGTCTCCGACCGCTTCTATTACGAAACGCAGAACTACTTGGAATCGCGGCCGGCAGGCCGCCCCGCCGCACTTGGAGTCCACGGTACCCCCGGATACCCTCTCACGGTCACGGTGGGTATCGCATTTCGTTTTCGCGGCAAGTAGCCGCAATCCGATTCGCCGCGGCTGCCGTATCCCTTCACGACTGTCCCACCGCGGCAGCGAATTGTTAAGGAGACGTATGAGACAACTGAAAATCCCGCTCGCCTGGATGATGGCGAGCGTAATGCTCCTCCCGGAGGCGGCGCTGGCTTCGAATCACCGCGAAGCGCCGATCACGGCCCTGGACCACAAGGCTGACATCACGGACCTGTACGCGTTCGTCAGCTACGGTCCGAACCAGAGAGTGGGCGAAGCGCCCTCCACCGTTACCCTGATCCTTTGCGTGGATCCGCTGCTGGAACCCGCGAATGGTCCGACGTTATTCCCCTTCGATCCAAACATCGTGTACGAGATCCATGTGGACAACAACAACGACGCCGAGGCCGACGTGAGCTTCTCGTTCCGCTTCAAGACGGAACAGACGCTGCCGGACCTGTTCACGGCGATGGCGGGCGCCGGCGATGGCGTGCGCGCTCCCGCGAACTCGCCCGCGCCGGTTCCCGCGGGCACGCTGATCGTGCCGCCGCGCATCAACTCGCTGGAAAGCCCCGGCCTCGGCCAGCGGCAGACCTACGAAGTGGTGATGACCAACGGCTTCGCGCCGGAAGAGCTGGCGATGCGCAACCGGCCTTTCCGCGTGGTTCCGGGCAACATCGGCCCGCGCACCATGGACTATCCCGCGCTGGTGAAGGAAGGCACGTACACTCTGTCGAACGGCATCAAGCTGTTCGCCGGCACGGTGGACGATCCGTTCTTCATCGATCTCGGCGCGGCGTTCGACACGATCAACCTGCGCAAGCTGGGCAGCGGCGTTCCGGGCGTGCTCACCAATGCCGAGGATGCCGCCACCACCAACTTTGCTTCGGACACGGTTTCGGGCTATGCGGTCAACGCGATCGCGGTGCAGGTGCCGATCGAAATGCTGACCCGCACGCGCCGCCGCGAGCCCGCCACCTCCCCTGCAGCCACCATCGGAGTGTGGGCCACCACCTCCCGTCCTCGCGTGACCGTCCGCCGGTCTCCCGATGAGGCATTCCACAATGGCGATCTGCGGCAGGTGCAGCGGATCGGCAACCCGCTGGTGAATGAACTCGTCATCGGCATCGGCTCCAAGGACCGCTTCAGCATGGATCAGCCGAAGAACGACAGCCAGTTCGGCAAGTTCGTGCTCGATCCGGTGCTGCCGCGCATCTTGAACGCGCTGACGGAGGGCGTACTGCCGATTCCGGCCGCGCCGAGATCCGATCTGCTGCCGCTGGTGCTATACAGCGCTCCCATCGCCGCCCCCAACACCCCCGCCGGCCCGATCGCGGACATGCTGCGGCTGAACACCGGCGTCCCGGCGACTCCCGCCGATCGCGCCAGCCGCCTGGGACTACTCGGCGGAGACGGAGCGGGATTCCCCAACGGCCGCCGGCTGATGGATGACGTGGTGGACATCGCGTTCCGAGTGGTTGCGGGCGGCGTTCTCGCCGGTCCCGATTTCAACCGCTTTCCCAACAACCGGCTAGGCGATGGGGTGAACTCGAACGACGCACCCTTCCGTCTGGAGTTCCCGTACCTGGCGGATTGCCCGAGCGGACGCAACCGCCGGCATTTGGATCCGGGTGAGCCCGGCGGGGGTCCGGTGCAATGAGGCAGCGCTCCCGCCTGCTGACCACCGCGGTTGTGTTTGCGCTCCTGCCGGCAACGGCGGGAGCGCAAGCTCCGCCGCAACTTCTCGATCGCTTTACCGCCACCGGCGATCCCACGCTGCTCGCGCAATGCGCGCAAGACATAGCGGGGCTGCCGGCCGGCTACGCCAAGCGTCTGCTGACCGCGCGCCTGCGCCTGGCCCAAGGCCGGACCCAGGAAGCGCTTGAAGAAGCGCGCCGGTTGAACGCCGATACGCCCGACGATCTGGACGCCTACGCTCTCATCGTGGACGCCGCGCTGCCGCTGGGAAATGCGCCGGAAGCGGAGCGGGCGGCACAGTGGATGCTAGACCTTCGCGACCGTGACTTGCGCAGCCTGACCCGCGCCGCCGCGGTCCGCGAGCACCTGAAGGATCTGAGCGGCGCCCGCGATCTGCTGATGGCCGCCTACCAGACCACTTCGACTTCGGACACGCACCCGCGGGCGGCCATCCTGACCAGCGCAGCCCGCCTGGCCTGGAAACTGCAGCGCAAACCGGAAGCGGCGCAACTGCTCGAAAGAGTGAACCAACTGCTGCCCGGCTACCTGCCCGCCGCGTGGCTGGCGGAACAAATACAAACGGAGAAGCAACCATGAGAATCGTCATACTCTTGAGCCTTGCGGTCAGCGCTTTCGCGCATGACCTGTACCTAATGCCGGGGAGCTTTCAGGTGAAGCCCGGCGAACGCATCGCGCTCGCGCTGCACGTGGGTGATTCGTTCCCCGAATCGGAGGGGCCCATGGACCCGGCGCGAATCCGCGATGCTCGACTTTCCGACGGGACACCCATCGGGGACTTCGCCATCGTCGGCAAAATCACGCTCGGATACGCGAAACCGGTATCCCAGGGTTCCCTGTGGGCTTCGCTGAGCAGCGCGCCGAAGTTTCTGCAGATGGCTCCTGCGAAGTTCGAGGAGTATCTGCGAGAGGAGGGCCTGGATCCGGTGATCGCCTGGCGCAAAGAGAATGGCGAGACTATGAAGCCGGGGCGCGAGCTGTACTCGAAGTTCGCCAAAACGCTGCTGGTCAGCGGCACTCCGAGCGCGGCGTTCGCGAAACCGGCGGGCCTGCTGTTCGAATTTGTGCCGGAGGTCGACCCCGCCGCTCTCCAGCCGGGTGATCAACTCGCGGTGCGGCTTCTATTCCGCGGAGCGGCGGCGGCCGGAGTGCAAGTTCAGGCCTCAGACGCATCGGGTAAGACCGTGATCGCCGGCCGCACCGGTGAGGATGGACGGATCGCGATTCCCATTTCCCGATCCGGCCCGTGGCGGCTGCACGCCGTTGTTATGGAACGCGCCGCGAACAAACAGCAGGCCGATTGGGAGAGTTTTTGGGCCTCGCTGACGTTCCGCGTTCGCTAGCGCCGGGCCGGGTTTCAAGGGGGCCGAATGGTATCCTGACATGGTTGTGCGTTTCCACCCATGTCTGGATCGGGCACGCTTGAAATCCGGCTCTTCGGCTCCTTCCGGGTGCTGGTGGACGGCCGCCCGGTAGATGACGGGGCGTGGGGCCGCCGCAAGTCGAAAACGCTGCTGAAGCTGCTCGCACTCACGCCCAACCGGGAGATGCATCGCGAACAGCTCGCCGAGTTGCTGTGGCCCGAGGCCGAACCCGGAGTTGCCCAGAACAACCTGCATAAGACGATTCACGCCGCACGCCGCGCCCTGCAGCCGGACCTGAAGGAGGGGCGCGGTTCGCTTTACTTGAGCAACATCGAGGACCGGCTCGCGCTGACCGCGCCGTCCACGTTGTGGATCGACGCCGCGGAGTTCGAGCGGCTGGGCGCGGCTGCGCTGGCCGGCTCGGATTCCGCGGCCCTCGAACAGGCTCTGGAACTCTACAGCGGCGTGCTGCTTCCGGACGATCGCTTCGAGGATTGGGCCGCAGGGCCTCGCGAACGCCTATCGCGGTTATTTCAGGAGCTGCTGGCGAATGCCGCCGCGCGGCAGGAGGCGGCCGGCGAGTTCAGCCGTGCGATCGAATTGTGGCAGCGGGCGGTCGCCGCGGACCGGTGCAATGAAGTCGCGCATCGCGCCTTGATGAGGCTGTTTGCCGCGACGAATAGCCGGCACCTGGCCCTGGCGCAGTTCCGGCAGTGCCAGGATGCGTTGCGGAGCGAACTGGACGCCGCCCCGGAGGCGGCGACGCGACAGTTGTATGAGGAGATCGCCTCCGGCGGTAATTTCGCGACTCCAAATCTGGAGCGGGACAAAGAACCGCGGCTGCAACCGGCCCTGATCCCTGAGAAGCGGCGGCGCTGGTCCTGGATGGCGGCCGTGCCGGTCGCAATCGCCGCGGCGGTCGCGGCCTGGTTTCAGTTTGCGCCCCGGCAGCAGGCGATTCGCTCCATCGCAGTGCTTCCGTTCGAAAGCACAGCTTCGCTCGAATACGTTTCGGATGGCCTCACGGAGAGCGTGATCAACAACCTCTCGGGGTTGCCGGGCGTCCGCGTGATGGCTCGCAGCACGGTGTTCCAGTACAAGGGCAGATCCGGAGATCCGCGGGAGACCGGCCGCGCTTTGGGCGTCGATGGAGTCGTCACCGGCGCGGTGCGGCAGCGCGGAACCGCGGTGGCGGTGAACGCTGAGCTGGTGGATGTCCGGGACGGGGCTCGCATTTGGGGCCGGCAGTTCGAGCTGGAAGATGCGAGCCTGTCCATGGCGCAAGCACGGCTCTCCTCCGAACTCGCCGCCGCGTTGGGCGCGCGGCCGGGCGCGTCCCAGGCGGAGCGCTTCGGGCACCCGCAGACCGCGAACGCCGAGGCGTACCGAAACTATCTTCTCGGCCGCTATCACTTCAGCCAGCGGACGCGGGAGGGATTCCTGCGGGCCGAAAAGTACCTGTTGCAGGCGGTTGCGCAGGATCCGGCGTTCGCGGCCGCCTACACCGGACTCGCGGATGTCTATGGATTGCTTGGCTTTCGCCACGCGCCGCCGCGCGAGTACTTCCCCAAGGCAACGGCAATGGCGCGCAGGGCGCTGGACCTGGACCCGCAGTCGGCGGACGCGTATACCTCGCTGGGGATGATCAAGGCGCTGTATGACTGGGAGTGGCCGGAGGCACAAGCCGCGTTTCGCCGCGCGCTGGAGCTGAACCCGGGTCACGCGACCGCCCACCACTGGTACGGGGTTCATCTGAACTCTTTGAAACGATGGGACGAAGCGACCGCCCAACTGGGTCTCGCGCTGGAATTGGACCCATTGTCTCGGATCATCCAGACGAACGCGGCCTATCCCCTTCATTTCCGGCGCCGGTTCGCCGAAGCGGCGCAGCGCTACCGCAAGGTGTTCGAACTGGACCCGGATTTCGTGGTGGCTCATGAAGACTTAATGATGGTCCACCACCTGGCCGGGCGTTATGAGGAATCGCTCGAAGAAGCCCTCCGCATGCTCCGGGCTTCCGGAGAAAAGGAGATCCTCGCGGCGGCGGAGGCCGCGCGGGCGAAATCGCCGCCGGGGCTTTCCGCCTATCGGGCGGCTCTCGGCGCGTGGACGGAGATTCTGCTGCGGCGCTCGCAAACTTCGTTTGTACCTCCCATGCAGATCGCGCAGTTGTACCTGCGCGCAGACGACCGGGACAACGCGGTGACC
The DNA here is from genome assembly GCA_964406035.1 of uncultured Solibacteraceae bacterium. Classification (GTDB taxonomy): domain Bacteria; phylum Acidobacteriota; class Terriglobia; order Bryobacterales; family Bryobacteraceae; genus JAIEPW01. The sequence goes on along the minus strand of CAYOQB010000061.1, from coordinate 15,441 downwards.
TGGCTGGAGCGGTCCCTGGCCGAAAAGAGCGTGCCAATCGTCTACATCGGGGCCGATCCGCAATACGATCCGCTGCGTGGCCACCCCCGTTTTCAAGCTCTGATCGCAAAATTGCGGCTCCCGTAGGGGAAGTTTTTCTCCTTTCGAACCATCAACATCCAGGTTGGAAGCGAACTGGAAGCCGCGCGCCAGCGCGGTGGCGGTCCACTGGAAGGCGGGTCCGGCATGCTCGTTTCCGGTGACCCACAGTTCCTACCTCATACGTTGCTGGCTGGCCGAGGACGGCCGCAAGCTGCCCATTTCGATCGAGCACATCCAGACCGGGACCCAACACCGGGTAGCCGACCTGACGGAGGCGGCGAAATGGATGGATGAGGTGAACCGGCAGGTGCGCACCACACCACCTATCGAAACCGAGGACTCAGCCGAATGACTTCCCTAGCCCCATTCCCGACACTGCCCGCGCCGGCGCGGATGCCGGTTCTCCCGCCGCCCCCGCGCGGCTCCTGGAACGAATATATCCGCAGGATCGCCGAAGGCGATGCTGAGGCGATGGCCGCGCTTCATGCCGAGAGCTCTCGGCTGGTTCGTTTGCTGACGCTGCGGATTCTCCGCGATGCAGCGGACGCCGAGGAGGTCGCCGCGGACACGTTCCTACAGGTGTGGCGCACGGCGCGGCGGTTCGATCACCAGCGAGGGTCGGCGCAGACCTGGCTGGCGATGATCGCCCGCACGCGGGCGATCGACCGGCTGCGATCCCGGCGGCAGGCGGCTTTCGAGGGCCTGGACCACGCCGACCCAGCGGTTTCCGGCGGTTCGCCAGAGCGGGTCTTGGACCGGGCGCGGCAGGCGCGGGAGTTGCGCCGGGCCTTGGAGGCACTCCCGCGAATGCAGCGCGAGGTGGTGGATCTCGCGTTCTTCGAGGAACTCTCACACACCGAGATCGCGGGCAGAACCGGCCAGCCGCTGGGCACGGTAAAGACACGGATTCGCCGGGGGCTGCGGACGCTGCGGGAGACGCTTGCCGATCAGCGGTCCGAAGTGTTGGCAGCTTCCGCCGAAATGCGGTAGATGCAGCCGTTGGTGTCGTCGGACACCAGCAGGGCGCCGTCACGGGCGACGGCGATGCCCACGGGCCGGCCGAACTGGGTCCAGTTCTCGCCCCCGCCGGTCAGGAATCCGGTAAGGAACGGCTCGAAGGCGGCGGGCTTGCCGTTCTGGAATCGCACGCGGACCACTTCATATCCGCTGGGGGGCTTGCGGTTCCAGGAACCACGCATGGCGATGAAGGCGTCGCCGCGGAATTCGGCTGGGAACTGGCTGCCGGAGTAGAACACCATCTGCATGGGTGCGGCGTGAGCCGTGTATAGCAGAGCGGGCTGGCGGCTGGCGCGAGCCCACTCCTCCTTGGTCTTGCCCTTGGGAGATTGGACGGCGTGCTGGATCTTGCCCATGCCGTATACGTAGGGCCAGCCGTAGTCGGCGCCCTTTTGGATGCGATTCAGCTCTTCTTTTTGTTCGTCATCGCCGAGCCAGTCGATGCCGTGGTCGGCGCCCCACATCTCGCCGGTAGCGGGATGCCAGCCGAAGCCGATGGTGTTGCGGAGTCCGGTGGCGAAGATCTCGCGGGACTGACCGTCGAGCGCGGACCGGAGCATGGTGGCATGTTCCGGATTCGTTTCCGGGCAGGCGTTGCAGGAGCTTCCGACACTTACGTACAACATGCGATCCGGCCCCACGGCGAGCGTGCGGTTGGGATGCTGCCCGCCGTCGGGCAGGTCGCCGAGAATCTGCTTCAATTCGCCGAGGGAGCCGTCGGGGCGGCGATCGGCGGCGTAGACCTCGCGAATGGTGGCGAGATATACGCGGTTTCCGTCGATCGCGACGCCGTGGAGGTCGGGCTTTTTCGCGACTACGGTCTGCTGGTCGGCCACGCCGTCGTTATTGGTGTCGCGCAGCATGAGGAGATCGCCAGACTCGGGCCGGGTGACGTACACGGCTCCGTCGGGAGCTACGGCGAGGATGCGCGGCTTCCCGAGGTCGGCCGCGAACCGCTGGACGCGGAATCCGGCGGGCACTTTCAGGCCGCGGATGCGGTCCTCCGTGGCGGGTACCTGCTCGGGTTTGTAGACATGGCCGACGATTTGAACAGCAACGGATTTTTGCTCCTGCGCCTGTGAGTGCCAGGCGAGAGAGCAAAGGAGGGGGAGCAGGCAAGATCGGGGTTGCATAGGGATTCCGAGGTTCGACTGCGGCGGGGGGTGGGACGTTTCCCTAGCCGAAAAAACAGCGTTTTACTGGTCCGCGATATCGCCCAGCACCGCTCGGGTAGCCCGGATGTAGTCGGCGGGCGAGAGCAGCACCTGCAGGCCGCGCATGCCGGCGGAGACCGAAATCACTTCCCACAGTTCGATGGTTTCGTCCGCAAAGACACGGAAGTCCCGGCGGGCGGCAAAGGCGGTGACGCCGCCCCGGATATAGCCAGTTATCTGTTCGACTTCCTTAAGCGGGATCATTTCGACCTTGCGGTCGCCGCTCAGCTTCGCCAGGCGCTTGAAGTTCAGATCCGTTCCCGCCGGGATGACGGCCAGAAACTCACCGCCGCGGTCACCGCGCACGGCGAGAGTCTTGAATACCTGCTCCGGCGGAAGGCCGACCTTGCGCGCGACGGTTTCGGCGGCAAGGTCGTCGGGGTCGACCTCGTAACTCCGCAGTTCATAAACGATTCCGAGCCGGTCCAGGAGCCGGACTGCATTCGTTTTCATAGGCGGTACGGGGGTAACCTAACCCTCCTGGTTCGCGTACGTTGAATATAAGATGCTACTCCCTCGCCCGGCCTGGATCCTGATTGGCGCCGCGACGCTGCAATTCGCCCAACAGCCGCCTCCCAAGCCCGCCGCCGCCGAGGAGCGGGATAAGGCTACGGTCACCGGCCAGGCCTTGAACATCCAGACCGGGGAGCCGCTGCGCAAGGTAGTGGTAACGATGATGCCTGCCGGCCGGCGGCCCGAGGTCCGGCCGACGGGTGTGCCCAGGGCGGTGACGGGCGCGGATGGCAAGTTTACGATCACCGGGGTCGAGCCCGGCCGGTACACGCTGAGCGCGGAGCGCAACGGCTACGTGCGGTTCACCTATGGCGCGAAAAAGTCGGGCCAAGGCATGCCGCTGCAAATCAACGCCGGGGAAACGGTGAAGGATCTGTCGTTAAAATTGACACCGCACGGAGTGGTTTCCGGCCGCATTCTGGACGAGGACGGCGATCCGATGTCGCAGGTACAGGTACAAGTGCTGCGGCAGAGGTATCGCGACGGGCAGAAGCACCTGGAGTCCGCCGGCGGCGGGTCGACGAACGATCTGGGCGAGTTCCGGATCGCATCGCTGGCGGCGGGGCGCTACTTCGTGGCGGCGATGCCGCCCCGTTACTTCCGGGCTCCGGGGGCTGAAGACGTAATGGCCGGACTGACGACCACGCTCTTCCCCGGCGTTGTCGATCCGGCGACTGCCGCGCCGGTGGATGTTGCCCCCGGGCAGGAGCTGCGCGGTGTGGACTTCAAGCTGGTGAAGTCGCCGGTGGTGAGTGTCAGCGGGAGGGTGGCCAACATGCCCGCCAAGCAGGACGGCCCGGAAGGGGTAATCCTGATGCTGCAGCCAAAGAGTCCGGGTATGGCGTTCCCCGGGCCCCCGTTTCGGGCGGTGATGCAGCAGGACCGGTTCACGTTCCGCTCCGTGCCGCAAGGATCGTACGTGCTGATGGCGATGGTCCCCCGGCTGCGGGGCGCATTCAGCAGTCAAATGCCGGTGGAAGTCGGTACTCGCGACGTCGAGAACCTGACCGTGACGCTGGGTGCGGGCGTAAAGCTGGAAGGGAAGTTGAAGTGGCCGGAGCAAGCCGCCGCCGATCCCAACCGGCGGGCGAACGTATCGCTACGAAACCTGAGCAACGCGGAATTCTCGTCGGGAGTCCGCACCCAGCCGGACGGCACGTTCCAAGTCGGGGATCTGCAATCGGGAACCTATCGGCTGGATGTGGGCGGCCTGCCCGAAGGCATGTATGTGCAATCGGCGCGGCTGGGCAGCGATGACGTACTGCAAAACGGCCTGAACGCAAGCGGCGGGGGCGTTCTGGAGATCACCATCGCCGCGGGCGCGGCCGAGTTGCAGGGAACGGTCACCAATGCCGACGGGCAGCCTTCCGGCGGCGCGCTGGTGGTGGTCGTGCCCAAGAACGAGTCGCCGTACCGTGAGCTGAAGCGGTCCGCGGTTGCCGATCAGACCGGCGCATTCCGGCTAGCGGGGCTGGTCCCAGGCGAATACCGCCTGTTCGCCTGGGAGGACATCGAGGCCGGTGCGTGGCTCGATCCGGATTTCCGCAAGAATTACGAGGCTGCGTCAAAGTCCATAGAATTGAAGGAAAATGGCCGGGAGATTGTGCAAATTCGGGTGATTTCCTCGAATTAAGCGCGGCGGCCGAAACCGGGATGCGCCCGCGTACGTAGAATGGCCATCGTATGCGAGTTGCCGGCTGGATGCTGGGGCTACTGAGTGTTGTTGCGATTACATTCGGACAGCAGCCGCCACAACTGTCGCGAGCAAAGGGAAGCTTGCGAGGGCGCGCAGTTCACGCAATCTCGGGCGAACCTCTGCGAAAGGTCAGTATCAGTCTGGTGCCGCAGAGCCCGCATCCGGACCCATCGGCGACGCGTTTACGCAGTTTTGTCACGGGCGCGGACGGGACCTTCGCGGCCGACGGACTGGATCCGGATCGTTACACCATTGTTGCCTATCGGCTCGGCTTCAGCCGTGCGTATTACGGAGCAAGGCGGTCCGGTCTTGCGATGCCGGTGGAAATCAGAGCGGGCGAAACGCTGACCGGCATCACCGTAAAGCTGACGCCGCACTCCATTCTAAGCGGGACGGTGGTGGATTCCGATGGCGACCCCCTGCCAGCCATTTCCGTGGTCGCTATCCGTATCGTTTACTTGCAAGGCGAACGGCAGGTCGAGTCGGTGGGGCATAGTTTGACGGACGATCTGGGGCGATTCCGGATTCCGTCCCTGGGCTCGGGGCGTTATTACCTGGTGGTGCTTCCCAATCGAGCGCCAGCAGAGCTCGAGGGCAAAGGGGGAATCGGGCCGGTGTTCTTTCCCGGGGTTTCCGGATTCGATCGAGCGTCCCTGCTCACGCTGGAGCCAGGCCAGCACATAGAGGGGTTGAGGATGACGCTGCGGCGGATCCCCGCCGTCATGGTGAGCGGGCGGATTTTGAACCTGCCGGCGGGAGACGATTCCGAGGTGATGGTCCGCCTGGAAACTCGCGACCTGGCCGGCCGCCTCATGGATCCGACATCGAACGGGGCGGAAGTGAAGGACGGCAGTTTTGTGATCAGGAACGTGCCCCCAGGGTCGTACCTGCTGACCGCAGCCGGGTTGCGCGGCGCTGGATTGGAGGCGCAGGTCGCGTTGGAAGTTGGCGACCACGACATCGAGAATGTGACGCTCGACATGCGGGCGGGCTCGAAGGTGGAGGGGCGGCTGATTTGGCCGGACCAGCCGGGTAACGAAGAGCGCAATCGCGCCGTGCAGATCGGGGCCCGCTATCCGCCCCCTTCGGATCACAGCAGGTTCAGCGGCGTTGATCCGGACGGCAAGTTCCGGTTGTCCGGGCTGCTACCGGGACCTTACCGCGTGGTAGTCGCCAATTTGCCTCCGGGGATGTATGCGCGGTCCGCGAAGGTGGGCAAGCAGGACATCTTCGAAGAGGGCCTGCGGCCCGGCGGGGATGGCATTCTGGAGGTCGCGATTTCGGCGGACGCGGCGGAGTTGCGTGGCTCGGCGCGAAACGCCGAGGAGCAGCCGGTCGCGGGAGCAACTGTCGTGCTGGTTCCGGCGCGGGAGTCGCCGTACCGCATGCTGATCCGCTTTGCGGTGACGGATCAAAACGGCGCCTTCCGATTTCCAACGGTCGTTCCAGGCGAGTACCGGGTGATGGCGTGGGAGGATGTCGAAGACGGCGCCTGGTACGATCCGGAGTTTCGCGAGAAGCATCAGGCCGCCGCAGTGCCGGTGGTTCTGGGCGAGAACGGCCGCAAGGAGATCCAACTGCGCGCCATTCCCGCCCACTGAGCAACGCACAACCTATTCATTCAGATGAAGAACCGCGCAGGAACAAGTTGTCCTGCACGCCCGCGATTCTGCTATCGTCACCTCTATAGTGCTCCGTGTGCTCATTCTGATGGCCGCCCCGCTCGCGGCCGGCGAGTTCGCCGTGCTCACCAATGGATTCCGCATCGCCGCCGACCGGCATGAACGGGTGGGCGATCGCATCCTCCTGCACACCGAGAAGGGCGTGACCGAGCTGCCCGCGAGCCAGGTGGTCGCGATCGAGAAGGACGAGCTCGGCCCGCCTGCCGTTGCCCCTGCGCCCGCAGCGCCCGAGCCGCGGCAGCCGCTGGCCGTGCCGCGGCCGGCTTCGCCGCGAGAATTGGTGGACGAAGCCGCGCGGCGCGCCGGGCTCCCCCGGGAGATCGTGCATTCGGTGGCGCGAGCCGAGTCGGCTTACCGCGCGGACGCTGTTTCGCCCAAGGGCGCGATCGGAATCATGCAGTTGATGCCAGCGACGGCGGCCGCATTGAATGCGGATCCGCGCGATCCCCGCCAGAACGTGGAAGCCGGAGCGATGTACCTGCGGCAACTGCTGGTGAAGTACGACGGGGATGTCGCCAAGGCTCTGGCCGCGTACAACGCCGGACCGGGCGCGGTGGACCGCTATCGCGGCGTGCCGCCCTACCGGGAAACGCAGCAGTACGTGGAGAAAGTCATCCGCGGATACGTCGCGCAGGGCGGACGCTAACCGCTCAGCCCGCCGTCCGGTACCATTCCAGCGTTTTGCGCAAGCCTTGCTCGATGGTGAATCGCGGGGAATGGTTCAGGTCGCGAATGGCGGCGGCGGTATCGGCCTGAGAGTCGCGGACATCGCCGGGGCGTGGCGGACCATAGTTCGCCGGGATGGAGACGCCCTCGATCTTTTGTAGCAGGCTCCAGATCTGATTCAGCGTGTAGCGCTCGCCGTTGCCCGCGTTATACATCCTGCCCGCGACGTTCGGCGCGGTCGCGGCCTTGATCACCAACTCGGCGACGTCTTCCACGTAGGTGAAGTCGCGCGACTGCTCGCCATCGCCGTGAATCGTGGGCGGGCGGGTCTCGATCAGACAGCGCATGAAGATGCTGAGCACGCCGGAGTACGGGCTGGTGGGGTCCTGGCGCGGGCCGAAGACATTGAAGAAGCGCAGCGAAACGGTTTCGAGGCCGAAGCAGGAGTGGAACACACTCGCGTAATACTCGCCGAGGAGTTTCTGCACCGCGTAGGGCGAGATGGGCTTGGGCAGCATGGTTTCCGTCTTGGGCAGCGTTTCGGTGTCGCCGTACGCCGAGGAAGACGCGGCGTAGACTACGCGGCGGACCTTGCCTTCGGCGGCGGCGCGGAATACCTGGAAGGTTCCGTCGATGTTGACCTCATGCGAGGGCACCGGATCGTTGATGGAGCGCGGCACCGAAGGGATCGCGGCCAGATGGAACACGGTATCGGCCCCGGCGATGGGCGCGGCGATCGCAGCGTAATCGCGAATGTCGGCGCGGTGCAGCGTGACGCGCTCCGCACCCCCTTCCAGGTTGCGCAGATTGCCGGTAAGCAGGTTGTCGATCACCGCAACTTCGCCATCGCCGCGTTGGAGCAGGCTTCTCACCAGGGCGGAGCCGATAAAACCGGCGCCGCCGGTCACGACATATTTCTTCATAGCTTGCTTGGAGTTCCCCTCAAGATTTCTTCCGGGCCACCATCACCAGCGAGAGTCCCGGCCAGGGCCACAGCCAGTCGATGCGCCGCCACAGCCATACCGTCTTATCGAAAACTTTCAGGAACGGTTTATTGATGGTCTTGCGTCCCAGCAGGCGGCTGAACAGGAGCCACGCCAGCCATCCAGGCTTGTTCACGGAATACGACCGCTCGACCGCGAACCCGGCCTGCGACAGCAGGTCCGCCAGCGCCACTTGTGAAAAACGCCGGCGGTGACCGAGCGTCTGGTCGACTCTTCCGAACAGCGTCATGCTGCGGGGAACCAGCACCACGACATTTCCGCCGGGCTGCAGGCTTTGCTCCAGTGACTGCAGCACGCCCAGCGGCGATTCGGCATATTCCAGCACATTGACGCACAGCGCGCTGGCGAACTGGCCGGCGAAGTCCTTGTAGTCCGCCGTCGATTCCGGATCGCCCTGCCGCACTTCCACATTCGGCGTCCGGAGGAAGCGGTTGCCGAGCGCGTGGAGGTAAATTGGGTCTTTTTCCAGGGCGACATATCTCATCTTCTTGCCCATCAGACGGCCGGAAAGATTGCCAATTCCGGCCCCGAGCTCCAGCACGGTGTCGCCCAGGTGGGGGCGGATGATGCGGGTGATCCAATTCAGGTATTGGGGCGTGCCGGTCAGATTGTTCAGCACGCCGCGACCGTACGGCTCAATGTACAGGTCGTCGATCAGCCAGAACCAGAGAATGACGCCCAACGCCTTCACGCCGTCCTTCCAGCCGATCTTCTTGCCTTCCTCGTACGTTCGGCCGTGATAGCTGATGGGGACTTCGTAGATGCGAAGCTTGCGCTTCGAGGACTTCATTGTGATCTCCGGCTCGAAGCCGAAGCGGTCGCTGCGGACGGGGATGCTCTTCAGCAGGTCGGTCCGGAAGACCTTGTAGCATGTCTCCATATCCGTCAGGTTGAGGTTGGAGAACATGTTGGAGGACAGCGTGAGGAACTTGTTGATCATCGAATGCCAGAACGGCAGGATGCGGGTGCCGTCGCCGGCGAGATAGCGGGAGCCGAATACGGCATCGGCGCGGCCTTCGAGCAGGGGGCGGAGCAGCTTGGGATATTCCGACGGGTCGTACTCGAGGTCGGCGTCCTGAATCAAACAGAAATCGCCTTCGGCGTTTTGGATCGCGGTGCGCACGGCCGCGCCCTTGCCCTGGTTCACCTCGTGCCGGATCAGCCGGATGCAGGGATGCTCGGCCGCCAGACGCTTGAGAATGTCGGAGGTGCCGTCGCGCGAGCAGTCGTCCACGATCACCAGTTCGCGGTCCATGTTCTCGGGGAGCGGCGCCGCCAAAACCAGCGAGAGGCTGCGCTCCACCACGGTCCGCTCATTGTAGACAGGGATCAGAATGGAAAGAAGCATTCGTTGAAAACGCTTCAACCAGTATAGAGTGATGCGCTATCCTGGTTTCTACCGCCGCATCACTTGGAAGCCGGGATTCTCGTCACGTGAATTCGTCCGTCCTGCTGGAAACGCATTTGCCCGGGCGCAAGCTCATCGCCCGCGGGAAGGTCCGCGACATCTACGAAGCCGGGTCGGATTCCCTTTTATTCGTAGCGACGGACCGGATTTCGGCGTTCGATTGCATCCTGGGGTCGGGGATTCCGGGCAAGGGCGAGGTGCTGACGCAGATCACGCTGTTCTGGTTCGAATTCCTGCGGGGCCTGACGCCCAATCACCTGATTTCGACGGACGTCCTCGCCTTCGGCGAAGAGCTGCAGGGCCGGGCCATGCTGGTGAAGAAAGCTCGCATGATGCCGGTGGAGTGCGTGGCGCGGGGTTACCTGTCGGGGTCGGGATGGAAGGAATATCAGCAGTTGGGGAGTGTTTCCGGCGTGGCGCTGCCCCCGGGATTGCGGGAAAGCGATCGCCTGCCGGAGCCGATCTTCACGCCTGCCACCAAGGCGCAGAGCGGCCACGACGAGAACATCAGCTTCGAGACCATGTGCGCGACGGTGGGCGGGGAGTTGAGCGCCCGGCTGCGCGACCTGACGCTGCGCATTTATCGCGAAGCCTCGGAGTATGCGCTGACCCGCGGGATCATCATCGCCGACACCAAATTCGAGTTCGGCTTCGTGGGCGACGAACTGGTGCTGGCGGATGAAGCACTGACGCCCGATTCCTCCCGATTCTGGCCGGCCGACCGCTATTCGCCCGGCGGCCCGCAGCCTTCCTTCGACAAGCAGTACGTGCGCGATTACCTGGAAACGCTGGACTGGGACAAGCGTCCGCCCGGTCCGGAGCTTCCCGACGAGGTGGTGCGCAACACCAGCGAGAAGTACCGGGACGCGTATCGCAAGCTGACGGGGAAAGAGCTATGAACGCGCTGGACGTCGTGTTCCTGATTGTTGTGGTGAGTTCGGTGGTGGCGGGGCTGGTCAGCGGCCTGGCTCGCGTGGTGATCGGGTTGTTGTCGGCGATACTCGCGGTGGTGCTGGCGTTCTGGTTCTACGGCATCCCGGCGGCATGGTTCCGCAGATGGTTCGATCTGGAAACAGCCGCGTACATCCTGGGATTTCTGGCGGTGTTCGGATCGGTTCTGGCGATGGGGAGCGCGATTTCGGCGCTGGCGGCCAAGATTTTCAAGCTGATTGGGCTTTCGTGGCTGGATCGCCTGGCGGGCGGGGTGTTCGGGCTGGTGCGCGGCGCGGCGATCGTGGCGGCGCTGGTGGCGGTGCTCACCGCGTTCTCGCCGAAACCGCGGCCCGGCTGGATGGTGGAATCGCAACTGATGCCTTACGCGATGGGCGCCGCGGGCGTGTTCTCCTCTCTGGCTCCCTATGAGCTGCGCGAGAACTTCGCCGCGGGCGCGGAAGAAGTGCGGCGGATCTGGAAAAAGCCGAAGCGGCTGCAGGAGATCACCATCTGAAACGCCGCTTCGATCTCGTCATCTTCGACATGGACGGGACGCTGATCGATTCGAAAGCCGACCTGGCGAACTCGGTCAACGCGGCCCGCGCCCATATGGGCCTGCCGCCGCTCAAAAGCGACCTGGTGTATTCCTATGTCGGCAACGGTGCGCCCGTGCTCATCCGCAAGGCGATGGGTCCCGAAGCGAGCGAGGCCGAGGTGAAGGAAGCGCTGAACTTCTTTCTGGGCTACTATCGCGACCACATGCTGGATCACACCGTGCTGTATCCGGGCGTGCGCGTCGCGCTGGACCGGCTGCATCACGCCGATGTCCGCATGGCGGTGCTGACCAACAAGCCGGTGCGGTTCACCAAGGGGCTGGTGATGCAGCTCGGCCTGGAAACGCACTTCTTTCGCGTGTACGGCGGCAACAGCTTCGAGGAGAAGAAGCCCGATCCGGTGGGGATTTACGCGCTGATGGGAGAAGCGGGAGCCGCGCGGGAGCGGACACTGATGGTGGGCGACAGCTACGTGGATGTCCTGACCGCACGCAACGCGGGAGCGTATTGCGCGGGGGTCACGTTCGGGTTCCAGCCGGATTCTCTCATCGAACATCCGCCCGACTTCCTGTGCGACTCGATGGCCGAGGTGGTGCGGCACGTCCTTGGATACGCCGCGAACACGGTACGCTGAAGAAGTGAAAATCGGAGTACTCGCCCTGCAGGGCGACTTTGAAAAGCATCGCGAGAAGCTGCGGGAGCTCGGCGCGGAAGCGGTGGAGGTCCGCTCCGCGGCGGAACTGGCGGACGTGGATGGATTGATCATCCCCGGCGGAGAGAGCTCCACCATGCTGAAGCTTATCGACTACACCGGTTTGTGGGATTCGCTGCGCGAGTTCGCGGCGTCGAAGCCGGTGTTCGGGACCTGCGCGGGGGCAATTCTGATGGCTTCGGAAGTTACGAATCCGGGTCAGCAGTCGCTTTCGCTGCTGGACATCGCGGTGGAGCGGAACGCCTACGGGCGGCAAATCGATTCGCACATCTCCAAGCTGGAGCTGGAGGACGGGCCGGTGGAAGCTGTGTTCATCCGCGCGCCGGTCATCCGGCGCACGGGACCCGCGGTCCGCGTGCTCGCCTCCGATGCCGGAGATCCGGTTTGGGTGGAGCAGGGGATGCACATGGCGGCGACCTTTCATCCGGAGCTGACGGAGGACGGTCGCGTCCACCGGCACTTCGTCGACAAAGTCGGCGCACGCCAAATAAAAGCACCCGGAGCGGCTTCCGAAGAAGCGCCCCGGGTGCTGGGTTACTGCCCTCGATTTTAGAACGCGAAGCGCAGCGCGAGCTGCACGAAGCGCGGATCGAAGGTAGAGGTCGCGCGGCCGAACGCGCCGTTGCGAATGTCGATCACCGGCGCGGCGAAGTTGGTGCGGTTGAAGAAGTTGAAGAACTCGGCGCGGAAGGTGAGCCGGGCCGCCTCGCTAATGAAGGACATGTCAAAGTTCTTCTGCATAGCGAAATCCACCTGGTACAGCGGATAGCCATAGAGGCGGTTGCGGCCGAGGTTGCCGAACGGCGCGGTGGCCGCGGGCAATTCGAAGGCGCAGGTGGGGTCCGTAGGGCTCACGAAGCAGCTCGGCAGGATGTACAGGCCCTGTTCGCGCTGCGCCGAGGGACGTCGGAGGTCGCCGGAGACGCCGGCGCGCAGGTTGGGACGCAGCGCGACGTTGCCCAGGAAGTCGGGCTGCCCGTCGGAAAGACGGCCGTCGATATCGCCGTAGCGGATGTTCAAAGGCTGGCCGCTGGTCAGGGTGATGGTGGAGGATGCCTCCCAGCCGCCGATGACGGCTTCCAGCGCGCCCGGCATGGAGCCCGCGAACTTGCGGCCCTTGCCGAACGGCAGTGCGTAGACGACGCTGGCGGTGTTGTTGAACCGCTGGTCAAAGCTGGACGGACCCTTGTCGTTGCCCGGATTGCGGATATCCTGCGGGTTCGGCGATCCGCCGTTGGTCGACTCCAGAACCTGGCCGACGTTGTCGATTGCCTTGCCGTAGGTGAACGAGTTCAGCAGGGTCAGCGCGTTGCCGCGATACTCCACCTTGGCCTGCAGCGCGTTATAGCTGGAGAATCCGCTGGGAACCACCCCGGTGATGTTGCCGAAGCCCTGGAAGGGACGCCGCGCGTTCAGGGACCCCAGCGGAGATCCGGCGGCGGCGAGCTCCGCGGGCGTGATCACGCGAGCCTGGTTGAAGTCGCCCAGCAGCGGCAGGTGCACGCCGCGGTTGCCGACATAAGCGATATCGAACAGCAGCTTCTTGGTGATCGAGTGCTGCACCGTGAAGTGCCAGTTCTGCACGTAACCCCACGGAGTCTCCGGATCAATGAACAGGATCACGTTGCTCGGCGGGTTCACCGGATATCCGGCCTGCGTGGGCCGGAAGCAATTCTGCGAGTTGTTGCCGGTGCAGAGGTTGCCCAGGTTGGCCGCGGAGTTGACGATGGAGGCTCGCGTGACGAAGGGAGCATTGGTGTTCAGCAGCTCCGCCGAGGCCATGCGATTCCAGTAGTTGTAGCCGAGGCCGTAGCCGGTGCGGATGACCGTCCGCGGCGTGAGCTGGTACGCGAGGCCGATACGGGGCGCGAAGTTCAGCCAGCGCATGTTCTGCAGGGAGCGCTCGCTCCAGCCGCCGTCACCCGCCAGTTGCAGGCTGTTGGTGGAGGGATTGAAGTTGGCCAGCCGGTTGTCGGCATCATAGACCGGCGAGGTGATCTCGTAGCGCAGGCCGAGGTTCACCGTGAGCTTCTTCGAAACCTTCCAGTCGTCCTGGATGTAGAACCAGTGCGCCTGCTGCCGCATCTTGGCGGTGACCTGGGTCGCGATCTGGTAGGTGCTGCGCGCGCCGAAGAAGAAGTCGGCGAGCGAGAAGTTGGCGTTGGTCGCGCCGGGCGTCAGGCGGGAGAAGCCGCCGCCGTAGGCGTCGATTCCATACAGCGGATTGGTATCGTCGACGTCGATGTACAGGCCCAGCCATTCATAGCCGGCCTTCAGCGTGTGGCTGCCCAGGATCTTGCTGAAGTTCAGCCGCGAGTTCAGGGTGGTGGGGAACTGCGCCTGCGGATTGGTGGACTGGCGGCCGATGCGGGCGAAGCCGGTGATGTCCTGCGGGGTGATGCCGCCGCGGACGCGGTCGCCTTCCGGAAGTCCGGTGATGCCGAACAGCTCGCGCATGCTGGGTCCGCCGACCTGGGCGGGCAGCCGGTCCATGCCGAGCCGCGTCACCGCGAAGCGATACTCCCACACCGTCGTCGGATTCTGGGCGAAGGTCATGCCGGCGATGCCCTGCTGGTTATAAGTGTCCAGGAAGCCGATCGCATTGCCGCCGGAGAAGCCGGTAATCAGGCCGGGGGCCTGCAGGTCCTGGCGGCGCTGGCTATAGCGGAAGAAGGACGACAGGCGATCGCCGAAGCGGTGATCGACCTTGATCGCTCCCTTGTCCTCGAAGATCTGGTTGCGGATGGGGCCGGCGAACACGTTCGCGATGCCGGGCAGGTTGGGCGACGGCAACTCGCTAAGAACACGCCGCGCAAAGGCGGTCTGCGGCACCGGCTGGCCGGCGGGAATCACCGTGCCGGCGGCGATGGTCCGTCCCTGCCAGTCGGTGAAGGTGAAGGGCACGCGGACATCGGCGCCCAGAATGCCCTGGCGCTGCGCCAGGGTCGGCAGCGTCGCCTGGCCGAACGGAGACTGAATCCAGCGGCTGCCTTCGTAGTCGGCGAAGAAGAAGGTGCGGTCCTTGATGATGGGCCCGCCGAACACGCCGCCGAACTGGTTGCGATTCACCTGGGGCTTGGGGAACTCGCGTCCCGATGCGTCGCGCGGCCGGAAGAAGCCGTAGGCGTTCAGCGAGGTGTTCTGGAAGTAGTTCCACACCGTGCCGCGGAACTCATTGCTGCCGGAGCGCGAGCTGACGTTCATCACCGCGCCGCCGGTGCGCCCGAACTCGGCCGAATAGGCGTTGATCGCCATGCGGAACTCGGCCACGGAATCGGGCGACGGCTGGATCGCCTGGTTGGAGAAGCCCTGATTGGTGGTGCCGTAGAAATTGTTGTCGACGCCGTCCAGCAGGAAGTTGTTGTACACGCTGCGGAGACCGTTCACGTTGTAGGAACCCTCGCGGCGGAAGGCGATATCGCCCTGGTTGCCCACCTGAGACTGGCGGACGCCGGGCACCAGCAGCGCCAGGCTGGAGTAGGTGCGGCCCAGGATGGGCAGCGTGACGATCTGCTTCTGCTGGATCACCTGGCCCTTGGAACTGGAGTCGGTTTCGAGCAGCGGCGCTTCCGCGGTTACGTTCAGCACTTCGGTCACCTGCCCCACCTGCAGTGTGAGGTCGACGCGCTGCCGGGCGTCCACGGTGATGTTGATGCTCTCCACCACGGCGGTGGAGAAGCCGGCGAGTTCGGCGCTGATGCGATAGTCGCCGATCTTCACTGCCGGAAAGATGTAGTCGCCGTTCGGATCGGTAACGGTCTTCTGCGTGATCCCGGTGGCGTTATTGCGGATCGTGACGCCGGCGCCGGCCAGAACACCGCCCTTGGCGTCGCGAATGGTGCCGAGCACCGCGGCGGAATCGAATTGCGCTTGGAGTGCTCCGCCCGCCAGCAACAGTGCGGCGAGCAGGATATTGGTTCTGCGATTCATTGAATCTCCTTGAGTCGTCATGCGAGTTTGC
>CAYOQB010000060.1:0-28124 GCA_964406035.1 uncultured Solibacteraceae bacterium | reverse complement strand
TTCGTCCGCAGATCGAACGGGCGGACAATTCCCTGCGGGTCGAAGTTCGCCGGCCCGCCGTCCAGGCGGATGCCGTAATCCAGCGTCAGGTTCTGCCGCAGTTTCCAGGTGTCCTGCGCGTAGAAGCCGTACCAGTTCTGCGCCCGCCGCGACCCAGGATCGCCCGCAAGCACCGTCGCCTGATTCACGCTGTTGTTCACGAAATCGTTGAAGTTGGCATACGTCACCGTGATCAGGTCTCGCGACAGCGGGTTCACCTGGCTCATCCACACCGTTCCGCCAAATTTGAAGGTGTGCGCCTCCCGCACCCAGCTCGCCGACCCGCCGTACTGCTGCATGGTCGAATTCGTCTGCGTAAACCGGCGAGAGCCGGGAACCACGGAGAAGAATCCCGAGGTGTTGACCTGCGGGATCGGGAGCTCGGAGTTGATCTGGCTCGCCCAGCGTTGGACGCCGCCTTGCAGTTCCATGAACAGGCGCGGCGTGATCGAGCGGCTGTAAACAAGCGTGCCGTTCTGCGTGTTCACCGGCACCTGCTGGAAGTCATTGAG
This sequence comes from uncultured Solibacteraceae bacterium, assembly GCA_964406035.1. Lineage (GTDB taxonomy): Bacteria > Acidobacteriota > Terriglobia > Bryobacterales > Bryobacteraceae > JAIEPW01. The sequence continues at coordinate 27,573 of CAYOQB010000060.1, read as the reverse complement.
GCCCAGCGCCGCCGGGGTTACGCCGAAGAGCGGTCCGAACACCTCGGAGCTGTTCTTGTTGAAGCGGCCGTAGATGCGCCCGCGGTCCGAGAACATGTGGTCGATCTTGATCGAGCCCGTGTCCTCGCGAACCTTGCTCACGCCGAACGTCGTGTAGTTGTCCACCATGGGATTCGTGGTGCTGGACGTGCCCAGCGGATACTGCTCAATCACCGTGCGCAACGCCGGCGAGGTCCGCACCACCAGTTCGCGAGCCGCCAGGCTCGGCACGGTGCCCGTTCCGGTAATCCCCACCCGCTGCCGCGAACCTTCATAGTTCCCGAAGAAGAACGTCTTGTTCCGGATAATCGGACCGCCCAGGTTGCCGCCGAAATTGTTGTAGCGCAGCGACGCCTTGGGCTGTGAGTCGATGTTGAAGAAATTGCGCGCGTCCAGCGCGTCGTTGCGGAAGAACTCGAACACCGAGCCATGGAACTCGTTGCTGCCGCTCTTCGATACGATCGCAACCGACGAGCCTGACGAACGGCCGTATTCCGCGTTGTAGTTCGACGTCTGCACGCGAACCTCCGCGATCGTGTCCAGCGATCCCGTCAGCAGGCGCGCCCCGCGCTCGAAGCCGTTCGCCATGTACGGCTGGTCGATGCGCGAGCCGTCCACGCCGTCGATCGAGAAGTTGTTCGCGATCGTGTGCATTCCGTTGAAGCCCATGTCCGCGATGAAGTTGGAGCGAGCCACCGCGCCGGGCGTCAACAGGGTGAAGCGGCCGTAGTCGCGACCGTTGATCGGCAGATCCACCAACTGCTTGTTGGAGAAGTAGCTGCCGTTGGCCGCGTTCGCCTCCACTGGAGCGGCCGTGCCTGTGACCTCCACCACTTCACTGATCTGCCCCGCGGACAAGGTGAAGTCCGCCGTCAGGAACTGCGCCACCGCCAACTGGACGTTGCTGCGCGTCTGCGTCGCGAATCCCTGTGCCTCCGCGGTCAGCTTGTAGGCGCCGATGTTCAGGTCCGGAAAAACGTAGCGGCCCTGATTGTCCGTCAGGCTTTCCCTACGCGAACCCGTGCCTTGGTTCTCCAGCGTGACCTTCGCACCCGGAATCGCCGCCTGCGAAGAGTCGAATACCTGCCCCGAGATTCGGCTGGTGGCTCCGCCCTGGGCGAAGGCAGCCGGTGAAAGTGCGCAAACGAGACTCGCCGTCAAGGCGAGCATCTTGTGAAACTGCATGAACCCCCCCTTTAACCAAAACGGAGAAGGGCCGGACTCCTCCGGCCCATCCCCAGTCAGATTAGGCAGATCATACGCACTCCACCTCGGGTTGTCAATGTATTGTCAAGTGCTTGTCGACACCACCGTTCCCCAAGCCAGCCCCTTGACATTCTACTTTTCTTCGCCCATACTGACCTTACCCTATGGCTCTGACAAAACGGCAGAAAGATGTTTTGGACTTCTTGGCCGACTTCGTCGAGAAGCACCGCTACTCCCCCAGCTACGAGGAAATGGCCGGTGGCCTGCAACTGGCCTCGCTTGCCACCATCCACAAGCACATCCTCGCGCTCGAATCCAAAGGCTACCTGCGGCGCAGCTTCAACCAGAGCCGCTCGCTGGAACTTACTCCCAAGTACCTGCAGGAGCAGCGCCGCTACTCCCGGCAGGCGCCTTCGCTCGAGATTCCTCTGCTCGGCCGCATTGCCGCAGGCTCACCCGTGGAGGCCATTGCCAACCAGGAAACCCTCAATTTTGAGGACTTCACCGGCGACCCCAACACTTACGCGCTCCAGGTCCGCGGCGATTCCATGATCGACGACCATATCTGTTCCGGAGACTACGTTTTGGTGGAGAAAACCGAGCGCGTCGGCGAAGGCGATATCGTCGTTGCCCTGGTCGATGGAATGGAAACCACGCTGAAGCGCTGGTACCACGAACCCGGCGATCGCATTCGCCTGCAGCCCGCCAACGCCGCGATGCAGCCGATCTATGTGCCCGCCGACCGGCTCCAGATACAGGGCCGCGTGCTCGCCGTTCTGCGCAAGTACTAGGAGCGCGGCTGGCGCGTCAGCGCCCGCACGCCGATCAGAATCAGCGAAAGACCAATCCCCATTCCCGCCGCGAGCGTCGTGGCGAAGCCGGAACCCGGCGCCATCCAGGCCCAGGCCACCAGCGCCACCGCGATCAGCGCGCCGGCAGGCAGCGTCTGCACCGATCGCACCTGTCGCGTGACGTGCTCCATTTGCAGCCGCGGAAGCTGCCGCGGTGCAAAAGCCCACACCAGAATCGCCACCACGCCGGCCGCCACCGCAAACAGGATGTACTGCAAGACTGGGCTCCTCCTCAGAAGCCGGTGCCCGCATCATCGCCACATTCCGAAAACTTGTCAATCCGGCCGCGGCACGGCGAAACCACGCCCGGAAGCTCTCCTCGTGATAGCATTCGGCTGAATGACAAGCCGCGTTCTTCCACTTCTGCTTGCTCTCTCAATCGCTTCCGCGCAAAACTTCACGCTGGATCATTACGACAAGGTGTTCCGCGTTACCGATCTGCAGGTGGCGCCCTCCTCCGCTTCCGCTGTATTCGTGGTCACAAAACCGGACTACGCCGGCAACGCCTGGGAATCCGAAATCATGTCGGTCGATCTCGCCAGCCGCCGCGTCCGCAACCTCACGCACCACCGGAAAACGGTCCAGGACCCCCGCTGGTCGCCTTCCGGCGAACAGATCGCCTTCCTGGCCGACGCCGGCGGGAAGGCGCAAATCTTCGTGCTCGATCTTGCCGGCGGCGAAGCCCGCCAGATCACTCAGTCGCCTACCCAAGTCCACTCCTTCGCCTGGAAGCCGGACGGCGCGGCCTTCGCCTACATCGCCGCCGACGAGCCGCCCAAGCGCGACAAGTTCGACGACTCCTTCACCGTGCACGCCAACGACTATCTGATGCGCTCCGCCACTCCGCCGAGCCACGTCTGGACCATACCCGCCGCCGGCGGCGCGCCGAAGCGGCTCACCTCCGGCGCGGCCTCCGCCAGCAGCTTCGGCGCCTGGATCAAGTGGTCGCCTTCCGGCGATCGCATCGCCTACAGCGCGGCGCCCTCGGCCGGCTCCCGCGACTCTTTCTCCCGCCGCATTCTGCTGATCGATTCCACGCAGCCCGGCAAAACGCTGTGGGAGTCGCCCGCGATGTGCGGCGATCCCAACTTCTCCCCTGACGGCGCGTGGCTTTCCATGACCTGCCCCACCGCCGGCCAGATTCAGAACCAGAGCGAGCTCGCTATCGCGCCCGCGGCCGGCGGCGCGCTTCGCCGCCTGAGTACGGCTATCGATCGCAACATCTCGCGCGCCTTCTGGACCGCGGACTCCCGCGCGCTCATCGCCTCCGCGCCCGACGGCGCGCGTACGTCTATCTGGCGCATCCCGCTCGACGGACCGCCCATGCGCTGGCGAACGGACGCGGTCGTCGCCTCTGAGATAGCCCCCGCGCGCGACGGCAAAACACTCGTGATCGGCGCACTCCCGCAGCGCCCGCCGGAAATCTACCTCCTGCGCGACGCCGAGTCCGAACCCCAGCGCCTCACCGATTTACACGCCGGCGTCGCCGCGCTCTCGCTCGGCAAAACAGAGGCCCTGTCCTGGGAATTTGAGGGCCTGCCGCTCAGCGGCGTGCTCACCTTCCCGCCCGGCTTCGACAACACCCGAAAGTACCCGCTGGTGCTGCTGATTCACGGCGGCCCCTGGGCCAGCTCCCGCGAAGCCTTTTCCGCGCAGGCGCAGGCGATGGCCGCCCAAGGATGGATCATCTTCGAGCCCAACTACCGCGGCAGCGACAACGCGGGCAACAAGCTCTATTCCGCCGTCTACCGCGACCACGGCGCCGGCCCCGGCCGCGACGTTATGTCCGGACTCGAGTTGCTCAAGAAGCGCAACTACATCGATTGGTCGCGCGTGGGCGTCTCCGGCTGGTCCTACGGCGGCTACATGACTACCTGGCTCATCGGACATTACGGCGGTTGGAAAGCCGCCATGGCCGGAGCCGCCGTCATCCACCTGGAAGACGATTACAACCTGAATGATCTGCCCCTTTATCTGCGTGCTTACGGCTCGACGCTGACCATGCCCAAGGACCTGGAGCTGATGAAGGAACAGTCGCCGATGACCTACGTCGACAACATGAAAACGCCGCTGCTGCTGCTTTCCACCACCGGCGACGTCCGCGTTCCCGTGACCCAGTCCTACAAGCTCTATCATGCCCTGAAGGAACGCGGCCAGGACGTGCGCATGATCCTGTGGCCCGTGCCCGGCCACTTCCCAGCCGACCCCGTCCGCGCCCGCGACGTCCACCGCAAGTGGATCGAGTGGTTCGAGGAGCGCCTGAAGTAACTGTCAAGCGGCGGATTACAAGTCCCGCATTGACCCCCATCGCACGCACACGTATAATCCCGATCACCTTTAGGAGGATCGTTGATGCGTCGCCTGCTTCTCACTTCATCGCTCGCTTTGCTCTTCTGCTCACAAGTTTTCGCCCAGGCGGTCTCCGCCCGGCTGGAAGGCTTCGTCCAGGATCCGTCGCGAGCGGTGATTCCCGCGGTTACGGTCTCGGCCGTAAACGAAGGCACTGGAATCCGCAGCCAGGCGATCTCCAACGATGCGGGCCGCTACGTCTTCCCCAACCTGCCGCCCGGCTCCTACTCCGTCTCGGCCGAAGTCGCGGGATTCAAGAAAGCAGTGGTCAGCGGCATCCTGCTGCAGATCGGCGACAGCCGCTCGCTCGACCTCCTGCTGGCTCCCGGCGAAGTCACCGAGAGCGTTAACGTCACGGCCGAGGCGACCCTCGTCAACACATCCACAGTTCGCCTCGGCGCGGTGGTGCAGAATCGCCAGGCCGTGGACCTCCCCCTCAACGGCCGCGACGCGATGATGCTCTTTTATCTGCAATCCGGCACCAACCCCATCGATCGCTTCGGCAGCCAGCAACAGAACGGCATCGTCGACGGCCTGGGACCGCATACCAGCTCCATCAAGGTCGAAGGCATCATGGCCAGCAACCCGGGCTTCGACTACGCTCCCTCGCGTCCGTCCACGCCGGTGCCGCAGGAAGCGGTCGGCGAATACCGCATCACCACCTCCGGCGATTCTGCCGACGCGGGGCGCGGCTCCGGCGCGCAGGTGAAGGTGTTCATCAAGTCCGGCACCAATCAGTTCCGCGGCTCCGCCTTCGCTTTCAATCGCAACACCGCCTACAACGCCAACAACTTCTTCGCCAACAAGAGCGGTCAGCAGCGTCCCGTGCTGCGCCGCAATCAGTTCGGCTTTTCCGTCGGCGGACCCATCATCCGCAACCGCACCTTCTTCTTCACCACGGCGGAATGGCAGCGGCAGAACTCCGAATCCATCGAGAACCGCTTCGTCTACACCATGCCGCTGCGCCAGGGGACCTTCCGCTACGTGCGCGGCGGCGCCAACACCTCCGCCGCCGTGGATGCTCAAGGCAACCCGTTGAACCCGGCCAATATCGCCACCATCGATCTGCGGACCATCGATCCGTCCCGCCAGGGCCTCGACACCGTCTTCCTGCCGCGCATCCTGTCCCAAATGCCGGCCCCCAACAACTACGACATCGGCGACGGATTGAACCTCGCGGGCTACCGCTACACCTCGCCGCTTCCCTTCAATTACGACAGCTTCCTGGTAAAACTGGACCACTCCATCACCACGAAACACCAGGCGGCGTTCTCCATGTCCCGCCAGACCGAGGACAACCCCCAGGCGCGGCTGTACAACGGCATCTCTCCCGAAGGGTTCACGGAACTGCGCCGCGGCGTTTCCTTGCGGCTGATCTCCAGCCTGACCCCCCGGCTGACCAATGAACTTTCCGTCGGCGCCAATGACCGCACCTCCTACCGTCCCATCACCAACCCCGATCAGCTCACGCCCGCCGGCAACTTCCAGTTGATCGGCCTCGGCACCACCTCCGGACTCACCGGCACCACCAACGGCAACATCCACATCGTGCGCGGGCTGCAGCGCCAGCCCACGGTCAACATGGGCTTTTCCAACAACGCCACCGCCGTGCTCGGCAATCACACCATCACCTTCGGCGGTGAATACTGGTACCAGACCTTGAACTCGCGCAGCGGCACCTCCGAATTTCCGGTGATCCGCACCACCAACGCCGACAACCCCGCTAACGTTCCCGCCCTGGCCGGCTTGAACGCCAACGATCGCGTGCGCGCGCAGCAACTGGTGAACGACCTTACCGGCTCCATCGGCTCCATCACCCAGACGTTCTACCTCACCAGCCGCGAAGGTTATGTCCCCTTCGTGAACAATTACCAGCAATTCCGGAAAAAGGAGTTCGCGCTTTACATAGGCGATGTCTGGCGCATCCGCCGCAACCTGAGCATCAACCTGGGCCTGCGTTGGGATCTCTTCCCGCCGATCTACATCGCTTCCGGCATCTATGGCTATCCGGTGGGCGGGGTCGACGGCGCGCTGGGCGTGCAGGGTCCCACCGGCCGCCCCACCACCTGGAACCTGGCTGAGAACGGCGGCAAGGACATCTTCGGAACTGACCGCAACAACTTCGGACCCACCATCGGCTTTGCATGGGATCCCTTCGGCAAGGGCAAGACCTCCATTCGCTCTTCCTACCGCATCGCTTATGACCGGTTCATGATCGTCACCGGAAACTTCTCCGGCCGCAACTACGGGACCACCACCACGGTCACTCTGAACCCCCTGATGCGCTTCTCCGACCCTCGCCTCTACTCCAGCGTTCTGCCCATCGCCACACCCCAACCCTTCCAACCCCTGCCCAACATCCGCACGGGACGCGCCTATGTGGCCGACCCGAATCTTCGCGTTCCTTATACCCAGCTCTGGGGCTTCGGAGTCGAACACGAGGTCGCCCGCAACTGGAAGGTCGACGTCAACTACGTCGGCAATCACGCCGTCGGCATGTGGCGCGGCCAGGACCTGAATCAGGTCGAGATCCGCAACAACGGCTTTCTCGATGCGTTCCGGATCGCGCAGCGCAACCTCGCCGCGAATGGCAACTTCCTTACCGGTGAACCCCTGGGACCGCTCACGCCCCTGTTCCGCCTGATCCCCACCTCGCAGAACGCGATCATCCAGCAGGGTCAGGCCGCCGCGCTCGCCAACTTCGCCGACACGACAACCCTGCTCACCGGACGTCGCGGCGGATTGCTCGAACGCGCCGGGCTACCCGATACCTTCTTCCGCTTCAATACTCAGGTGGACGATCTCACCATCGCCGGAAACCGCTCCCACTCCACCTGGAATGCCCTCAAGATCGGGTTGACGCGGCAGCTCGACCGCGGTCTGTACTTCCAGTTCAACTACACCTTCTCCCGTGGCTTCACCGACGCCATCCCGGAGCAGGACCTCGGCCTCGATTATCGCGACAACAGCAACATGCGCCTGGATAAGGCGCTGAACCCGCTCAATTCCACGCATGTCATCCAGGCCAACGGCATCTGGGAGCTTCCCTTCGGCAAGGGCAAGTGGATTGGGGGCAATGCCTCCGGCTGGATGGACGCGATGTTCGGCGGCTGGCAGTTGAACGGCATCTATAACTTCGCCAGCGGCCGTCCGCTGGCCCTCACCACCGGCCGCTTCCTGCTCAGCCAGACGGTGGCCAGCACGCCCGACTTCAACGGCAGCTTCACCAGCCTTGGCGGCATCACCAAGGGCAACCAGATCACCTTCCTGTCGCCCCAGGAGGCCGCCGCTTTCAGCAACCCCGCCGCGGGGTCCGCCGGCGGCTTGCCGCGGCAGGCCTTCTCCGGTCCCAGCCTGTTCACCCTGGACGCCAGCCTGTTCAAGCGATTCTCGCTGGCCGCGATCCGCGAAGGCATGGCCATCCAGTTCCGCGCCGAGTTCTTCAACGTCCTCAACCAGGTCGCTTTCCAGGCGCCTCCGGGCACCAACCTGAACATCAACTCCGGCAGCTTCGGCCAGCTCAATTCCGCCTACCCCGCGCGCATCGGACAACTGGCGCTGAAGGTCACGTTCTGATGTTGCGACGCCTCGCCCTCGCGGCGATTCTCACATTCCCGGCGCTCGCGCAAACCGCCGCGCCCGCCCGCGATCTGACCCGAGCCATCACCGCGATCGACGCCATGGCCGCGGCCGAGCTGGCAAGAAGCGGAGTTGGCAGCGTCACCATCGGCGTTATCCGCGGCCCAGACCTGGTCTGGACCAAAAGCTACGCTCTCGCCGACATCGCGGCCGGAAAAGCCGCCGGCAAGGACTCGGTGTACCGCATCGGTTCCATTACCAAGCAGCTCACCGGCCTGATGCTGTTGCAGCTCGCGGAACGCGGCAAAGTCCGGCTCTCCGACCCCGTGGAGAAGTATCTGCCCGAGGTCAACAACGTCGCCGGGCGATGGACAACCGCGCCTCCCATCACGCTCGTGCAGCTCGCCACCCACACCTCCGGTCTCGACCGCGAGCCCGGCGATATGGCCACCTATACCCGTGGTCCCGTAGGACGCTGGGAACAGACCATGCTCGCGGCGCTTCCACACACGCGCTTTCTGCATGAGCCCGGCACCCGCTATGCCTATTCGAACATCGGCTACGCCGTGCTCGGCGCCGCGCTCGCACGCGCGGCCGGAACTTCCTACATCGAGTACATGACCCGCAATATCCTGCAGCCTCTGAAGATGAGCGGCACCGTCTTCGAGCAGAACGCGGCCATGCTTCCGGCGCTCGCCAAGGGCTATGTGATCCGCGACCGTGAACCAGACCCGGCCCCCGCCGCTACTGAACTCGAAACCGGTCGCGGCTACAAGATCCCCAATGGCGCGTTATTCACTACCGTCTCCGACCTCGCTCGCTTCGTCTCGTTTGAGCTCGGCCAGGGTCCGGATTCCGTTCTGCCCCGCAAGGTCTGGCTCGACAATGTCACTCGATCCGCCTCGGCCAACGGCGACCTGAACTCCGGCTACGGTATCGGGTTCCAGATGATGCGCCGCGGCGATCTGGTTGTGTGCGGTCACGGCGGCTCGGTCGCGGGCTACCACGCCGGAGCGTACTTCCATGTGCCGTCGCAGACCGGACTGATCTTCCTGCGTAACGCCGCCGCTCCCGATTTCCGCGCGGACTTCGTATTCGCAGCCTTCGACGCCCTGATCCGGCAGTAGCGCAGCTTAGATCTCCGGCTGAAAGATGCGGTCCATCTGCCGCCGCTCCGCCCATCGCGGAGCCCGCTGCACTTGGTATGTCATGGTTTTGTGGGCCATGCCACCCTGCCACGATTTAGAAAAGATATACCACTTTTTCTAAATGGCCGCGTGCGCTTTCTGGGCAGGGAAAGGGTTCATCATCCGTCAGCCCGCCGATTCCGCCTCCGATGATCGCGACATCCATCCCTACGATGCTGTCACAACCGCGCCGTCGAAGACCCAAGAAAAAATACGGCCGGGCTTTGCGCCCGGCCGTGTAGACAACAGGTGTTGCGGGGTAGTTGCTACTTCTTCGGAAGGATCACAGCGTCGATCACGTGGATCACGCCATTCGAGGTCACGATGTCGGTCTTCACGATGTTGGCCTGATCGATCTTCACGCCGCCCGAGGTGGACAGCATCGCCTGCGCTCCCTGCGCGGTCTTCACCTTGCCGGCCTTCACATCGGCGGCCATCACCTTGCCCGGCACCACGTGATACAGCAGAACCTGCTTCAGATCCGCCGGATTCGCCAGCAGCTTGTCCAGCGTGCCCGCGGGCAGCTTGGCGAACGCCTCATCGGTCGGCGCAAATACAGTGAACGGGCCGGCGCTCTTCAGCGTCTCGACCAGTCCAGCGGCCTTCACGGCCGTTACCAGGGTCTTGAAGCTTCCGGCAGCCACCGCGGTGTCGACGATGTCCTTATCGGCGGCTTGCAGCCCGAAGCTGGCCACAAACATCATTGCCGTGGCGGTCAGAGTTTTCGTAAAACGCATTTTCTCTCCAGTGTTTCGAATCAGGGTTGCTTTCCCTTACGCCCTGATAGATGGCGGAGAGTTCGAGCGGATGTTTTTTGTGCGGAAACTTTATCGCTGGTTCAAACGGTTTCGCAGCGCACGCATCGCGGTCTCCAGCTCCTCGATGCGCTTCTCATGCTGCACGATCTGGCGTCGCAGCCGTTGATTCTCCGCCCGCAGGCGAGCCTCTTCCTCGGAATCGGTATTTTCCCGCACCTCTGGCTGCGCCCTCTCCGCCGGCGGCTGGCCCAGAAACCGCGCCGTCTCCTGCCGCGCGTTTCCGTCCCCGTCCATCACCGAGAGCTTCGTCTCCACATCGCCCGTCTTCCGGACATAAGTGAAGCTGCCGCCCGTAAGCTGCTGCGGCGTCAGGCTGACCGAGGAAACATCGGAGCCTTCCCGCATCTGCAGCGTACCTTGCGTGGCGTTCCGCACCAAGCCCGCGCTGGTGTTCCACGACACCTGCAACTGCCCCTCGCGTTCGATCACCTGCAACCCCAGTGTCTCGGGATAGCGCCACTGCCAGTATTGCCAGAAAAGATACAGCGCTCCTCCGGCGATCGCCAGAATCAGCAGCGAGGTCCACACCCATGCCCGCCACCGCGGCGGGGGCGCATCCTCCTGCGTCAGAAATCGCGGCGGCGCCACCTCGTGAGCCGCGACATCATGAGCATGGATCACCGGCGGCGCCGCGGGCGCCGGCCTCGCTTCCACTGCCGGAACCACCGGCGGCGGCGCCGGAGCCCGCTGCAACGGCGGCTCCTCCCGCCGCTCCCGCCGCGGAATCACCACCTGCGGCCGCGCCGCAGGCTCCGCCGCGCGACGCTTGGCCGCCAGCACAAATTCGTTCGGACTCTGCGACGCATCCACCGCGCCCAATCCGTCGCGGAAAAAGAAACCCGCCCGCACCGGCTCCTGCCAGCTTGGATGCACCACTAAAGTGATCTGCCACGGCGCCGGAAAGAACTCGTGAAAAATCTCCAGATCCCCGGCGTTCAGCTCCACCCCGCTGCGTGTGTGCGATACCCACCACCCCACCGGCATCAATCCCCGTAAGTCCGGATCTCCCGCCGCCGCTTGCATCAGCCCGCGCAGCGCCGCGCGATCCGCATCCGACAGCAGCAGCGCCGGTCCCCGCGCATGCTCGCACTCCATCTCCCGCATCGCCATCAGCCGGATCACGCCCTGCGCGCGAGTCCCGTAAAGGATTCCGCCCGTCTCCAGCCCGCCCCGCGTCAACTTCTGCAGCGCCGCCATCGCCGAGTTGCGGATCTCCTCCATCAACTCCAGCGAATACTCAATCGCCAGCGGTGTCCCCGCTGCCTGCCAGACCGCGAATGCCGCGCCGTCTACTGACATACCGCTTACTAGGTTAACCCGCTCCCGGTCTCCAGGACAGGATTGACAGCCGCTTCCGGCTAAGGCAAACTGGATGGCGAAGAAAAGGCGAAATTCATGAACCTGGCCATCCCCCTGGGCTTCCGCAACGAGCTCCCTCCCGAGATCCTCCCCACCGGCATCCCTTCCGCCGACACCTTAATGGACGGCTGCCCCCGAGGCCGCATCACCGAGGTTTCCGGACCCGCTTCCTCCGGCCGGACCACATTCCTTTATTCCGTGCTGACCGAGGCCACCCGCCGCGGCGAGTTCTGCGCGCTCATCGACGCCGCCAACAGCTTCGATCCCGTCTCGGCCAGTCATGCCGGCGTGGATCTCCGCAAGCTCGTATGGGTGCGCTGCTCCGGTAACGGCGAGCATGCCTTCCGCGCCGCCGACCTTCTGATCCACGGCGGCGGATTCGGTGTGGTGGCGATGGATCTGGCGGATCTCCCGCCCGCGGTGGCGCGCCGCATTCCCGCCCCCTACTGGTTCCGCTTCCGCCGCGCCGTGGAGGACACCCCGGCCGTCCTGCTGGTGCTCTCCAGCGAGCCTATGACCAAATCCTGCGCATCCCTGCTGATCGCCCTGGAGCCCGGCCGTGCGGTATTCCGGGGCAAGCATCCCACGCGTCTGCTGCACACCATCGACTACACAATGAATCCGCGCAAACCGGTGCGGCGGCAGCAGGCGGAGTTCACAGCCGTGGCTGCGGGGTAATCGGCCGTGTACGCAGCCATATACACTCCCGGGCAGAGTTCGCCCCGCCTGCTCGACATCGCCAGCTCCTTCGCCCCCTGGGTGGAAATGACCGCCGAGGACACGGCGGTATTCTCGATTGCCGGCCTGGGATCGCTGATGGGCGGGCCGGCCAAAATCGCCGCCCGCATTCTCGATCGCGCCGGCAAAGCCGGACTCGCCGCCAACGTCGCCGTCGCCTCGAATCCCGATGCCGCCGTGCTCGCCGCCCGCAACCGCCAGGGCGTTACGGTGATCCCGCCCGGCGAGGAGCCGCGCATCCTCGGCGCGCTCGAGATCGAGTGCCTGCCGCTGACCCCCGCCCTTTACGAAACGCTGCTGCGCTGGGGCATCCGCACCGTCGCCGACCTGATCCATTTACCCGAAACCGGCGTTCACGAACGCCTGGGCGATCCCGGCGTCTATCTGCAGAAGCTGGCCCGCGGCATCGCCATGCGGCCCCTGCGGCCGCAAACGGAAACAGCGCGCTACGAACGCTGCCAGGAATTCGATGAGCCCATCGAACTGCTGGACTCGCTTCTGTTCCTGCTCAGCCGCGCGTTGACCGAACTGCTGGGCGAGCTGGAGCGCCAATCCCTGGCCGCGGGCGCGCTCCAGCTCCATTTGAAACTGGAGCGCGCCGCCCCGCTCGAACGGGAACTGAAGCTCCCGTTCCCCACGCGCGATCACAAGCTGCTGCTGAAGCTGCTGCAGCACGATCTGGAATCCTCGCCGCCGGGCGCACCCGTGGAGGCGCTGCGATTCGCCATCCAGCCCGTCTCGCCCCGCCGCATCCAGCATGGCTTGTTCGTCCCCGCCGCCCCCGCTCCCGAAAAACTGGAGCTGACCCTCGACAAAATCCGCGCCATGGTAGGCGAGGGCAACGTGGGATCGCCGCGGATCGAGAACACCCACCGCCCCCTGGCGCACCACATGACCATTCCCGATCTGCGGGCCGGGCTCGCCTCCGGCGCCGCGCGACCGCCGCTGCAGCTCGGCTTCCGCGTGTACCGCCCGCCCAAGCCCGCGCGCGTGGAAGTGAAGGAGGGCGTCCCCCGCGCCCTTACCGCGGGCGGAGTCCAGGGCCGCGTGCTCGAAGCGGCTGGCCCCTGGCGATCCTCCGGCGACTGGTGGCGCCCCGATCCCTGGGATCGCGACGAATGGGACCTCGCCCTCTCCGACGGCGGCGTCTATCGCGCCTTCTTCATCCGTCCCGAGGCCGGCTGGTTTCTCGAGGGATTCTACGACTGATGCATTTCGCCCCAGGTTACTTGTGTCCCACCGGGTTGCGATCGGACAATGCAAGCCATGCTTCGTTTGTCATGGATACTGTTAGCGGCGGCGGCCTTCGCCCAGAATGATTTCGATCAGCAGGCGGCGTTGGCCGCACTGCGCCAGAAGATTGCGGGCAAGGAATCGCTACCCGCCGAGCAGGTCTTTTCCAATATTCAAAAAATGAAGGGCGTGCCCGCGCAAAGATTGCTGGGCGTAATGGCCATGGGATACGCGAAATCCCTGGGCGTCACCTGCACCCATTGCCACAACCCCGAGGACTGGTCGAGCGATGAAAAAACCCCCAAGAAAATCGCCCGCGAAATGTCCGACATGTCCCGGACCTTGAACGAACAACTCCGCAACATCGCGCTGCTGAAGGACCGCACCCCGCCCGTCGCAGTCAACTGCACCACCTGCCACCGCGGTCAGACGAAGCCGGCGCTCAACCTGCCGTAACGCATGGGAATGGCGCGAGCTCAGGCTCGCGCCGGTCTGCATCGCGACTCGAAGGTCTCGGTCAACTCCGACTTCGCAAGCCTTCCGGATGCTACATTGATCACGACGTTCACCAACTCATCGGAATCGAGATCCAGATCCCAAGCGTTGAGTAGCAGGAAAGTGATTGCCGCGTTAGCTCCCACCCGTTTGTTGCCATCAACGAACGCATGATTCTGGCATAAATGGAAAAGGTAAGCCGCAGCCATTGCGGGGATCGAACGATGCAGGAATTCACCCTCGAACGTCACGCGAGGCGTCGCTACTGCGGACTCCAGGGCCGCGGGGTCTCGTAACCCTGGTGAACCGCCGTAGATCTCAATTTGTTCTTCGTGGATCTCCAGCACCTCATCCAGCGAGAGAAACTGCGGCTCAATTGACAATCACCCGCTCCGTCACTCGGCCAGCTTTTGAAAAGCCTTGCCGTATCGGCTATGGGCTGTCTTCTGCGCCTGTTCGAACTTCTCTCGCCGGGCAGAACGTTTCACGGGTGCTACAACCAGCCGCTCCCCATCCGTACTGATATTGAGCGGCGTGTCGCTATCGATGCGGAGAAGGTCCAGAATCGGCCGGTCAATCACCAGCGCCAGGCTGTTTCCGTGCTTGGTCAATTTTTTTACCACGTTAGTACTCCGTGTCTCCAATGTATCACCCTTCCGAGTCGTCTGATCACACTCTGCCCCCGATCTTGCGTTGTCCGTTCTCCCGATCACGAGCGCCCTCAACCGGAGGGACGATCGACATCTCCGGAACCCCAAAGGGGCGGCAAGCTGACACAGCTCCTTTGCCGAAGGGCGCCCTTGAGTCCAGGTTCGAACACGCAGCCCCACCAAATCAACTTCCGCCGTTTCATGGAAGCCCATTACTTCCCGCCCATTGCTCCCACCCCCTGAATACGCTATCCTTCACCCATTGCCCGGCCGCGGCCGGGCCAGTGATCTGTTGCACTTAGGGGGAATTCGGAATGAAGACGTCAAGCCTTGCCCGTGTGGCGCTGGCCTTACTCTGCGCCGCGGCGACGCTGCCCGCGCAGCAGGCGCCCGACCAGTTGATCGAACTCAAAGCCTCCGGCGCGCGTGTCTTCGCCGCGTCCCGCGGGCAGGCGCTCGGCGCTCCCGCTGGCACGCCCGGCGCCGCGGTGCGCAACTTTCTTTCTGCACAAGGCAAGTCCGCGCGAGCCCTGGATTCGCTCGCCCCCATCTCCGAAACCACGGCGGCGAACGGCGTCCGGCACCTGCGTTTCGGCCAGTCCGTGAACGGGCTCGACGTCTACGGGACCTATGTCAAAGCGTCCGTAAACGCGCGCGGCGAGCTGATCCACCTCATCGAGATTCTGCCCGAGCCCCCGGGGCAGCTCGTGCGGTCCAACGTGACCGCCCGCGCCGCGCTCGAAGCCGCGCTGCGCGAGCTCCACCCGGGACGCACCTTCCAGCTCACCGAACAGCCTGCCCGGGGCAGCACGGTGCCGTTTTCCTCCGGGGACAACTTCTTCTTCCGCAATCCCACCGCCACCCGAGTGGCGCTGCCCCTCGCCGGCGGCGCGATGCAGGAAGGCTGGCTGGTGGAGACCTGGACCGGCGCGGATAACCAGCTCCATCACACGCTGATCGCCAACGGCGGACGAGTCCTGGATGTGGAGTCGCGCACCGCCAACGATCAGTACAACGTTTTCGTTGAGCACCCGACATTCACCCTGAACGGCGTCACGCGGGGCGCGGCGCAAGCGATCGTGTCCGGTCCTGGCGCAGGCAATGCGCAATCGACCAACGGATGGATCTCAGCCGACGGCCGAACAGCCGGAATCCAACGCCAGTTCCGGATGTCCGGCAACAACGTGGACACCTACCTCGACGTCGACGCTAACAACTCCCCGGACGCGGCCGGCAACACGATCGCCGGCGACAGCTTCACCACCGCGGCCGTGCTCACCGACGCGCCCACCACCGCGACCAACCGCCAGGTGGCCATCCAGAATCTGTTCTGGGCCAACAACCTGATCCACGACAAGCTCTATCGCCACGGCTTTATCGAAAGCATGGGCAACTTCCAGCAGAACAACTTCGGCCGCGGCGGCGCGGGCAACGATTCGGTGCTGGCCGAAGCGCAGGACGGCTCGGGCACCAACAACGCGAACTTCTCCACCCCGACGGATGGCTCGAATCCGCGGATGCAGATGTTTCTGTGGAACCTCACCTCGCCCAACCGCGATGGCGATGTCGATACCGACATCATCTTCCATGAGTACGGCCACGGCTTCACCTGGCGCGCCATCGGGTCCATGTCCGGCTGCATGTCCGGCGCGATCGGCGAGGGGACCTCGGATGTGCTCGCGATCCTGATGAACCAGGACGACGTGGTCGGGGAGTACTCGTACAACAACGCCAACGGAATCCGGCGCTGGCCTTACACCAACTACCCCCGCACCTATGGCCAGTTGACCAACGAAGGTGTTCATGCGGGCGGCGAACTGATGGCCGCCATCATGTGGAAGGCGAAGTCGCTTTTGAACGACGACGACCGGCTGTGGACTCTGATGGTGGACGGCACCAACTACACTCCGGCAGGTCCCAAGTTCGAAAACATGCGCGACGGCATGGTTCAGGCGGCGGGCGGGCTGACCACCGAGGGCTGCAAGATCTACCAGGCGTTCGCCGACTTCGGCGTCGGCCAGGGCGCCAGCGGATCCTGCACTACGAAAGGATTCCTGTTCCCGACAACAAGCTGGTCGGTCTCGCAGTCGTTTACGATGCCGGTGGCTTGCCAATCGCCGGTGACCGATCTGGCCGTAACGGCGGTGAACGCGCCCTCCAGCGTTACCCCCGGTTCGGTGAACTCGGTGTCCGTCACCGTGCAGAACGTCGGCAACCAGAACGTCGGCGGGTTCAACGTCACACTGGACGCCACCGGCGGGACCGTTTCGTCCCCCGTCGCTGTCGCTAGCCTCGCCGCGGGCGCATCGACCACCCAGAACTTCACCTGGACTGCTCCCGCCTCCACCGGCGACGTGACTCTCACCGGCTCGCACAACTATCCGGATGGATCGGCAGGCAACAACTCGCTGGCGCGCACCGTTTCCGTGGCGACCGCACCGGCGATTACCCTCACGGTGACCTCGCGCAACCAGCGGGGCAGCAAGTACGCGGACCTGGCGTGGTCGCCCAGCGGCTCCGGGAGTGTGGACATCTTCAAGAACAATTCCTTGCTGGTGACAACGGCGAACGACGGCGCACACACGGACGGTCCGCAGGTGAAGGGCTCCACGGTGACGTTCCGCGTTTGCCTGACCGGCACCTCCACCTGTTCGAACAGCGTCACGCTGACATTCTGATCCGCGGTCGAGGGGCGGCATACCCTCTCCGCTGTACTGCGCTGAACTGGAACCTGGATTGCTCGGGAATCGTCGAAGAATCAGGCAGGCTCGATGGAAATCTGTCTGCCATTTCCGATTCTCCGATTCTCCTAAATCGCTTGGGCCGCGGTCTTCCACCGCGGCCCGATTTGTTCCTGCTCCCCGCGGTCACGCGATCGCCGTATTTTTATCCCGCCTGTTCCGAAGCTCTTGCGAACTCGAATCCAAGGAAACCCGCCACCCCGAGGGTACAATGTTGCCGCTTCCAGAGAGGACAACAAAATGCGAACCCTTCGTTTTTACTGGCTTCGGGAGTGGGCGCCCAACGAACTGGCGATCGACTTGGGCTCGGAGGTGCCGTCCGGCAGCCTGTGGACGCGGCTGACGGGAGCGCCGGAGGGATACCCGCGGATGCGCGTGTGCGAGGCGCTGCGGAATCCGGCGACCATGCGGGCCTGGAGCGGGCAACCGGAGACGCGCCCGCTGGCGGCGCGCTTTCCCAGAATGGAGCCGGAGCGCGCGGTGGCCGAGTTCGACCGGATCTGCCGCTGGGCCGATGCGTTGGAGCAGCGTTTGCGCGAGGAGGATTGCGGCGAACTGCACTTGCCCTACTCCGATCGCCGGGATCAGCTTGCGGGCGCGGCGGCGCTGCAGCGGCTGGAGTTCGAACGCCGCGGCCCGACCCTGCGGCCGCGCTTCGCGCAACCGCGCGAGCAGTTGCTGCACTGCGTGCAACTGATGCTCGGCGGCGCCATCCGCGGCGGTTTCGAGCATCCGTTCGCCTTCGCGCTGGACGAAGACGCGCTGACCAGCACGCATCTGCAAGCCTGGTTCGGCCTGCCCGCGGAGCGGAGCGCCGCTTTCGGCGAACTGGCGATCTACGTATCCAATGCGATGCAGCGCGAGCTGCGGCGCCGCATCCCGGACGTCTACTTCCGCGACGAGCGCCGCCTGGAAATGGACCCCTGCGCCCGCGCCGTGCTGGTGTACAGTGTCACGCGTCCGGGTAGCGGACGCTGGCGCGGTGACATCGCTTATGACGTGCTCGACCCCGGATTGCTGAATCCGCTGCTGCGCTTTCTCGGCCGGTCTCTGCGCGACCGCATTGGCGAGTACGCCGGCCGCCTGCGCGAGTCCGGCTTTCCGGAGCGCGCCGCGAAGTTTGACGCTGACCAACTGCCGGAGATCCTTCGCGCGGTGCGCCAGCGTCCCTTGCTGCTCGAGAAGCTCCTGGCGTCGGATCGAGCGCTGGCCGAGGAAACCATCCGCCTGATGGCCGCCGCGCCCCGCGTCACGAATTACCGCGAGCTGAAGGCGGCGGCGGAGGGCTATGTGGACGGAATGGAGTATCGGCTGCGGCGTGTGCTGAAAGCGGTCGACTTCCGCGAGCTTGCGCCGGAGTTGTTCGCTATCGCCACGCGAGCCCTGGCGGAGCGAGCATCCGCGCGGCCGCTGCCAGCACCCGCGGAAGATCTGCCTCAGGCGGCGTGATCACGGCAACGCGCGGTCCCCGTGGCGCCCACACCGCTGGATAGGTCGACTGGAAAATCGCGACCGTCGGCACGCCCAGCGCCGCGGCCAGGTGCGTGATTCCGGAATCGTTACCGATGTACAGCCTGGCCGAGGCGAGCCACTCGGCCAGCGATCCGAGGTCCGCGAAGCGGTGCGCATCATCCAGTGTCTCCTCCGGTCCGGCGAGGAAGCGCACCTCGCCCGGCAGCGCCGCGGCGAGCTCGCGATAGTGCTCCAGTGGCCAGTTCTTGCGCGCGCTGCCGGAGAACGGATGGATGGCGATGAAGTCCGCGGCCGGCGCGGCGATCGGAATGCGCGGAGTCGCGCCAGGCGGCAGCCCCGCCTGGCGCAGATAGAAGTCCGCCGCGTGCTCGCGCGAGTCGCGCGGCAGGACGTCGAAAAAACGGAACGGAAGCCCGGCGACCGCCGCGCGAAACTGCTCGCGATTGCCGCCGTACCAGCTCAGAATCTCATCAAAAGCGGCCAGTTCCGCCAGGGTCGCGGGGGAGCCTGTCACCTCCAGCAAATCCAGCCCCGTCGACGATATCGCGCGGACACGACCGCCGAGACGAATCAGCGGGACCAGCGCGGCGGGTACCCAGATCTCAGCATTTGCGCCGGCAAGCGCTTCCAGGGCGGGCAGGGAAACAATCACATCGCCGATCGCGCCGGGGCGAATCAGCAGACGCTTCACTTCACGATTTCCACCGGGAGGCTCACGTCCAGCGTTTTCGGCTGCAGGCACATCTGATCGTTGCAAGCCTGGAATCGCAGCTTGCCCGACAGGCTCAACATCCCCGGCTTGGCCGTAGGCGGCACCTCGAATCGCGTGATGATCTCGAATTGGCCCGAGAACACAGACAGCGGCTTCTCCGAAAACGAATACTTCTCCATCGAAGGCTGCGGGAATACCTGCGAGGCAAGCTTCAGCGGGTCGGCCGGCGCCCACGTCAGCCGCAGCGGGATCAGATACGGATCCGAGGGCGTGTTCGAGTTCACGTGATAGCCCGGACGCAGCGACACCGCAACCTTGGCGGACAACACCGCACCGGGCTTGGCCGTTGCCTTCGTCGGCGGCAGGATGGTGAGGACGTTACCTTGCGCCGCCAGCGGCGAAGGGAGCCAGAGCGGCGAACAGGCCAGCAGCAGGAGTCCCGGCAGCCTTGCGGCCCAGGAGCTGAATAATCTCTTTTTCATAATCACCTTTGCTGACGAGACCCACATGCGTGGAGGCAATGCGGCCGTCCCGGTCCAGCAGGAACGTGGTCGGGAGGCTTTCCACTCCCCCGTAAAGCTGCGCCACCATGTCGTTGCCGATCACCACGCGATAATTCACCTTCTTGTCCGTGATGTACGGCTTCACCGTGTCCCAACCGTCCTCATCCATGGACACGCCGACCACCGCGAATCCCTGATCGCGGTAGCGCTGCTCGAAGTCGACAAACCACGGAATCTCGATCTTGCAGGGTCCGCACCAGGTGGCCCAGAAGTTCAGCAGGATGACTTTGCCCTTCAACGACGAGAGCTTCAAGATCTGGCCGTTGGAATCCTTCAGGGCGAAGTCCGGGGCCGTCTTGCGTTCCTTGTCGGGCTTCACCGCCGCGCTGACGTTCGTCGCCTCCCGGGGATTGCATCCGGTCGCGATCAGGATGGCGGCCAAAGCCGCCGGAAACAGCCAGCGTGTCATCATCTGTCTCCTTTGATTATAGCCGCAGCCCGGAAGTTTCCAGGAAATCGCGGAACCAGGCCCGGCGGCGTTCCCGGAACCGCCCCTTCAGGGTGAACTCGGCATGCCCGCGCGCCAGCGAAAAGAAGCAGGCGCCGGAGTCGCAAAAGCTTTCGCAGGCGTACTCGCGGAACGCCCGCGAGCCCGGGGCGGGGGACCTCTGCTTGCGCCATTCGGCCGACCATCCCAGCTCCCCGCGCGCGCCGCAATCGAGTTCCTCCCGCAACAACTGCATCCAGGATTTCCGCTGCGTATTCCCGACACGCATCCACGCGAAGTGCAGCAGCTCATGGACCAGAATGCGGGAGAGCTCGCGCGGGGAACCGCGCAGCGCGGACTCGAGTATCAGCTCCCGCCGCCGCAGGAACGCCGCCGCATGGACCTCTGCGCCGTCGGAGTCAAACCGGCCCCGGCGTACGCGCAAACCATCCTGGAACTGAACGCGGATCGGCTCGCCGCCGGCAGGCGGGAACGCCGCCAGCGCGGCCGCTATTTCGCGGGTGTGCGGCCGAAGAAGCCGGGCAGCACTTCCACCGAGTTCTGTTGCTGTATGCCCCGGAACCATTCCTGAAACCGGCTCTGCCGCAGCTCGTCGAACAGCTTCTCGCGGACCTCGGCGTACGACTGGGTCTCGCGCTTGTCCAGTTGGAACAGGTAGAAGCCGTTGGCCTGCTTCACCGGCGCGCTGATCTGACCCTTGCTGAGCGCGAACACCGCCTTCTTGATCTCCTCATCCAGCGCGTCGGACTTGCGGATCACGCCGAATTCGCCGCCCTTGGCCCCGGATTCCTTGTCATCGGAGAACTTGCGCGCCAGCGTCGCGAAGTCCGCGCCCTTGGCGATCTGCGCCGCCAGATCCTCGATGAACTTTTTGGCCTGCGCCTCGGTCCGCGTCTTCTCGCGGGGTGAAACCGGAGCATCGGGCGCGACAAACGAAACATAAATCGCCCGCACCGTGGCCGTCTCGAAGCGATCCTTTTTATCGCGGTAGAACTGCAACACCTCGTCGTTGGTGGGATAGAAGCGGCTGGTGTTGCGATCGAGATACGCCTGCGCCACCAGTTGCTTGCGCTGGTACTCGAGCTGCTCCTTCAGCGGGCTCTGCTGCTCCAGTTCCTGCTTGAAGCCCTCGGCGGCAAGCGAATGGAGGATCAGCAGGGAGTTGATCACCCCGCGCGGGTCGGTCTGAATCGCCTGGCTGAGATTGGGCGGCGCGCCGCGCAGCATCGTGCGCACCTCGCCCATGGTCAGGTCCCGGCCCGCCACCTTGCCCACCACGGCGTCATCGGGAATCGGCGCGTTCTGCGCAAAAAGGGAAAAGGCCAGCAAAGCCGGCAGGAAAACACGCTTCATCATCTTTATTTCCTGAGTGTATCAGGTCCCCAGGATTTTCCGGACCTCGGCCAGCGTGGCGGCGGGCTCGGGCCGCCGGGTGTAATCCGGATCGGCATCGGCGTGCCGGACAATGCCGCTCGAATCGGCGACGAAGCGGGCGGGAATCGGCAGCGTCCAGGACTCATCGCCGTTGTAGTCGGACAGGTTCAGCGGAAACTTGCGATAGATGGCCTGCAGATCCTCCGGCAGCCGGTGCGTGAGCCCGAATTCCCGCGCCACCGCGTTGCCCGCATCGCTCAGCAGGGGGAAGCGGAGGTTCATCTTGGACGCCAGTTCCCCGTTGTGTTCCACCGTCTGGGGCGAGATCACCACGAGCCCGGCATCCGCCTCCAGGAACTCATCCAAGGCTTCGTTCAGAGCTTCCAGCTCCGCGCGGCAGTACGGTCACCAGCGTCCGCGAAAAAAACTGACCACCAGCGCGCGATGCCGCCCCAGCAGATCGCCGGAGTGCACGGTTGCGCTGTTAGGATCGGGCAGCGCGAATTCGGGCATCGGCTCGCCCGGCTTGCGCACGCGATCCAGGATGCCGTCTGCCCGCAGATCGTCCACCGCGCGGCGCATGATCGCCCACGAGTCCTCGGGGATGCGCGCCTGCGCCGATTCCACCAGCGCCGCCAGACGGTTGGTCAGCTTCATACCGCCATGCTAGCAGCCGCGGCGCCTACTCGTTGCGCAGCGCGATGATTGGATCTACTTTGGTGGCCCGCCTCGCTGGCGCCAGGCAGGCGAGCGCCGTCACCGCCAGCAGCGCCGCGCCCATCGCGGCAAAGGTCAGCGGATCCACCGCGCTGATCCCGAAGAGCAGTTCTTTTAGGAATCGCGTCAGCAGCAGCGCGCCGCCCACGCCGATCGCCAGCCCGATGGCGCCCAGCACCAGGCCTTCCCGCAGCACGCGGCCCAGCAGATCGCCGGAGCCTGCTCCGAGCGCCAGCCGGATGCCGAATTCGTTGGTGCGCCGCGCCACCGAATACGAAATCACACCGTAAACGCCCACCGCCGCCAGCCCGATCGCGACAAACGAGAAGATGCTCAGCAGCAGCGTGAGAAAACGGGGCCGCGCCTGCGCGGTCTCCAGAACCTGTTCCATGCTGCGGACGCGCGACACCGGCAGTGCCGCGTCCATCTCGCGAATCTGGGAGCGGATGCCCGAAGCCGCCGCCAGAGGATCGCCCTTGGTCCGCGCCAGCAGCGTAACTCCCCGCAGCGCGAACTGCGTTCCCGAAAGCTGCGCGTGCGCGAAGTACAACTCGGTGCCGGAAGGCTTGTCCAGTCCGCCGTTCTTCACGTCGTTGACGACGCCGACCACGGTGAACCAGGGTCCATCGCCTCCGGGGCCGAACGGAGGCCGCACGCGACGTCCCACCGCGCTCTGTCCCGGCCAGTACGTATCCGCCATCGTCTTGCTGACCATCACCACAAAATTCGACCCCGGACCGTCGCGCTCGTCGAACGTGCGGCCCTCGATCAGCCGGATCTTCAGTGCCTCGAAATATTGGTGGCCGACGATGGTCCAGTAGTCGATGTTTTGAATCGGGCCACCTTCTCTCTGCACAAAGTTCTCGATGAAGGTGTCGTTGGCGTCCAACTGCATGGTGGGCGCCAGGTCGTCGGCGATCGCCACCGCCTCAATGCCGGGAAGGCTGCGGACCCTCTGTTCCAATCCCTGCCAGAACGCGGTGGTCTTGGTGCTGTCCGTGTAGGTGGTGGCCGGCAGCACGATTCGCATCGTGATCACGTTCGCGGGGTTGAAGCCGCCATCCACGGCCAGCAGCTTCCAGAACGCGCGCACCATCAGGCCGGTGCCGATCAGCAGCACCAGCGCGAGCGCGAGCTCCGTGACTACCATGCCGTTGCGAAACCACGCCGAGCTTGTGCCCGCCGTGGTCCGGCCGGCCGCCGCCTTCAAGGATTCGTGCACATCCTTGGAGGCAAGATGCAGCAGCGGCGCCAGCCCGAACAGCACGCCCGTCAACAGCGTAATCAGCACAGTGGCCGCGAGCACCGGACCGTTCAGTCCGATCTCAGCGGCGCGCGGAATGCTGTTTGACCCGGCGGTAACCAGGATCCGAAGGCCTAAGGCGGCCAGGATGATACCTGCAAGCGCGCCCGCGCCCGACAGCAGAACGCCCTCGGTCAGAAACTGCCGCAGCAGCCGTCCGGTACCCGCGCCGATGGCCTGGCGCACCGCGATCTCACGCTGCCGCGCTTCGGCACGCGCGAGCAGCAGGTTCGCTGCGTTTACGCACGCAATCAGCAGCACGAACCCGACAGCTCCCACCAGCATCCACACCGCGCTCTTCACCGGTCCCGCCACTTCGTCATGAAGCCCGTGCGCCACCAGCGTGTGCGTCTTTGGGTTGAACTGGTGATTCGTATTCCCTGCGGTTTCGCCCTTCATGTTCACGTAGCGGCTGAGCTCCTGGCGAGCTTGTTCCACGCTGATGCCGTCCTTTAGGCGGCCCAGCACGTAGAGGAAGTGCGAGCCGCGCCGCTGCGGGTTGGGCGGTCCCAACTGCGCGGGCAGCCAGAGTTCGGTCGGGTCCGCTTCGCCCGGTGGGAACCGGAACTCCGGCGGCATCACCCCGACCACGGTGGCGTTGGCGCCGTTCACCTGCACGGTGCGGCCGATCACGCCGCGATCCCCGCCGAAGGCGCGCTGGAACAGGGAATACGAGAGAATAGCGACGCGCGTGATTCCCGGCTGATCGTCCGAGGGCGCGATCGCCCGGCCGTGCATAGGCGCCGTGCCGAGCGCGCCCATCAGCCCGCCTGTCACTTGCGTGGAATTCACGCGCATGGGCTCCTGTGCGCCGCCGCCCGCCAGGTTCGCTCCGCCGGTGGACCACGCCTCCAGCGCCTGGTAGGACGCAAGCTCGCGCTTCAAGTCGTCAAACTCCGGCGGCGAGGTCCAGAATCGCGTCAGGGCGCCCTTGGGCCAGCTCGGCCATTCCGTGTACAGCCGGACCAGTTGCTCCGGGTTGCGGTACGGCAGCGGCTTCAGCAGCACCGCGTAGGCGACACTGAAGATGGCTGTGGTCGCGCCGATGCCCAACGCCAGGCAGGCGATGGCGGCGGCTGTAAAGGTGCGGTTTCCCGCCATCACGCGCACGGCGTACTTCAGGTCCTGAACGATTGTTCTCATCCGGTTCTCTCCACAACGAATACGGCTGAACGTGGCCGTGGTTCCGTCGATTGCGGGCGAATTGCGGCCGTGCATGAGTTACCGCGCCTTGGAGGCGAAGTTACACCGGGAAGATGTGATAAGTTGCCACCATGGCGCGGCGCTTATTTCTCGTGCTGCTTCTAATCGCTGTTGAAGCAGCATCCCAGGAGTCGAAGGCGTCCAACGCAAAACGGCCCAAGTTGGTGTACAAGGTGGAACCGGAGTTTTCCGGTGAGGCCCGAGCCGCGCGAATACAGGGCACTGTCATTTTCGAGGTGGTCGTGAACACCGCCGGTGTTCTGGAGCAGATTCGGCTGGTGAGTCCGCTGGGATTCGGGTTGGATGAGAAGGCCGAAGAAGCTCTCCGCAAATGGCGATTTCAGCCCGGTGAAAAGGACGGGAAGCCTGTCGAAGTCGCGGCCACCATCGAGGTGAATTTTCGCTTTCTGGAAACTTACTTCGATGAGAAATTGGAGCGCCGCCGCTCCGCATACAACATCGCCGTGACGCGAATCAAGGCCGGGCAGAAAGTGCAGGAATCAATAGCCACTTTGCAGAAGCTGGCCGCGGAAGAGTTCCCGCCGGCGCAGGCTGCCCTGGGGGCTTATCTGCTGAATGGCGAGCATCTTCCCAAGGATGAACAGAAAGCGATCGAGTTGATCCGCCGCGCGGCCGATCGCAACGAGGGTGCTGCCCTGTTCCTCCTCGGCGCCTCCGAGATCCAAGGCAAGGTGGTCCCTAAGAACGTAGAGGCGGGATTGCAGAAGCTTCGCGACGCCTCGATTCTCGGCAGCCAGACGGCGCAGTACGAAATGGGCCGGCTCCACGAAAAAGGCTCCGGTGTTCCGCTCGACCTGGAAAAAGCCGCGCGTTACTTCCGGCTTTGCGCCGCGCGCGGCGAGCCCCGGTGCCAGGTCCGCTTGGGATCCCTGCTGCTGTCCCGACCCGATCGCAGCCCGCGCGACCTGGTGCAGGCCGTCGCCTGGCTGGAACTCGCGGGCGACAGGAACGATGCTTCGTCCCGCAAGCTGCTGGACGCCGCGCTCGCCGAACTGAATCCCGAACAGCGCAAGAACGCGACCACGCTGCGCGAGCAACTGGCCCGCAATCGCTAGGACCGCGCCCCGCCGCCGCAAATCAGGCATTCGCCCGTCACGAAATCCGACAGCGGCGAGCAGAAAAACAGCACCGGTCCCGCGGCTTCCTCCACCGTCCCCATGCGCCGCAGGGGGACAAACCGCTCCACCGCGCCCAGCATGGCGGGCTGCACCCCGATCGGAATCTTCTGCCCCTTCATCTCGATCACCGAGTCCTCGCCCATCGGCTTCATCATTCGCGTGTCGATCATGGAGAAGCCCACCGCGTTGACGTTCACGTTGTAGCGGCCCCACTCCTTGGCGATCGTCTTGGTAAGGCCGATCACCGCCGCTTTCCCGGAAGAATATCCCGACTGACCCGCATTGCCGTCCGTGCCCGATACGGACGTGATGTTCACCACCTTGCGCATCACCGGCCGGCCTTCCGCGATCTCCTTCTTCGCGGTCTCGCGCAGCCAGCCGGAGGCGGCCCGCAACACGCGGAACGGCGCCACCACGTGGATATCGAGCATGGCCTGGAACTGCTCGTCCGTGGTTTTCTGGATCACGTTGTCCCACGTGTAGCCCGCGTTGTTGACGATGATGTCCAGCGAGCCAAAGCCGTTCACGGCGGCGTCCACCAGTTTCTGCGGGAAGTCGGCGGAGGTAAGGTCGCCCGGCATCGCTTTTACGTGGCCCCCCGCCTCGCCGATCAGGTGGCCGGTTTCAAACAGCGCGTCGCGATCGATGTCGTTGATCATCACCGACGCGCCGGCCGCGGCGAGCTGCCGCGCCACCGCCTGCCCGATGCCGCGCCCGGCTCCGGTCACCAAAGCCGTCTTCCCCGTCAGCACCACCAGCCCCGCTGGATTCGTAGCCATAAGGGTATAGATTTACCATAGTTTGCGTTGCGAAATTACTATGCACGCAAAGCGGCCATCAATTGCCGTAACGCCGGGGAAGTGTGGCCGGCGTAGGCGAGCAGGTTCGCCTCCAGATCCGCCGTCCCCTGCGACGGCGCCGCCAGCATCTTCTCCCGAAGGTATTCATGCAGGGCCGCGATCTCGATGCGCTCAGCCTGCAGCTCCGCCGCGAGCAGCTTCTCCTTCAAGCCCGGAAACCGCGCGGAATCGGCCGCCGCGCGGCGGCGCAGCTCGCGGACGGGATGAACGGCGTCGGCGCGCAGCGGTCCGGCGATGGCGTCGAGCGCCGCGGCGTCCTCCAACGTAAGGCGATAACCCAGGCTCGCCGCCCAGGCGCAGGCGAGCAGGATGTCGGCATCCAGCCCCTGCTGATCCTGCAGGCGCAGGCACGCGGCGGCGACCTCAGGACGCGCGTAAACCGCGGTCGCGTAGTCCCACAGCGGATTGTCGAGAGACGACATCGCTGTGTTATATTTTAGAAAGTTCCCTTCCGAAGTGGGCCTGTGGCGCAGTTGGGAGCGCGCTTCCATGGCATGGAAGAGGTCAAGGGTTCGAATCCCTTCAGGTCCACCAAA
>CAYOQB010000059.1:0-28522 GCA_964406035.1 uncultured Solibacteraceae bacterium | reverse complement strand
ACTCGTCCGTTTCCCGCGTTTTCACCTCGATAATCACCACTTCGCCGCCCTCTTCGGCGATCAAATCCGCCTCCGCCGACCCGGTGGCGGTCCGGAAGTTACGGAGAACAATACGATAACCCTGGTCCTCCAGGTAGCGATGCGCAAGATCCTCGCCGCGCGCGCCGATTGCGTCCTTCTCCAGTCCCCGTCGCAAACGGGCGCGGTGCCGGACCCCGTCCAACCCGCGCAAGATACGCCGCATCATTCCTGAAGATCAGTGCCGCCGCGAAGAAAAATTTCTCAGCCGGCCAACCATGAGCTACCCTAGACGTCTAGGGGGAGAGTGCAATTGGCGAAGAAGACCGATCACCTGCAGGGCACGCTCGACCTGCTGATTCTCAAGACGCTGAGCCGCGGCAAGCAGCACGGCTATGGGATCGCGGTTTCCATCCAGCAGATCTCCGAGGACGCGCTGCGGGTGGAAGAGGGCTCGCTCTATCCCGCCCTGCACCGTCTGGAGCAAGCCGGCTGGATCCACGCGGAGTGGGGCCTGACCTCGAACAATCGCCGGGCGCGGTTTTACAGCCTGGCGCCCGAGGGCGCGCGCAGGCTGGTGGAAGAAGAGGAAAACTGGGCAAGGCTTACCGCGGGCGTGAGCCGGGTGCTCCGCTTCACATAGGAGGATAGGCGATGGCCTGGATGCGAAGGCTGGTAAATTCGATCTCCCCGCGCAAGCTGAATCAGGAGGTGTCGGATGAAGTACGATCCCACATCGAAATGCTCGAGGAGGACCTGATCGCCAAGGGCATGGACCCGCAAGAAGCCGGTATCGAGGCGCGGCGCCGCTTCGGGAATCCGACCTTGACGCGCGAGAAGGCGCGGGACCACGACCTGTTCGTCTGGGCGGAGACCTGGAAACAGGACATCGCCTACGGCTTTCGCACGCTCTGGCAAACGCCTACGCTTACCATCGTCGCCGTGTTGTCGCTGGCGCTGGGGATCGGGGCGAATACCGCGATCTTCTCCTGGATGAACGCAATCCTGATCCGCAACCTTCCGGTGCGCGGTCCGGAGCAGCTCAGCGAACTGGTCTGGACGTTCCGCGGCTGGCCGGACCGGTTCGCCAAGGGGCATCGCGGCACCGATGACGGGCAAGGCGACAACACTCGGGCGCATTCCTTCCCGTATCTGACCTACGAAGCACTGCAGGCTGCCCGCACGGACGCCGTATCCGACGTTGTCGCTTACGCCCGATTCTTCCGTCCCGCTAACGTGGTTGCTGACGGCGTGGCTGAGTCCGTCACCGGCTACCTGGTTTCGGGCAACTTCTTTGAAGGGCTCGGCCTGCGGGCGGCGGTCGGGCGCCTGCTCAACCACGAGGACGACCGTCCGGGTGCGCCCCCCGCCGCGGTGATCAGCTACGGGTACTGGCAGCGCCGGTTCGCCGGGCAACCGGTGGTCGGCAAGACCATTCTGGTGAACAACGCGACCGCCGTGATCGCCGGTGTGGCGCCGCCCGAATTCTTCGGCCTCTCGGTGGGCGCGGAATCGAACTTTTACCTGCCGATCTCCATGCAGCCGCAGGTAATGCAGACGCTGGACGAGGGTGCTCCGCCGCTGCGGAACCCGCATTTGTACTGGGTGGAAATGATGGTGCGCCGCAAGCCCGGCGTCAGCGCGGAGCAGGCCCGCGCCGCCTTGGCCCCCATCTTCCGCCAGAGTCTGGTCCCGATCGGCGACCAGCCGGTGAAGCCCGCGGATTATCCGGAATTGGGCTTGTTGGAGGCGAGCCGGGGACTGGCCGATGTCCGCCACCAGTTTTCGACCTCGCTGGCGGTGCTGATGGTGGCCGTGGGGCTGGTGCTGCTGATCTCCTGCGCGAACATCGCCAATCTGCTGCTGGCGCGGGCCACCGGGCGCAGCCGGGAACTGGCGGTGCGCGCCGCGATCGGAGCAGGGCGGGGGAGGCTGGTTCGCCAGCTTCTTACCGAGAGCATCCTGCTGGCGGCGCTGGGCGGCATCGCCGCGCTGCTGGTAGGCGCGTGGGGATCGCAGGCGCTGCTGCGCTGGGCCCCGCGCGACGACAGGCCGCTGTCCCTGGATGTAGGCCTGGACTGGAACGTTCTGCTGTTCACCGCCGGGCTGTCGCTGCTCACCGGGATCCTGTTCGGCATCCTGCCGGCGCTGCGCGCCTCCCGCATGGATGTCAACTCCGTGCTGAAGAGCGGAACCATGCAATCCGGGTCGCGCCACCGTTTTGCCAAGTCGCTGGTGGTGTCACAAATGGCGCTCTCGCTGCTGCTGCTGGTGGGCGCCGCGCTGTTCACGCGCACCATGCAGAACCTGACCCGCGTGAACCTCGGTTTCAATGAACGGGGGCTCCTGATTTTCGCCGTGGAGCCCGTGCAAGCGGGGATCCCGCGGCAGGAGGCCGGCCGGTTCCATTCGCAACTGCTGGAACGCTTGCGTGCTCTCCCGGGCGTCGAGAATGCCAGCCTGACGCAAACCCGCCTGATCGCCAACAGCTCCTGGACCACCGCCATGGCGCCGGCGGGCGAAACCATTCCCAAGTTCAACGATCCGGCGTCCGCCAGGTACCGCACGCTGATGCTCATGATCGACGAACAGTACCACCAGACGATGCAGATCCCGCTGCTGCAGGGGAGATCCTTCCAGATCTCGGACTCGGCGAACGCCCCCAAGGTGGCCCTGGTCAACGAAGCTTTCGCCAGGAAGTTCTTCCCTTCCGGCGGCGCGCTGGGGCGGCAAATCCGGAAGCGGGACGGGCCGCCGATCGAAATCGTCGGCATCCTGGCCAACTCCAAGTACAACAACATCCGGGTTCGCGATCCGCAGCCGATCGTTTTCGTCGCGTACCGGCAGGAGGCGGACCTGGAGGGAGCACACTACCTGGTGCGCGCCAAGGGCGATCCGCTCGCGCTGGCCAAGCCGGTGCGTGACCTGGTGCATGAGATGGATCACCGCGTGCCGGTCGACGAGCTGAGCACGCAGGAGCACCAGGTTCAGGCGCACCTGGCGGAGGAGCGCCTATTCGCCCGGCTCTCCGCGATCTTCGGCGGCCTGGCGCTGCTGCTGGCTGCCATCGGACTCTATGGCGTCCTTTCGTATGTCATCGGCAGGCGCACGCAGGAAATCGGCATCCGCATCGCCCTGGGCGCGGATGCAGTCGGCGTGATGCGGCTGGTGTTCCGCGAAAGCTCCTGGCTGCTGCTGGTAGGGCTCGTCCTCGGGCTGGGGCTGGCGTTCTTCGCCGTGGAAGCGCTGAAAACGCAGTTGTACGGCATCCAGCCGCATGATCCGGTCGCGTTCGGGATCGCCGCGGTGGTGATGGCCGCCGCCGCGCTGATCGCGATCACGATCCCGGCGCTTCGCGCTTCGCGCGTCGATCCGCTGATCGCGCTCCGCTCCGAGTGAGATCGGTCGCGCCCGAAGGCGCTACTTCATCTGAATGTCGACATCGGTCTTGATGTCCCGCCAATCCGGCGTGGTGAAGGGCTGCGGCAGCTTCTCGATGGTGGTCGACAGTTCCTTCGATTCGTAAGGCGCCAGCCGGTTCAGGTGGATCGAGAAACTGCAGATCGGCTGGTCATTGACCACGGAACGGATGGTGATGTTCAGGGCGACATCCGTCATGTCGGCGTTGGACTGGTTCACCACCAGGTAGTGGACCTCGTTCTTGCCGTTCAGGTTGATCAGGAAACGCACGCCGGTCACCTGGACATAATTGGCCAGGGGATTCGAGGATGCGGCTGAGGGGCTGGTTACCGCGGTGGCCACCTGCGCCGGATCCGCCGGGGCGCGATAGAACAGCACCGAGGCAGCGGTGATCAGAACGATCAGGGTGACCATCAGGGTAACGGCCCATCCCGGGATTCCACCCGATCGTCTTTGCCGCTGTCCCAGCACGGTCACGATGGTCGAATTGCGGTGGCCCTCCAGATCCTGCGTCAGCATCGGACCGGGAAGGAGGAATGACGACGAGGGCTCATGCGCCAGAATGAAATGCGGCTGGTCGGCGGCCGTCAGTTCAAACCTCGTAGTGCTGCCGAGGTTGCGGATTCCGGCCAGGGGCGGCTCGGGGTCCCGCTCCGGTTCCGGCGGCAGCATCACTTCCGGCTGCGGCTCCGGCAGAATCTCGGGTTCCGCCAGCCCGACAACAGCCGGGAGCGCGATCGCGGCCTCCATGGCCTGCATGGGAATGGCCGGCTCGTACGGGATGGGAAGCGGCAGTGTCGTCAGCAGCGTTTCTTCGCTCAGCAACTGGTCGGCTGGGACCGGCGTAACCGCCGGTTCGGCGTTCAGCACGGATGCCAGCGCCAGGATCCCGGCGTTCTGCTCTTCCTCGGCTTCGGCGGGCGGTTCCTGAGCGGCTTCGAACACCGGCTCCGGTTCGGGTTGCGCATCTTCGGCGACCGCGGCTGGTGCGGGTTCCGGCGATTCGGCCACTCCAATAGGTTCCGGCTCGACTTCGACCTCCTGCGTTTCCGCGATCGTAACGATTTCCGGCTCGACTTCGACCTCCCGCGTTTCCGCGATCGTAACGATTTCCGGCTCGACTTCGACTTCCTTCGTTTCCGCGATCGTAGCGATTTCCGGCTCGACTTCGACTTCCTGCGTTTCGGCGATCGCAACGGGCTCGGGCTCGACTTCGAGCACTGGCGCTTCCGCGGCCGCGACCGGCTCGGGTTCCATCTCGGGAGCTTCGGCAATGGCGACGGGGTCCAACTCCGGCTCGGCTTGCGTATCTCCAAACAGGGCCAAGAATTCAGCGTCCTCTTGGACCACGGGTTCGTCGAGAGCGGGCTCAGCCTCGGCGGTTGAGATCTCCAGTTCCCCGGCCAGTTCGATCGTTTCCACGGTCTCCACCGCCTCGAAGACAGGCACTGCTTCCAGCAGTTCCGGCGCTTCCTCCGCGACGCTCGTTTCGGCGGCTTGCGCAGCCTCGATCAGTTCCTCCGCGGGGATGCTGGCGATGGGCGCGGCGGCTTCCAGGCTTTCGGCCGGCTCAACCGCAGAAGCGATTTCCGGAAGCTCCGGCTGAGCGATCGCTTCCTCTTCCGGCGCTATCGTATCGACTGCCTGGGGCGTCTCCTCGACCGGGCTTTCCGCCAGGATTTCGACAATCTCCGGTTCCCGCGCAGCGTCGCTTTCTTCGATCACCGCTTCCGGTTCCGTAACCTCGGTGGCAGGCTCTTCTGGAGCCGTTTCCGGCTGTTGCGGCACGAAAACTTCGATTTCCACCGTGGGATGGTCGTCCGGGTCCAAGGCGATGGCGGCTTCCAACTCAGTTTCCAGGACCGGTTCCGCAGCCGCCGCGATCTGCTCGACGGCGGGTTCGGGCTCCGCCGCCGCCGGGGTGGCCACCCTTTTTGCCGATTCAGCCAGTTCCAGCGCAAGCCACTGCGGTACCGGAAGCTCCACGGTCTGCAGGTCCGCGACGCGCATTTCGGTGACAGCAGGGGCCGGCGCGGGCGGCGCTTCCAAAGTGGCCACACCGCCGGCGGAAGCAACCTCGGATCTGCCCATTTCCAAGCTGATTGCGGGCGCCGCTTCCAACCGCTCGTGCCGGTCACAGACCGGGCATTCCCGGCTTGAGGGCGGATTTTCCCGGCCGCACTCGGGGCAGATCCAGTGGAACATGGCTATACTGTACACGTACAAGGCTTTTTCCCATTTCAGTGACTTCCCTTAGGGAGGAATGCAAGGGGGCCTTAGGCGGCTAGGGATTCGATCTAAGAAGATTCACCCGCAACCCCTCCACGGTAGCAATGGCGCTGGAACTTACCCGTAAACCGATCAATCCCAAGCCAGATACGATTGCAATATTCCCCGGCGCCTTCAACCCCCCTACCCGCGCGCACATCGCATTAGCCGAAGCAGCATATGAGCTGGTCGACGAGGTTGTCTGCGTTGTGCCCCGCTCCTACCCCCACAAGGCGTACGAGGGCGCCTCTCAGCCGGAACGGGTGCGGATGCTGCTCGATTCCCACTCTCGATACGCGGTCGGCGTGAGCGATGGCGGACTATATGTCGACATCGCCAGGGAGGCGCGGGAAGTGTTCGAATCCGCGCGGGAGATCTTCCTGGTCTGCGGCCGGGATGCGGCGGAGCGCATTCTGACCTGGGATTACGGCCCGGGGTTCTCGGTGGACGACATGCTGCGGCAGTTCGGGCTCCTGGTGGCGGCTCGCCAGGGCGAGTTCGAGCCTCCCGCGGACCTGCGGAATCGGGTCCGCACGCTCAATCTGGGCGGAGGGTTCGACGAGGTTTCGTCGAGCCTGGTTCGCGTCAAAATGCTGGCTGGGGAGCCCTGGGAACCGCTGGTCCCGGACCCGATTCACCAACTGGTGCGCGAGATCTACCGCTAGCCTTACTCGGCGATCCCGGCGGTCCAATAACCGGGGCGGGCGCGCACCCGCAGGTTGGGCCGCTTCACGATCACTTCAATCTCGTGATAACCGGCCTCGCTCAGGTTGTTGGGGCGGTAGCTGATCAGGTACTGGTTGTGCAGCTCATCGCCCATGGCGGTGAGCGCTTTCTCCAAATCGCGGTAGCTCAGAAAAGGAAACTCGCGGCCGCCGGTGTACTTGGTGTACGTTTCGAGCACGTTGTCGACGAACAGGCTCTTGGTTCCCTTGAACACGCCGGTGATCGCGGGAACCCAGTTGCCCATCTGCGTCTGCGATTCGGTGGTGGGGGTGCTCATCTGCCCGTTGGGCAGGCGGCGCGCCCCGGCCGGAACGGGATCGGGACGCGGCGGCTCGGTTCGTCCGGTCAGCGCCGCCAGGAACCGATTGACGTTGACGGAATACACCGAAACGCCTGCGAATTCGGCCCGGGTGAGAACCTCGCGCAGAGCCACTTCGCTGCCGTTGTCGCGAGCCTCGGAAATCAGCACCACGGCCTTGCGGCGGTCCTTGGGACGGGATTCGAGCATGCGGATGCCCAGCATCACGGCGTCATTCAGGCGCGCGCTCTGGCTGCCGGGCTTGATCTTTTTCAGCGCCTCGCTGATCTCGCCGGGCTTATCCGTGAAGCCTTGAACGGTGTTGACGCGATGGTCGAAACTGACCACCGCCGCCTCTCCCGTTTCGCCGGTGACGTAATTCTCGAAGATCGGGCCGGTTTTGCGAACCTGCTCCAGGACCTTCTCCATGCTGGCGTTGGCCTGCACCGCGATGACCATGGAAAGGGGGTGGAAAATGACGTCCTCTTCCACCTTCTGCATCTTGCCGTTGTCCTTCAGTGCGAATTCGTCAGGGCGCAGGTCGGTGATGAAGTTTCCGTCCCGATCGGTGACCACGGTGGGCACCAGCACGATCTGCACCGGCACCCGGATGCGCAGTTCGGATTCCTGGCCGGGGGCGGCGGGCTGAGGTTGTTGAGCCAGCAACGCCGCGGAGACCAGCAAAGCTGCAGTGCTTTTCATATGGCGCTTGGACGGAGCGCGAAGCGCCTCCGTTCCCTTTCACCCATGATACCAGCGGGTGCGCGAGCACAGCCGGATCGGAAACAGCTCAGACGCGATCTGTAACAAAGTTCACACTCGCGATTTGACAGTCTGCTGTTTTCTGCCTAGCCTTGGGCTACGGCGACACGGCGGCCCGCGTCACGCTGCCGTCGTCCTGGAGCATCCAAACGTGGTCCCAAGTCCCGCTGAAGGTGATGCGCGCCTCGCTGGCGCTCGCAATCCTGAGGTCCTGGCCGGCCTGTCCGGGTTGATCGAACACGTCTCCGACGCGTTGGTTCTGCTGGATCAGGACTGCCGCCAGATCTACGTGAACGATCGCGCCTGCCAGATCAGCGGAATCGCGCGCGCACAGTTCCTGGGGCGTACCCCCTGGGAGTTGCTGCCGGACTTGGCGGGCAGCGAGTTCCACCGCATGTTGTTGAAAGCACGGGAAGAACAGGCGCCCATCCAATTCGAATTCTATTATCCGGGTTGGCAGCGCTGGTTCGAAATACGCCTGTTCCCGTTCCCCGGCGGCATCGGGATCATTAGCCGCGACATCGATGAAGAGCGGCGGGTGCAAGCCGGTCTGCAAGCCATCAGCGAACGGTACCGGCTGGCGGTGCGGGCGGCGAACGCAGTGGTGTTCGACTGGAACCTGCGGGACGGCACGGTAGTCGCCGGCGAGAACCTGGAAACCGTGCTCGGCTACAGTGCCGCGGAGACCGGCTCGGTCACCGAAACGGCGCTCGCCTGGTGGACCGCGAACCTGCGTGAAGACGACCGGCAGCGCATCCTGGACTGGTTCCAGGAGCGCATTCTGGATCCCACGGCGGCCGATTGGAGCATCGAATACGATCTGCGGCACAAGGACGGGCGCTGGCTTTCCATACTGGATCAGGGGCTGTTCGTACGGGACGCGCGCGGCCGGGCGCTGCGCATGGTGGGCGCCAAGCAGGATGTCACGGCGCAGCGGGAACTGCGGGACCACGCCAAGCTGAGCGAGGAGCGCTTCCGCAAGCTCGCCGACGCCACCCGGGAGGGTGTTGCGATCATCGCCGGAGGCCGCATTGTCAGCGCCAATCAGGCGCTCTGCCGGCTGTTCGACTACGGCGAAAAGGAATTGCTGGCCCTCGATCCGCTGACTCTGGTCGCGCCCGAGACGCGGGACACCGTGCTCGAACGCCTGCGGACCCACTACTCGGATCCCTACGAATCCATTGGCGTGCGGCGGGACGGATCGCGATTTCCGGTGGAGATCTGCGGCCGGGACTCGGTGTGGGAGGGCAAGCCCGCGCGTATCAAGCTGATCCGCGACATGACCGCGCAGAAGGAAGCCGAGCGCGACCTGCAACAAAGCCGCGAACGCTACGAAGCGCTGGTGCGCGCCAGCCCGGTGGTGGTGTGGACCGTGGGAGCGGGCGGCGACGGCTCCGGCGAACACGAGCAGTGGTGGTCCGAGGTAACCGGCCAGACGGCGGCGGAATACCGCAACAACGGGTGGTTGCGCGCGGTTCATCCGGAGGACCGCGAGCGTGTGGCGGCGCAGTGGTCCCATTCGCTGGAGAACCAGCAGCCCTACCGGTCGGAATACCGGGTCAGGGCCGTTGACGGGGCGTACCGGCACATCATTGTGAAGGGCGTGCCGGTGCGCAACGCGGACGGCAGTTTCCGGGAATGGGTGGGCACGATCGAGGACGTTACGGCGCGCAAGCGCAGCGAGCAGAAGGTGCTCGAGTTGAATCAGCAACTGGCGCGGCGGATCGACGAATTCGAAGCGCTGATCCGGGCGGCGCCGGTGGGCATCGCGCTGGCCCTGGACGCGGAATGCGACCACGTGTATCTCAACGCGGCGGGCGCCCGGATGTTGGACCTGCCGCCGGGGGTGAATGCCTCCGTCAACCCGCCGGGATCGCGGAACTTTCCATTCCGCTTTTTCCAGGACGGGCGCGAGTTGAACAGTAGCGAGTTCCCGATGCAGGTGGCGGCGCGGGAAGCGCGGGAAGTGCTGGACTTCGAGGCGGAGGTCCGTTTCGACGACGGACGCCGCGTTCAGTTGCTGGTGAATGCGGTACCGCTGCTGGACGAGGCCGGCAAATCACGCGGCAGCCTGGCGATCGTGATGGATTTCTCGGAGCGCAAGCGCCTGCTGGAGGAGATTCAGCGGGAGCGGGCGCAGTTGCGCACCGTGCTCGATCAGCTTCCGGCGGCGGTGATCCTGGCGGACCGCCAGGGTAAGGTGCTGATGATGAACGACCAGGTGCAGCATATCTGGCGGCGGCGGTACGAGCCGGTCGAGACCATCGCCGAGTATGACCGGTTCCCCGGTTTCCACGAAGACGGAACGCGGCTGCGGCCCGAGGAGTGGCCGCTGGCCCGCGCGCTGGCGCATGGCGAGGTGGTGCGCGACGAACTGATCACCATCCAGCGCGGAGACGGAAGTTACGGCGTGATCGCCGCCAGCGCCTCGCCGGTGAGGAACAAAAACGGCGAGCCCACGGGCGGCGTGGTGGTGTTCCACGACGTCACCGAGCGGCGCAAGACGGAAACGGCGCTGCAGCGCTCCAATGACAATCTGAAACAGTTCGCCTATGCCGCCGCGCACGACTTGCAAGAGCCGCTGCGCAACGTCGCCGTGTTCGCCGAGATCATCGAACGGGAGTTGCAGGCGCGTCAGCTGGAGAATGTTCCGGATCGGCTGCAGGTCATCCGCGAGGGCGCGCATCGCATGCATACGCTGGTGCGGGACCTGCTCAACTACAGCAGCGTGGTGGGTGATGGCGACCGGGTGAGCCTGGTGGACAGCGCCGCCGCGCTGGAGAAGGTCCGCCAGAATCTGAAACAGGTGATTGAGGACAACCGCGCGGAGATCATTGCGGGGGACCTGCCCGTCGTCCGCGTTCACGAAGCCCATCTCGTGCAGTTGCTGCAGAATCTGGTGGGCAACGCGATCAAGTATCGCGGCGCGGCAGACCCGCTTGTCGAAGTGAGCGCCGAGCCGGGGCGCGGTGAATGGATTTTCAGCGTGAAGGACAACGGCATCGGGATCGCGCCCGAGTTTCACGACCGCATCTTCGGAGTTTTCAAACGCCTGCACGGACGCGACATCCCCGGCACCGGCATCGGGCTGGCGCTGTGCGCGCGCATCGTCTCGCACTACGGCGGGCGCATTTGGGTGGAATCGTCGCCCGGGCTGGGGGCGACCTTCCGCTTCACTTTGCCGCTGTCTGTCTAGTGCGGCTCGCCGCCGGCGAGCAGTTGCACCGCGTGCGGGATCAGATCCGCGATCGCATCCAGCGACTCCACGGCGCCCTTGGGCGACCCCGGAACGCACACGATCAGCGTCTTCCCGCGCGTACCGGCAAGCGAGCGCGACAGGGCGGCCAGGCGCGTCTTCTTCATACCTTCCGCGCGCATCAGCTCGCCGAATCCGGTGAGCTCGCGCTCCAGGACCCGCCGGGCTGCTTCCGGAGTGCTGTCGCGAGCGGCGATTCCGGTTCCCCCGGTCACCAGGATCAGGTTCACGACGCCGCAGAGCTCGATCAGCTTGGCCGCGATCTGGTCGGGCTCGTCGGGCAGCAGCGCGGTGATCGTCACCTGCCAGCCCAGCTCGGCGGCGCGCGCCGCCAGCGCGGGACCCGAGACATCCCGGCGCATGCCCAGGAAGCCGGTGTCGGAAACGGTGAGGATCGCGGCGCGAATCATTTGCGGCGGTAGTCTCCCGATTTGCCGCCGGTCTTGCTGAGCAAATACAGGTCCTGAATCTCGATCGCCTTGTCGAGCGCCTTGGTCATGTCGTAAACGGTCAGCGCCGCCGCCGCGGCAGCGGTCAGCGCTTCCATTTCCACGCCCGTGGGACCTGTTGTCGATGCGGTGGAGGTGATGCGCACTCCTTTCGCTTCCACCTGACACTCCACGTCCACATGCGAGAGCGGGAGGGGATGGCACAGCGGGATCAGCTCGGATGTTTTCTTCGCTGCTTGAATCCCGGCGATACGCGACACCCCCAGCGGATCGCCCTTGGGATTGGAGCGAAGCTGCTTCAGCACCGCGGGCTTCATCCGCACAAACGCGTGCGCGCGAGCCGTCCGGCTGGTTTCCGCCTTGCCCGACACATCCACCATGCGCGGCGTGCCGGCGCTGTCGTAGTGCGAGAGTTTCTTCATTTCACCAGGACTCCGATCAGTTCGCCCGCGTTCCACGACTCGCGGACCGGGTCGGCGACGAGGAAGCAGTTGGAGCGCGCCAGAGCAGCCAGGTCCCCCGACCCCTTCCACGATACCGGGGTCACGGCGCTGCCGTCGGCGGAGAGATTCGCAGGCAGAAATCGCGTCAGCCCCGGCTTGTGCCGGAACGGATTCGTGAGCGCCGCCTGGAGCACTGGCAGCGGCGACTCCGTCCGCCCCGACAGCAGATCCACCGCAGCCCGCGCGAAGACTTCGAATGTCACCATGGTCGACGCCGGGTTGCCGGGCAAGCCGAAGAAGAAGCGATCCTGCGCCGTTCCGAAAACCAGCGGCTGGCCAGGCTGGACCTTCACGCGATCAAAGAAAATCCGGGCTCCGAATTCCGCGAGCACGGTCTCCACGATGTCGTACTTGCCGGCCGACACTCCGCCGGAGATGAGCAGCAGATCCGAGCGCAGCCCCCACTCGATCATCTGCCACGTGCTTTCGCGGTTGTCGCGAGCAATGGGCAGAATTTCGGGATCGCCTCCGGCGCGCGCCACCTGGACGGCAAGCGAGTAGGAGTTCGAGTTGCGGATCTGCGATTCGCCCGGCGCTGTCCCGACCTCGACGATCTCGTCTCCGGTGGACAGGATGGCGACTTTGGGTTTGCGATACAGGGCCGCCTGAGCCCGGCCCGTCGCGGCGAGCATTGCGATCTCCGCGAAGCCAAGCCGCCGTCCGCTCGGCACAATGACCGCGCCGCGCGTGGCTTCGCAACCGGCGGGGTTGAAGGCGTCGCCGGGCGGCACGGTGCGGTCCGTGACCATGAAATCGCCGTCTCGCGACGTCCATTCCACCATGATCACCGCGTTCGCCCCGGCTGGAAGCGGCGCGCCGGTCATGATCTCGACGCACTCGCCCGCATTCACCTGCCCGTTGAAGGAAGATCCGGCTTTGGACTCGCCGATAATCCGGAGCCTGCCGGGAAGGTCCGCCGCCCGGATCGCATACCCATCACGAGCCGACCTCGGAAAGGGCGGGTAATCGCGATCCGCGGTGGCATCCTCCGCCAGAACGCGACCCGCCGCTTCGAGCAGCGGGACTGTGTCAACAAAAGCGGGCGCGCGTACGCCGATCTCGCGCAAGACACACTCGCGTGCTTCGGTGAACGTGAGGGCCACCTAAAGATTTTAGGCTGTCAGCGCACTTCGGCGTCAGCGCACTTCGATAATGCGCGGCTCGCGCACGGTAACGCTCTGGCCTCCGAACAGGCGGTCGAGCGCGCGCTGCCGGAACCGGAAAATGCCGGTCAGTTGTCGGTTCACCATGAAGTGCTGCGCGACACGGCCCAGCGGTCCGAAGGGGAGGATGTACTCCACGCGATCGCCTACCAGCACCCCTTGCTCGGTCTCGCGGAACGTATGCAGATGGCGCCACAGCGTGTACGGACCTTCCATCTGCTCATCCACGAAGCAATACGGCGGGTCATAGTGAGTGATCAGAGTCTTCCAGCGCATCGGCAGGCCAATCCAGCGGATGCGGTAGGCGATCTCCGCGCCTTCGCGCATCGTCACCGGAGCCGGCGTGGTGATCTGGAAATTGAGCCACGCGGGCGTGATGCGGGCCAGGTTTTCCGGGCGTTCGAAGGTCGCGAATGTCTCGCGCAAGGAAAGCCGGGTGAGCATCTCGCAACTGAGTTCGTAGCGGCGCAACGAACGCGGCAGCACACCGGTGGCGCCCTGGGAAATCTGACTGGGGGTGCGTTCCAAAATCATTGTGTCTCGTCACAACCCGAGAGCTTTTGCCTGATCCGGAGTGAAGCGGCACGACGAAGGCGGCGGCGCTTGCGACCCGGCCTTCCTCAGATTCAGCCGCGCATCGAACAGGCAGGGGTCCTTGTCCAAGGCCCGCAGCCATTCCGCTTTGGCGGTCTCCATCTGACCCAGGGCCGCCATCGCCACCGCCCGATTGTTGATCGCGCGGGCCGATTCCGGTTCCAGCGCCAGCGCCTGCCCGAAGGCTTCCAGGGCAAGATCCGGACGGTTGCTCTCGAGGTATATCCTCCCCTCCTCGGATGCCAGCAGAGGATTGGAAGGGTCAATCTTTTTCGCCTGCTGGATCAGCACCAGCCCGCGTTCCGGCGGCAGGACACGCGCGAGTTGGATCTTTGGCCGGATCTTGCCCGGCGCGTGCAGCACGGCTTCGGTCCAGAGCGACTCCTCGGTGCGCCACAGCAGAGTCTGGCGAACGCTGAGCGAGGTCCACACCAGCAGAACGGCGAGCACCGCGCGGGGCGCGCGGCTCATGGCGATCCCCAGCGCAGCCCCGAACCCCAGCATCGGCAGATACATGCGGCGATCGGCAGCGAGGTCCGCGGCGGGGAGGATGGAGGAGCTAGGCAGCAGCAGCAGGACGCCCGCCGCGACCCAGAAACCGAATGGCCCGCCCCGCCGGTACAACAGGGCCGAAGTCACGATCACCAGAGCCCAGGCGAGCAGCCCGGGGACGGCGCCGCGAAGGGTGACTTCCGGATCGACGGTCAGCGGGTGAGGCCAAATCAGCAGCGCCACGTATCGCAGGATCTGAAAGCCTTGGGTGAAGAAGTAATCTACGGGCGCGATGCCAGCAGTGAAGCCGGAGCCCGAACCCGCAACAGCGCTGGTGGCCCACACCGCCCGCGCGCCCGCCGCCAGAGTCACCGCCAGCATCGCGGCAACCGGCCTCGCGTTGACCTGGCGCGATCGCGCCCAGTCGAACAGCGCGAGAAACAGAGGAAAGGCAGCGCACTCCTCTTTCGACAAGAGCCCCAGAACGAACCAGCCAACTGCGTGCCAGGGCTTCCCCTGCAGCCAGGACCGGAACGAGACCAGGCAAAACAGCGTCATCAGGAGCGTGGCGCGCGCGAACACATAATTCACCGCCTGCGCTTGCAGCGGATGCACGGCGAAGACGCAGGCCGCCAGGATCGCCGCGTTCTCCGGGATCACGCGCCGGAGAGTCGAGTACACCAGCCAGACGCAGCCGAGGTGCAGCGCCAGGTTCAACGCATGCCAGAGCATCGGGTTCGCGCCCGAAAGCTGATAACTGAGCCAGAAGCTGAACCACGTCAGCGGGCGAGTTTGCCTCAGACTCCAGACGTCCAGCCACCCCCCGGCCGAGGTGATCGCGGGATCGGAGAAGAGCGCGTGATCGTCGAAGTGGAAGCTGCCCGCCAGTGACAATCCGAACGCGATTAGTCCCAGCAGCGGCGGAACCGCTTTCAAGCACGGGCTCCGAAGAGGTCGCCGTGGAGATCGGCACGCGAGATCCCCGGCAGTTCCGATTCCTCAATCGCGCCGCAGTTCAGGGCGCGGCGGAAAAAGTTCAGCAGGCCTTCTCCGGTGGCTTTGTCGTCGAACACCTGCCCGGAACGCGTCGCCTGCGCCGCCCGATCCAGGAAGTTGCGCAGCCGCTCGGACGCTTGCGGTAGATTCTCGCGGAAATAGCCGTATACCGCGGCGTAGCGCGAAACGAGTTGGGCGGGATGCAGGTCCCAGCTTTGATAGAACCCGTTCCGCAGGGAATGGCGTATGTGACGCATGTGAATCCGCCACGCCGCGTGAACCGCTTGGGCATCGGTTCCGGCGGGCAGAACGTTGGTGGCGCCGTCGGACACGCGGATTCCCAGCGGGACCAGCGCAGACTGCATGCGCCCGCGAGCCAGGTCGCAGGCGGGATGCAGCATGTCCTGATCGGCGGCGCTGATGCCCAGCGCGGCAGTGTAATCGTACGCGCCGAAGTGCGCCGCGGCGATGCGTCCCGAGCCGGCGGCGGCGATCTCGCTCAAGCAGGAGATCGATTGCGGCGTTTCGATCATCACTTCGATCTTCAACACAGCGGGCAGCAAAGCCAGAAGCGCCTCTACCTGCTCGGGCACGGTGACTTTCGGCAGGGTCACGACGAAGTTGGCGGGCGGGTCGCCCAGGTGTGTCAGAAAGAGTTCCAGCGTCCGTGCGGCACGCGCGTACGAAGCCGCCGTCAACGGCTTGATGCGGATGCCGCAGAAGGGCGGAAGCGTTTCCGCCGATTCCTTCATGGCTTGCGCGGCGGCGATCGCATGCGAGTCTTCTTCCGCATCGCCGCGATACCCGTAGCCGTCTTCGAAGTCGATCCGCTGGTCCTCCACCGGCTCGCGGCGCAGTTTCTCGATCACTTTGTCGCGAACCGGGGCGAGCTCCGGGAAATCGCCGAACAACTCGAACGTCTTCAGTGCGATGCGGCCCAACTTGGCAGCCGATCCGGGAGCGTAGAGATGCGCCCCGCCGTACACCACGTGGACCGGCTCGCGCGCCGCGGAGGGTATGGGATCGCGGATCGCCAGAATGCGCTTCAGCAGATCATCGGGAAGCGTCATGGAAAGCAAATGCTATTATGTGGGTTCGTTTGCGCCCATGCCAAACGTCACCCCGCCCAGGCAGGTTCCCAAGCCGAAGACCGCCGCCGAAAAGCAGGCGCGGCTGCGGAAGATTCTCAACACGCTGGACAAGCTCTATCCGGACGCCACCTGCGCGCTGCACCACTCCAACCCTTGGGAGCTGCTGGTTGCCACGATTCTGTCCGCACAGTGTACCGATGAGCGGGTAAACAAAGTCACGCCCGGGCTGTTCGCGAAGTACCCCACCATGCAGGATCTCGCTCATGCGGATGTGCGGGAGATCGCGATGGATGTGAAGTCCACGGGGTTCTTCAACAACAAGGCGAAGAGCATCCAGGGCGCGGCGCGAACGCTGATCGAACAGTTCGGAGGCGAGATCCCGCGCGACATCGAGCAGCTCACCACCGTTCCAGGCGCGGCGCGCAAGACCGCCAACGTCGTGCTCGGCACCGGGTTCGGCATCCCTTCCGGGGTCGTAGTGGATACGCACGTCACCCGCATTGCGAACCGGCTGGACCTGTCCCGGCAGTCGGACGCCGTGAAGATCGAGAAGGATCTGATGAAGATCCTGCCCCAGGATCGCTGGATCCTGTTCTCGCACCAGGTGATCCATTTCGGGCGGCAGACCTGCGTCGCGCGCAAGCCGAAATGCGCGGAATGCCCTCTGGATCCTGTGTGCTACGCCAAGGACAAGACGCTGGCCTGAGCGGGTTTCGCGATACCATATTGGATTAAACCCATGGCCAAATTTCAGGGAGTCGACTACCTCAACATCGATTCGCAGTTCTCCGACCAGGAAAAGCTGGTCCGGTCCACCGCGCGGCAGTTCGTGGAAGATCTGGTGATTCCGGTGATCCGCGATTGCTACAAC
This sequence comes from uncultured Solibacteraceae bacterium, assembly GCA_964406035.1. Classification (GTDB taxonomy): domain Bacteria; phylum Acidobacteriota; class Terriglobia; order Bryobacterales; family Bryobacteraceae; genus JAIEPW01. The sequence continues at coordinate 11,615 of CAYOQB010000059.1, read as the reverse complement.
GAAGGCAGGTTCCCGTTGGACCTGATCCCGCGCATGGGCAAGCTCGGGTTTTTCGGGGCGAATCTCGAAGGCTACGGCTGCGCCGGCTTGTCGAACGTGGAGTACGGCCTGCTGATGCAGGAGCTGGAGCGCGGCGATTCCGGGCTTCGATCCTTCGCCAGCGTGCAGGGCGCGCTGGTGATGTATCCCATTCATACCTACGGCACCGAGGAGCAGAAGCAGCGTTGGCTGCCCGCGATGGCCAAGGGCGAAGCGATCGGATGTTTCGGTCTCACCGAGCCGGGCTTCGGATCCAATCCCGCCGGCATGCTCACCAAAGCCGTAAAGAAAGGCGACCAGTGGGTCCTGAACGGGTCCAAGACGTGGATCACCAACGGGACTCTGGCTGATGTCGCGCTGGTTTGGGCTCGCGCGGAAGAGGGCATCCGCGGATTTCTGGTGGAGAAGGGCACGCCCGGTTTCCAGGCGCAGGAGCTGCACGGCAAGCTGTCGATGCGCGCCAGCGTGACTGCGATGCTGCACCTGCAGGACGTCGTGGTGCCGGAGTCGGCGATGCTGCCCGGCGCGCGCGGGCTGAAGGGCCCGCTGAGCTGCCTGACGCAAGCTCGCTACGGGATCGGCTGGGGCGTTCTGGGCGCGGCGATGGACTGCTACGAGACCGCGCGCCAGTACTCGATCCTCCGCAAGCAGTTCGACGACCGCCCCATCGCGTCGCATCAGCTGGTGCAGGAGAAGCTCGCCGACATGATCACCGAGATCACCAAGGCGCAGTTGCTCGCGCTGCACATCGGGCGGCTGAAGGACGCGGGCAAGCTGGAGCCGTCGCACATCTCGATGCTGAAGCGGAACAACGTCGCCATCGCCCTGGATGTGGCCCGCGCCTCGCGGGACCTGCTGGGCGGCAACGGCATTATGGACGAGTACCCGATCATGCGGCACATGTGCAACCTCGAAACGGTGAAGACGTACGAGGGCACGGATCACATCCACTGCCTGGTGATCGGCGAGCGCGTTACCGGCGTCGCGGCGTACAAATAACCTACTTCGGCTTTAGAATCGCGAGGCCGATTTGCCCGTGGATGTTCTCGGCGGGGTGCGCGACGTCGCCTCCGCCGAACCACACGCGAATGCCTTGCGGCGTGACCTCCACCGAGGGGTCGCACATCACTTTGGCGTTCCAGGGTTGAGCTCCTGCCAGCACCGGGGCGCGGGTGTCGCGTTCCCAACGGACGCCGTCCCGCGAGCGCGCCAAGCCAATGCGGCGCACCTCATCGCGGTCGCGTCCGGTGTAGAGCATCCAATAGTGCCCGTGCGAGGCCCAGACCGCGGGCTCGCCCAGCCCGATCTCGTCGAAAGCACCGAATGCGCCGAGTTCCAGAACCGGGTTGGACCGCAGCTTGGTCCAGGTGACGCCGTCGTCGGATATCGCCACGCCCAGGCGCTGCCGCCGCGCGCGGTCCACGCCGAGGTAATACATCACCAGCCTGCCCTCCGCCGCGATCACATAAGGGTCGGCCACTCCCCGCTCATCCCACGAGCCCCGTGGCCCGGTGTCGAGCACGGCGGCGGAGTGGCGCTTCCAGTTCACTCCATCGTTTGAGCGGGCCAGTGCAATGCGGACCGGATCGCCGGCTTGATACCAGTACAGGATCTCGCCCCGATGAACGATCGCCGAGCCATTGGCGGCGATGTAGGAGCCCTCCCAGCCCTCGGGAGACAGAACCTGGCCCAGCCTTCGCCATTCCCACCCGTCACGGGATTCGGCGGCGCCGGTGTGCCAGGTCTTGCCGTCGTAGCCGGAGTAGAGGTTCAGATAACGATCCTGGAAACGGATTACGGAAGGGTTCAGGACGTCGACGGCGTCCCAGCCCGAACCACGTCCCAGCACCGGGTCCGGCCGCACTTCCCACATGAAGCTCCGTGGCGCTTCCCCGGGAACGGAAGGCAGCGTGAACTCCGCGTATCGGCCGCATCCCATCAGGAGGATGGTCGCGGCGAGGGCAAGCGGCTTCACACCGGCACCCGGATGTGCAGTCCGGCGCCCGCGCCGGGCCGCGAATCGATGGTCATTTCGCCGTTCAGCATCTTCACCCGCCGCTTGATACTGCCGGGGCCGAGGCGAAGCAACTCCAGTTCTTCCAGGTTGTAGACGCCGCTGAACGGGAAGCCCGACCCGTTGTCCTCAATGGAGATTTCCAGCTTGGAGTCCACCTTCGCCAGCGAGATCGCCACCCGGGTGGCGTGGGAGTGCTTCTGCGTGTTGTTCAGCGCCTCGCGCAGGATCTGCAGCAGCTCCAGCGAGGTTTCGGTTTCGGCCGGATCCAGGAAGTCGCCGCTCAAAAATGACGCCGAGATGTTGGTGTCGCGCTGGAACTGCTCCACCATGCGGCTCACCGAAGCGCCCAGGCTCACACCCTCTTCGGCCGGGCGCATGGAACGGACAAAGCTGCGAAGCTCGCTGACCTGAGCGCGGCAAAGATCCTGCAACTGCTTTAATTCGTCGGCGGCGGCGTCGATGTCGCGGTTCATCAGCTTGCGCAGAATCTCCAGCCGCATCTGGAAGCTGATGAAGCTTTGCAGCGGGCCGTCGTGAAAATCGTGGGCGATGCGCTGCCGTTCCGCTTCGCGGGAGCCCTGTGCCTCGCTGCGGTACAACACCGCCTGGCGGGAGGCATGCGAGAGACGGTCCAGCAGATGCCGCTTGTGTACCGCGCCGATGCTCGCCACCAGGCCGCCGGCGACAACGACCGCGCGAAGCTGCGGAGTGTCGCCCGACGGAATCAAAAAGACCAGCACCATGGCCGCGCTGGACACGATCACCGTCCGAATCCAGTCATGGTGCAGGATCGCGGAAGACATCAGGTAGGCCCAGGTGATCACCGCCAGCCAGCCCCCGGCGGCGGTGGTCCCGATGGAGATCCACAGCAGGAAGAAACCGGTGTCGGCGGCCAGGCTCCCGATCGCGTAGGTGCCCGTTTCCATCCGCCTGGAGAACAGCGCCACGATGCTGAACGTGGTGTAAACACTCAGCAATAGAACAACCAGGAACTGCGGCGCAGGATAGGCGAACCAGTACAACAGCGTGCATCCGAAGGCCAGAATCGCACGCACGGCGCGCAAGGAGACGCGCCATAAGTAAGGGAGCATTTTTCTCTAGCGGACGTAGAGGAACAGCCGGTGGCTGCGGCCCTCGCCGTCGTCGTCGATATCCACGGTCTTTACCGGAGTCCAGGCCGAGAACTCAAAATCGTGGGTGACGATCCGCGTCCCCTTCTTCAACTGCTTTTCGAGCATCGGGCGGATCTTGTCGTTCGAGGTCGGCAGCAGGTATACGGTCAGCAGGTTCGCCGACGAGTAGTCCTGCTTGAAGATGTCCCCGTGGATGATACGCGCGTTCTTTTTCAGACCCATCTTTTCAATGCGATCCGAACTCTGCTTGTGCAGGGAGTCGTCAAACTCAATGCCCGTGGCATCGGCCTTGAACCTGTCCGCCGCCATGATCACGATCCGGCCGTCGCCGGAGCCGAGATCGAACATCTTCTCGCCTGCCTTCAGGCCGCCGAGTTCCAGCATGCGCTGGACCACGGTTTCGGGAGTCGGATAGTAAGGAGCGAGCTTCTCGATCTGCTCCTTGGGCGCGGCCGCCTGCTGCGCAAACAGGATTCCCACCGTCGCGAAGCCAACGAAGATACGTCTGGTCATTGGTTTATTTCTAGCCCCTACGGTTCAATATACACTCGCACGCGGTTGCTCGCCTGTCCGCCGGTTTCGACGTAGAGCTCCGCGGGTCCGTAGTTCACCAATTTGGGCAACTCGACCTCAACCAGGTAGAAGCCCACGTAGCCGGGGGCCAGAACGGCACGTGTTACGTCAACCGGAATGCGATCCAGGTAAACCTTGACATCCGAAACGACTGCCGGAGGGTTGTCCAACGGCGCGGCGACTCCGGTGGGCCATTCCGGCCGGACCCGGCCGAGACCGGTGCACAGAATCTGAATCCGCGAGTTGCTGCGAGCCGGCTTGGCGCCATCGAGCACCAGGCCGGAATCGGCGTCCAGGACCATCGGCGCGCCGTCGCGATCCACGAAAATGGCGGGTGAGGTTTCCCGCAGCGGGAGACCGAATCGGGCGCCATCCAACGCCAGCGACAGCGTGGATCCCTGTGCTTCAAACGGCACCTGCAACTGCGATTCTCCCGCGTCCGCGGATAGAACCGGCGCCGGGAATCCGTTGGCCTGAGCCTGCCGCACCTGCATGCCGACCACGCTCAGCAGCGATCCGGGGGCGGCCGCGCGCTCGGAGTAATCCGCCGCGCTCAATGCCTTGGGCGCCCGGTCGCGATGCGGCGCCATGGCCGCATAGACCCCTTCACCCTCCAGGGCAACATAGAGCTGGTAACCATTCCGGTCCAGCAGCACATCCTTGGCGCTGGACCCTGGAGGTAGTCCGTCCAACCTCGCCCAGGGGGTAGCCGGCGCCGCCCGCATCAGGTCGGCCAGGGTGGAGAAAACGCCGATGCTGGTGGCGATGTAAACCGCGCCCGTGGAACGATCCGCGATAACGCCGTTCACCGTCGCCTGCTCCGGCAGGTTGGCGGTCAGATCGTCCCAAAACTGACCTCCGTTCTGGGTTCGCAGCACTCGCGGACCGGCGCCCGGCCTGCCGACCACCGCCAGGGCCAGGCGCGGATCGGCGGCATCCGCCCAGATCCGGGAGACCGGACCCGCGGGCAGGCCGAAGGTCCGCCAGGAGCGTCCGGCATCGTTAGATACCCACAGCCGGCCGTCGGCGGATCCCGCGTAGATCCAATCACCCGCGGTCCGCAGCGCGGTGATCACCGCGCCGAAGTTCGCCGAAAGGGCCAGACGGCCGTTGGTTTCCGCGGCCAGCCCGCCGTTCAGCACCGGACGCCAAGCCGATTTTTCACCCGGCATCCACTCCACGGGCTGCGGATCCCCCTGCAGGTTCGCGAGCGCAATCTGAACCCCTCGCCCTTCCCCTGGCGTGGCCAGCAGGCGATCCACCGGCAGCGCCGGCAGATTGTGGCTGACTCCGGTCCAGCTAACGCCCTGATCGACGGATCGCCACAATCCGGTCGCGGCCGCGACCAGGATCTCGTCCGGGTCGGTCGGCGACACGGCCAGATCCGCTACACCCTCGCCGATCAGGCTTTGCTCGCGGTGGGCGGTGACGTTGGTCCAACTGGAGCCCGCGTCGTCGGATCGGTAGACGAACCTGCCGAATGCGTAAACCCTTGTTTCTCTTTGAGATCGCGATCGGGTCGCCATGGCGGGTTCGGGCAGGCGGGCCACCCGGATATTAGCGCCGCGCGCTGGGGGCTCGCTTTCAGCAGAAAGCCGCCATTGCTCGAAGTCATTGGTTACGAACGTTTTACCCGCCTGAGTCCGGGCATAAACGCTGGCGCCGTCGGGGGAGAACCAAACCCGGATTACGGGACCTCCGGCCACGGACGCCAGACCTAGGTCGATGCCGGCATTGCCGACACGCCGCCACTCGGTTTGGGCAAGGCTCGCCGGGGCGAACGCCATGCTGCTGAAAACCAAGGCGATGACCGCCACGCCGCGCTGTGTAGCCTTATGACTCATGCGCCGAGTCCATTGTATCCCTTACAATCGGCGAAAACCGGGGAAAACTGCTGATTTGCATCAAGAAATGCCCCGGTTGCTCACTTGCTACTGCAATTTTGGTGGTAGACTGATGTTCTGCTGGTGGTTGGAGCGGACGGCTCGGTCTCCCGTCCGGGGTCTTTATGCGTGTGTCGAGCCTCAGTATCACGAAAGCAGTGTGGCTGCTGGCCATGACGGCGCTCGTGTGTTCGGCGCAGTTTTCCGGCGATACCGCAGCTAAAGTCATTGTCGCAGAAGGACGTGTGGATGTGCTTCGCGACAACCAGCCGTGGGCCCTCAGTCCGGGCGACTCCATCCAGGTCAAGCAAACCATCGTTACGGGTCCGGACGGCCATGCCGTGTTCCAGGTTTCCGACGGCAGCCGTTTCGAGGTCTTCCCGAACTCCCACATTGTCTTCCGGAAGAATCCGCCCACCTGGGGCGATCTGCTGGATGTCCTGGTGGGACGCGTGCGGGTCCATATCCAGAAATGGGGCAATCGCCCGAATCCGAACCGGGTACTGACGCCGACCGCGGTAATCACCGTGCGCGGCACCATCTTCGATGTCGCTGTCACTGACGACGATGAATCCACGGTGGTGGAAGTGATCGAAGGCGAAGTGGGCGTGCAGCATGCTCTGCTGCCGCGGGGCGAAGCCAAGATCCTGAGCGTGGGGCAGTCCATCAAGGTATCGCGCGGCCAGCCGTTGGAAGCCAAGTTGTTCGACCGCGGCCAGGTCGCTCGCAGCGGGATGCGCACCATCCTGGATGCGGTAATTACGGCCACGCAGCAGATCGGAAATCGCGGCGGAAGCGGCGCTCCCGGCGCTCCGGGCGGTTCGCCCGGACCGGGTCTGCCAGGCTCCACCCAACCGACGCCTCCTCCGCCACCGCCGCCTCCTCCTCCGCCGCCTCCAAACGGGAACTGAGGCGATCCCGCGTTCCCCGTGCGACACTGAAAACATGGTCAGGCAGTTCTGGGCGATTGTTCTCCTGATGTTCGCGAGCAATGCTTTCGGGCAGTCGGCGCCGGCCGAGTGGGATACGCGGCAATCCATTGACGCGCTGGTGCGCAGCCTGGATCGCGTGAAACCGCTGCTGGAGGAGGCCGAACCCTCCAGTTGGGTCGCCAGGGGAGCTTCCGAGGTCTACCTGCAACAGTTTCAATCCCTGAAGCATGAGATCGAATCCGGACGCGCGGCGGCGGCGGATTTCAGCCGCAAGCCGGAGCAGATCAGCCCGGCGCTGGCGCTGTACCTGCGCCTGGAAAGCCTGGAGAACCGGATGAAGTCCATCGTGGAAGGCATCCGGCGCTATCAGAATCCCGCGCTCGCGGATCTCGTCCAGAGCCAGGTTAACGAGGTGACCACGAATCGCGAACGTCTGGGTCCGCTGCTGCTCGATCTGGCGAAAGTGCGCGAGCAGGAGTTTCAAATCGCCGACCAGGAAGCGCAGCGATGCCGCGGGTCGTTGAGCCGCCAGCCGGTGCGGAAGAAGGCGGCGGAGCCGCCCAAGCAGGAGAAACCGTAAGGCCATGACACCTTCCACCTCCACCCCGGTCTACACCTGTTCCATCTGCGGCGAACCGTCCGTGGAGATTTGCGTGTTCTGCACCAAGGACGCCTGCGGGAATCACCGCTGCGAGCGCTGCCGCCGCTGCAGCGACTGCTGCCAGTGTGACAACTACAAGACGAAGAAGCTGCCCGACTGAGAGGTTTCGCGCTCGCGCCGCACGAGGGGCGGCACGGGGAACGGTTGCCCGCCCTGGGGGACGCGGTTGCCCACGGCCGCGATTACGCGGAATGATTGCGTGAGCTTGGCGAGTCAAGGCGGCACTACGGGCGGCATCAGGAACGGTTGCCCGCTTTGATTGACGCAGTGGCCCGGACCGGCTGTAATGCCGCGTTTATGTGCTTGATCTTGGCGAGTCAAGGCGGCACTACGGCGGCACACGGGAGGGGTGCCCCGTTTGGTGGACGCAGTTCCCGCACCACGGGCGGCACGGGGGACGGTTGCCCCGCTCCTGGACGCAAGTTGCCCAGGTCACGGTAGTACCGCGTTTGCGCGACGCGCGAGAGGCTGGCGCGATCTGGGAACATGGTTCCCATGCTTCGACTACTGGGCTTTCTCTGCGCGTCCGCTCTGCTGGCGCAGCAACCCTACAGCGTTCCACCGGCGGACGCGCCGGAGCTCGCGCATCGCGGCCCGTACAAAGTGGGCGTGCGGACCCTGGAGCTTGTCCATCCCGGCCAGCCGGACATCCTGAAATTCGACAAGGAAACGAAGAAAGCGCCGCTGTACGACCGCAAACTGACCCTCGAGATCTGGTACCCGGCAGTCGTTCCAGACGGCGCAAAGGAGCTGACATCCTACACCAGCCCCATGCCGCGATCCTGGCCCGGGCTGCCCGCCAGCTTCGAAATTCCCGGCAAGGCGCAGCGGGACGCGCCTCCCGCGGCCGATGGCGGGCCGTTTCCGCTGGTGATCGTTTCCCACGGATATCCGGGTTCCCGGACCTTCCTGACGTATCTGACCGAGAACCTGGCTTCCAAGGGTTACGTGGTGGCGGCGATCGATCACACGGATTCTGTCTTCGGCGCGATCCGCGAGTTCCCCAGCACATTGCTGAACCGGTCCAAGGATCAATGGTTCACGATCGATCAGATAGGCAGGCTGGCGCGGGAGCCGGGTCATTTCCTCAAAGGCATCGCCGATGCCTCGCGAGCGGCCATCGTGGGTTATTCGATGGGTGGTTATGGAGCGCTGGCCAGCGCGGGCGCGGGGTACAGCCGGAAGAGCGCGGTGGCGAACCTCGTTCCCGGCGGGTACCTGGAGGAACTGATGGCCGGCAATCCCGGCTTCCATTCCAGGAAGCGTGACGCGCTGAAGGCAATTGTCGCCATCGCCCCGTGGGGCGCGCAGCCGCCGATCAACAGTTGGGATGCCGAGGGTCTGGCCGCGATCCGCGTTCCGGCGCTGTTCATCGCCGGCGATCAGGACGATGTGTCGGGCTTTGAGCAGGGGACGCGCAAGGCGTTCGAGGGCGCGGTGAATTCGGATCGCTATCTGCTGGTGTATGAGAACGCCAGGCACAACACCGGCGGCAATCCAGCGCCTCCGGAAGCCCAGGGGAGCTTCGCCGCGCTCGCGTTCTTCGATGAACCGGTGTGGCGCAAGGACCGCATCGCGGCCATCAACCAGCACTTCATTACCGCGTTTCTCGATCTGCACCTGAAGGGCGATCCGAGCCGGCGAGCCTTTCTGGATGTGCCGGAGAAAGCGAACGGACTGAAATGGAACGCTGCTCCCGGTCAGCCCGATACGGGAGGCTTCAGCAGCGGGTCGGACAGCAGCGGGAATCGCTACTGGAAGGGATTCCAGCGGAGGTGGGCGCTGGGATTGCAAATGTTGCGAGGAAAACCGGCTCAGTAAAGGGAAAGGCGCGCCCGGCGGCTAGTCCGGAACGCGCCTCCCATGCCTTCGGGCAGCTTTAGTCGCGCTTGCCCGTCATCTTCTCCCAACCATAGCGAACCGCGCCCTTGGCGTTGTCCCAGGTGCTGTTCGGGTTGTTGCGGAGATAGTCGGTCTTCAGGGTGTCCTGAACGTCGTCCCAGCTCCGCCCGGAGTACCGGCTGTCGCGAGCCGAGCGGCCGCCGAATTCGTAAGCGCCGCGGTAGTTTTCGTAGTCGCTTCCACTCGAGGAATAGTTGGACTGCCAGTGCCGGCGGAAATCGTCGTCATCGACGTTCGAGCCCGAGCCGCTATATCCGCTGCCCATTGCCGACGGGGAATAGACCCGAGAGAAGGTGCCGCGGCGTTCGCCGCGCTCGGTGACGCTGCGGCTGGCGCCCCAATCGACGCCGCTGCCGGTGGCGCCGCCCGATCCGCGGGAAAGGACGCTTCCCGAGCGCCGCTCGCCGCCGGTGTAGCCGGTGTTGCCGGTGATTCCCTGCGAACTGGAGCCCGAGGATTGATCGGAGCTGTGCGTGCCGCCGCCCATTCCGCCGATGCCCAGCGTTCCGCCGGAATACTGGGACGAATCGTCGTCAAAGCGGTTCCAACCGGACTCGCGATAGGAGCGGCCACGCTCCTCCACATCCACCGCTCCGTTGCGATCGAGCACGCGGCAGATCTCGTCGGCTCGTCCGTTGGAAGCATGCACGGTGACGAGGGTGCCTCCGCGGCGAACTGACTCCGCGTAGAGGTTGGCATCGTCGTCCGGGATGCCCTGTTCGCGCAGCAGGCCGACCAATCCGCCGCCAGCGGCGCCGACGGCCGCCCCGCCCAGCATCCCCATGAGGGGTCCGGCGGCGACCACGGGACCGATCCCGGGAATCGCCAGCGCTCCAAGACCGAGCAGCAGGCCGCCTAGTGCTCCGATACCCGCTCCGATCGCGGTGTCGCGCCCAACTTCCGACTCATTGGCATCGGGCATGGTTCCGGTGGTTCCCGTGGAACTGGAAGATTGTCCGAGGCTGGAGCCCCAGCGTCCTTCGCGGTCATTGGCGACCAGGCTGATATCGTCGCGCGACACACCGCTCTGCGTCAGCTCGCGAACGGCGCGCTCCGCTTGTTCCGTGGTGTCGAAAACTCCGACGACCGTAGTCGAGGTTGTAGTAATGGCCATGGGCAGTATTCTCCTTTGCCCTGGTTAGAGGCGGGGCGAAGAGGGAAGGCTTCGTACCGCCGATCTTGGGTGCCGGAGTCCTACGCCGCTACAGCGGCAGGAAAGGCATGCGGTTCAACGCCTGAACCGTGAGCAAGACGACGGCGGCGGCCATCAGGGCGAAGGCGGCGCGCACAATGCGAGTGGAAAACCAGAGCCCCAGCAGGGGCAGGATCTGGAGCCCGTGCATTCCGGCGAAATGGGCCACGCGGAGATCGCCGAATCGGGTGCTCCAGTTCAGGAAGGGAAGTCCGGGACCGCCATCCGGGGCGCCGACAGTGTGCGCCCGGTTGGCGACCAGCAGGAAGCCTTCCGCGCTGGTCAGCAGGAACAGGATCAGTCCCAGACGGATGCCCCAGAGAACAGCAGGGGTGAGGGAATGGGACGGCTTGCGGTACAGGTATAAGGTCCAGGCCGCCATCGCCGTGTTGACGACGATGAACAGGCCCATGATGCCGAACAGCGCGGCGTCGGCGGGGGAATCATTGTTGTAGTGCGACAGCTTGCCGCGGGCCGCCTGGCCGACAATGATGCTCATCTCGATGCCCATCGCGAGGAAGATCAGAAAACTGATGATCCGTCTAGGTCTGGGCGGCGCCGGGGCGTGGTGCAGCAGCACCGCCATGGTCCACACGAACGTGAGCACCGAGACTTCGAACTTGATGGGCTTGATCCAGGGATTGATGCCCAGGACCTGCCGCGTGTCCAGCAGCAACCCGGCGAGCGAGACCGCCAGCAGCGCGATGTTGAACCACCCGGCCCACCACAGCCAGGAGTTGGCGCGAATCTGATCAAAGGCCCTGGTCAGCATCGATTACCTTCCGGAGGGTAACCCTCAGGATCAGGTATAGCAGCAAACCCACCGGGCCGAGGAGGAAGGTAAGCACCAGGCAGGGGATCACCAGCAGATGCGGCAATCCGTGCCGTCCGGCGTCGCGGACCTCCCAACTGCCGATGAAGAGGTCGAAAACCAGGTAGTGGACCCACCCGGCGAGCAGCAGTTCGGGACGATCGAACAGCTTCGCGACCTCCGCCAGGGAACTGAATCCGCCCTCCGCACCGGGCGAGTGCCGCAGAAACAACCAGGCGTAAAGAGTGCCCAACAGCAGGGGGACGGCGAACGCAGTGTAGCGCTGGGTCCAGCGCCAGCGCGGGGCGAAAGTGAGCAGCATCCATCCCGGCATAACCGCCAGGTTCGCAAGACCGAACAAAGTTTCCGCGTTCATCGGTTTTCGTAACTATACATCTCCGGCTGCTATCATGCTGGATTCATGAGCCAATACTCGATCGGCGTCGATCTGGGGGGTACGAATCTGCGAGCG